>SFPR01000006.1 GCA_004551865.1 Bacteroidales bacterium
CATCATCGCCTTTCAAAGTTATTCTTACAGAGGAAAAAGATATAATTTGTTTTCATTGCCGAAAAAATAAAATTCTCGCAGCAAAGTTACAAATGTTTTTCGATTTTGCAATAGAAATTCGGAGTTTTTTGTTCGATAAGGTTGCAGATTACTATACCCTCGGGCTGAAAGAATACAATTTTCATGCAAACCACATAGCTCTCGGGCTGAAAGTCCAAAAGAACTTAGCTCGGGGCGACGCTTACGCTCTGCCCCGAGTTGATAATACCATAGAATAGTCGCTCTGAAAGGGCAAAAGCGTTCTGTTTTTCTTCTATTTTTGCGGTGTTTTCTCACTTTTGCGGTTGGTAATGGTATTACCAAAAAATTTTTCGGTTTGGTAATCCAATTACCACGGCGTGGTAATGGTATTTTTTCGGCGTGGTAATGGTATTTTTTCGGCGTGGTAATGGTATTACCATGGGAAGGTAATGATATTACCATGAGGTTGGTAATACTATTACCATAAGGCTGGTAATACCATTACCAACAAGAAAAAATTTTGGTAATCCTATTTCGCTGTGTAACAAGCAAGAAGGTAAAAACCAAAACACCGATTTGGAAAAATGAAACGCCGATCTGTTCTGACGAAAGGGCGTTTTGCAAAAATAAATCGGCGTTTTGCAATGAGCGAGACGCTGTTTCGACAGGGCTGTTTTGCCAAAGGGACAAAAAAAAAGGCGTCTCGAAAATGTTCCGAAACGCCTTGTATTTATCGGTATTTGCTAACTTCCGAAGTTGTCGTACATGATGTTTTCAGGCGGTACGCCCAGCGAATCCAACATCTTCAACACTGCTGCTATCATTGGTGGAGGTCCGCAAAGGTAGTACTCGATTTCTTCGGGTTCTTTGTGGTCTTTGAGGTAGTTGTTGTAGATTACATCGTGAATAAAGCCCGTGTATCCTTTCCAATCGTCGGTAGGATCGGGTGCCGAAAGGGCTATGTTGTAGGTGAAGTTAGGGTTTTGTTTTGCTATTTCTTCAAATTCATCGACGTAGAAGAGGTCTTTGATTGCTCTTGCTCCGTACCAGAATGATGCCTTGCGGGTTGTATGGTGTGTCTTGAACAAATCGAAGATGTGCGAACGCATTGGTGCCATTCCGACGCCTCCTCCGATAAACATCATTTCCTTGTCGGTGTCTTTGATGAAAAATTCGCCGTATGGTCCTGAGATTGTTACCTTGTCGCCGGGCTTCAACGACCATATATATGAGGAGCAAACTCCCGGATTGACCTTTGCCCAACCGCCATGCTCTCTGTCCAAAGGTGGTGTGGCGATACGAATGTTCAACATTATGATGTTGTTTTCTGCAGGGTGGTTTGCCATCGAATAGGCTCTGAAACATGGTTCGGGATTTTTCATCACCAAGTCCCACACTTTGAACTTATCCCAATCGGAATGGTATTTAGGGTCGATGTCCATGTCTTTGTAGTTGATTGTGCAGGCAGGAACGTCAATCTGTATGTAGCCTCCGCTTCGGAAGTTGAGGGTTTCGCCTTCGGGAAGTTTGACTACAAATTGTTTGATGAAGGTTGCAACGTTGTTGTTGCTCAATACCTCGCACTCCCACTTCTTGATGCCGAAGATTTCTTCGGGTATTTGTATCTTCATGTTTTCTTTTACCTTGACCTGACAGCCCAAACGGTAGTGTTCTTGTTGTTGTTTTCTCGAGAAGTGAGGCTTTTCGGTCGGCAACATCTCGCCGCCTCCTTCCAAGACTTTACATTTACACATTCCGCAAGTGCCTTGTCCTCCGCAGGCTGAGGGTAAAAAGACCTTCTCGGCTGCAAGGGTTGCCAATATGGACGAACCGCTTTCTACTTCCAATTCTTTCTTGTCGTTGATGTTGATTTTTACTTTCCCCTGCGGAACTAATTTCTTTCGGGCAAAGAGAAGTATGCTCACCAAGAGCAATACGACTATCAAAAACACCAATACGCTTACTATTACTATCTTTCCCATCTGTTTTCCTCCTTATAGTTTTATTCCGAGGAAGCTCATGAACGCTATTGCCATAAGTCCCGTGATTATGAATGTTATTCCAAGTCCTTTGAGAGGGGCAGGAACGTGTGAATATCTTATCTTCTCTCTTATTGCGGCAAGTGAAACGATTGCAAGTAGCCAACCAATTCCGCTACCTGCTGCAAACGATACGACTTCTCCCACATTGGCATAGTCTCTTTCCTGCATGAAAAGCGAAGCTCCGAGAATTGCACAGTTTACTGCTATCAAAGGGAGGAAGATTCCCAACTGGCTGTATAGCGAAGGGGAGACTTTTTCGATGAACATCTCGACCAACTGTACGATTGCGGCAACAACGGCAATGAAGAAGATGTAACTCAAAAAGCTCAAATCGACATCTTTGAACGAATCTCCCAACCATACCAACGCTCCTTCTGCCAAAATGTATTTGTTTATCAAATAGTTTACGGGAACGGTTATTATAAGCACAAAAGCGACCGCCAATCCCAAACCCATAGACGTTTTCACCGTTTTTGAAACGGCAAGGTATGAACACATTCCGAGAAAGAATGCAAACACCATGTTGTCTATGAAAATCGACTTTACAAATATGTTTATTATCTCTTGCATATTTCTGATTTTTCTGTGTTAATTACTTCTCACAAAGGTCTTTGTTCCGACTTCTGTGAACCCATATTATGATACCTACAATTATCAGAGCCATAGGCGGCATTATCATAAGACCATTGTTCTCATAGCCTATGTTGTATAGGGCTTGCGGTATGACCTGAAAGCCCCATAGTGTGCCTGAACCAAACAACTCTCTTACAAATCCCATGGTTATCAATATGAATGCGTATCCCAAGCCGTTTCCTATGCCGTCAAGGAAAGAAACTCCGGGTTTGTGGCTCATTGCAAAGGCTTCCAATCGTCCCATTACAATACAGTTGGTGATTATCAGTCCGACAAAAACCGACAGCTGTTTGCTTACCTCATATACAAAGGCTTTCAAAACTTGATCGACAAGGATTACCATCATTGAAACGATGACCAACTGTACGATAATCCTTATTCTTGGCGGTATTGTGTTCCTTAAAAGTGAAACAACAACGTTTGACAATGCCACAACGACTGTTACCGACAATGCCATGACCACCGCAGGCTTCAACTGTGCGGTTACTGCCAAGGCAGAGCAGATTCCCAATACCTGAACGGTAATCGGGTTATCCTTACTTAGAGGATTCTTTATTAGTTTCAAATTATTTGCCATTGCTATCAGTTTTTATGGTTTCAAAGTACTTGATGTATAGTCCCAAGCAATCTTTTATCATGTTGGATACGCCTGTGGAGGTGATAGTTGCTCCCGAAATGGCATCAACTTGATATTTATCTTGCTTGTCTGCTCTTTTCTTTACTTCCAATTTCACTTGAGAGTTTTCAAAGACTTGCTTTCCCTTAAATTGGTTTTGGAATTTTTCGGTTGTAATTTCGGCTCCGAGTCCCGGAGTTTCGCTTTTGTGTCCGAAATTGACGCCCACAACGGTCGAAAGGTCTTCATCTACCGCCATATAGCCCCATATTCCGCCCCAAAGACCTGTTCCCGAAACAGGAACGACATAGTTCTTCTTGCCGTCTTTGTTGCAGACAAACACGGGCAAAGATGCCGAGCTGTCATTGCTCTTTACTTTTTGCAATTCTTTCTTCATGTCGGCTTTGAATGGTCTTTCGCTACCTTTGGTCTGCTGTTGATTGATGTAGCTGCTGACAATTTCACCCTCGGGGTTCACTCCGTATTCTTCGGTGAAGTATTTGTTGTACAATTCTTCCGCATTGTCTGCCTCGGAGACTATTCCTACAGAAGAAAGCAGCTGTTGCATTTTCTCGACCTCTTGATTTTTTTGTTGAAACGGCTTTAACACCACTGCCGCTATCGACAATATGGAAGCTGCAACAACAACAAGTATGGTCGAGTAAACAAATATATACTTATTACTGAACATCTCTATTTTCGTTTTTGGGGTTAATTATTCTTAGTCAAAACTTTAGCTCTTTTTGTTCTCCTTTTGATATTTGCTTCGACCACATAGTAGTCTATCAAAGGAGCAAATACGTTCAAAAGAAGAATAGAAAGCATCATGCCTTCGGGATATGCGGGATTGACAACTCTTATCAACACTGCCATTATTCCTATCAACGCTCCATAGATGTACTTTCCTATATTGGTTTGAGCAGCTGTTACGGGGTCTGTTGCCATAAAGACAGCACCAAACATAAATCCTCCGATAAGGAAGTGTTCGTAGAAAGGCATTTGCATATATGGTGTTGCTCCTATAAGATTGAACACAACGCCCATTGCTGCTCCTCCTGCAAATACTGAAAGCATTATTCTCCATGAGGCAACACCAGTAACAAGAAGAAGTATCGCTCCAAGCAAGATTGCAACCACCGAAGTCTCTCCCACGCTTCCGGGAACAAATCCCAAAAACATATCAAGCATTGAGGCGTGTGGTGCGCTTGCTCCTGCCAACATTTCTCCAAGAGGGGTTGCTCCCGAAATGGCATCGCCTTGTTCTGCTATCCAAACGCTGTCTCCCGACATCTTTGAGGGATAAGAGAAGAACAAAAACGCTCTTGCCACCAATGCAGGATTGAGAAAATTGTATCCTGTGCCTCCAAAAACTTCCTTTCCTATGATTACGGCAAAGGCAACTGCTATTGCCAACTGCCACAAAGGAACATCGGGAGGACAAATGAGAGGAATGAGCATTCCTGTAACGAAATAGCCTTCGCTCACCTCGTGCTTGCGAACCTGAGCAAAGATACACTCAATCCCCAAACCGACAATGTAGCTCACAAGTATCATAGGCAACACTTGTAGGAAACCATACCAGAAGTTTCCCCAGAAGTTTTCGCAATATGAGTGAACTTCTCCTATTGAGAGGTAGTGTTGATAACCTATGTTGTACATTCCGAACAACAAAGCAGGGATTAAAGCTATCACAACGGTAAACATTGTTCGCTTGTTATCGACTGCATCTCTTATGTGGCAGCCGCTTGTGGTTGTTGTTTCGGGTGTCAAAAAGAATGTGTCCATTGCATCAAACAGAGAGTGGAAAGCATACAGCTTGCCGCCTTCTTCAAAGCTCGGACGCATATTATCCAAAATATTCTTTATCCATTTCATTCGCCCATCTCCTTTCTCATTAAATCAAGACCTTGTTTTATGATTGCCTGAATGTTGGTTTTTGAAGAATCTACCAATTCGCAAAGTGCGAAGTCTTCAGGATCTACTTCGTAAATACCAAGTTGCTCCATCAAATCTATGTCTCCTATCGCACAAGCCTTAATCAGCTGCATAGGATAGATGTCCATCGGAAATACTTTCTCAAACTCTCCGGTAAATACCAAAGGACGCTCACCTCCGTTGAGGTTCGTATCTACTTTGTATGCCTTGTTGCAAGAGCAGTTTTTCATAAATCCCGACAAGAAAGTGCGAGACACACTGAAACGGTTGAAGCCCGGAGCCAACCAACCGAACAAACGTCTCTCCTTTCCTTCTCTTATCACCGTTATTTGGTTGTCATAGTACGACAAGAATCCGTCTCTTTCGATTTTTGTTCCCGTAAGAACATTGCCGCTTATGAAACGAAGAGTGTTTGATGTTACATTATTATATATAATCGAAGAAATGTTTGCTCCTCTCTTGATTTTGTAGTACTGAGGGTGAGAAACCTCTTCGCCTGTCAAGGCAATGATTTTGTCGGCAACGTATCTGCCCTCAAGAAACAGCTTTCCGATAACCGCCAAGTCCTGAGCGTCCAAATACCATATCTTTTCGCCCTTGTTAATCGGGTCTATCTTTTCTGCCTGCACAGAAACATTGCCGCAAGGGTGCTTACCCTCAAAGGTGTTTATCTGAACGTTTTCCAATTTGAGCAATTCGTCGGTGCGACTTATCGAAGAGTGTACATTTACATGAACTTTTCCGTCGGTAAGTTTTCGCAAAGCATCTGCACCTACCTGCATTGCCGCTCTTTCTCCCTGCAACAATATGGAATAATCGGGAGCAAGAGGAGCAGAACTAAATCCCGTAACTATGATGTACTTGGGAGTTGTGTCGGGATCCGGAATGACTGAGTAAGGTCTTTGGCGAAGCACTGTCCATACGCCCGAAGCAAGCATTTTTTCTTTGACTTGCTCACGGCTCATGCCGCTCAAACTCTCCTTGGAGAAGTCTTCGTACTCGTTTTGTCCGTCCGGTACAATCCTGATTGCGTTAATAACTCTCTTCTCTCCTCTTTCGACAGCTGTAATTGTGCCACTGACAGGAGAAGTAAACATAAGGCGTTCCTTGCCTTTTGCATAGAAGACAGGAGTTCCTGCCTTCACCTTGTCGCCCTGCTCAACCAACATTTTGGGAGTAAGTCCGACAAAGTCCTTTGGCTTTATGGCATATTCGCCAACTGCCGTTTCCACAACCTCAGGCTTGGCTTGTCCTAACAGACGCACGTCCAAACCTTTGGAAATCTTTATTGCTTTCGACATAGCTTTGTCCTATTTTACTTTTAATGTTAATTCGTCTAAAAGAATTGGCAAATTTACGACTATTTCCCGAATAAGCAGCAACAGATTTCTCAAATCTTGCCGTCAAACCGCCGTTTTGTTTTGTCAAAAGGGATAGAAACGCACTCCAAGCACATGATAATCCGACTATCTTGCGATGATAATTCGACTATCATGGCGAAAAAATTTTGATAATCTTGTTATTGATGCCAAAGAGTGCAAAAAAGGCAACAAAAATCGAAGAAAGCGTAAGTTAAACTACCATTTTGTTTGCAGCTTGTTTTAATCAGATTTTCCATATCTTTGCAAATCGAAAAACAAAAGCCTATGTCAGTTGTTGCAAGCTACTTGTTATTTTATTGCATTCTCATTCCGCTTTCGATTTTACCCATGAGGGTGCTTTATTTTCTTTCAGACATAATGTGTTTTGTGCTGAAATATGTGGTGAAATACCGCAAAAAGGTGATAGTTTCAAATCTCAAAAACTCCTTTCCTCAAAAAAGTGAAGCCGAAATTCGTTCCGTTACAAAAAAATACTATCGGCATCTTTCGGATTTGCTTGTCGAGGCGGCAAAAATGCTTACCATTTCAAAAAAATCACTTCTCAAACGATACAAATGTCTCAATGCAGACATTCTTCTTCCGTATTACAAGGACAAAAAGAGCATCATTCTTGCCTCTGCCCACTATAACAACTGGGAATATATGGTTGCAAGTCTCGATATGCAGATTGCACACCACGGAATAGGGGTAGGCAAACGAATGAGCAACAAAACCTTTGAGCGATTGGCTTTTGCAAAACGCACTCGCTACGGAACAGAGGTTTGTTATGCCGACAACGTTCGTCAGGATATGGAAAACCATATTGCAAACGGCGATGTGTGTGCGTATATGTTGCTTTCGGACCAAAGTCCGAACGATGTGAACAAATGCTATTGGGCAAATTTCCTCAACCAGAAGACGGCTCTTATTTACGGAGCAGAGTATTTTGCCAAGAAATACAACTATCCCGTGTTCTTCTACAAGGTCGATAAGGTCAAAAGAGGGTATTATGAGGTAAGTTTCAGCCTTGTGAGCAGCTCACCACAAGAAACGCCCTACGGATTTGTTGTCGAAAGCATTGCAAAGCTCACCGAAGATGCCATAAAAGCCGCTCCCGAATTTTGGCTTTGGAGCCACAGACGCTGGAAACTTACGCCCAAAGCAGAAAATCAGTGAGCCTCCAACCAGTTTTCTCCGCTCTGAGCCTCAACAACAACAGGCACTTTGAGCAAAAGAGCATTTGTCATTTCTTCAACTACAATCGCTTTCATCTTTTCCAATTCCGGTTTGAGAACATCAAACACAAGTTCGTCGTGAACCTGCATTATCATTGAAGATTGAAGTTTCTCTTTTTCCATTCGCTCAAAAATTCTCACCATTGCAATCTTTATCATATCGGCACTCGACGCCTGAACGGGCATATTGACCGCATTCCTTTCGGCAAACGACCTAAGATTGACATTACCCGAGTTTATGTCTTTCAAATATCTCCTTCTGCCGCACATACTCTCGGCATAGCCTTTTTCTCTTGCCGTTTGCTTGCACCATTGTATGTATTCCTTCACACGAGGATAGTTCTCAAAGTATTGGTCTATCAATTTTTGAGCTTCTTTTCGAGTAATGTTGAGCTGTTGCGACAAACCAAAGGCAGAAATACCGTAAATAATTCCGAAATTCACACTTTTGACATTGGCTCTCTGCTGCTTTGTAATTTGTTCTTTCGGAAGGGAATAAATCTTTGCGGCGGTTGCAAGGTGAATATCCTCGCCTGCCTTGAAAGCATTGCAGAGATGTTCGTCCTCACTCAGAGAAGCAATAATTCTCAGTTCGATTTGAGAATAGTCGGCAGCCAAAAGGACATGGTTTTCGTCCGCAGGAACAAAGCATTTGCGGATTTCTTTTCCCCAATCGGTCTTTATTGGAATGTTTTGCAAGTTAGGGTTGTTTGAAGACAACCTTCCTGTTGCGGTAACACTCTGATTATAACTTGTATGCACCCTTTTGGTGTGAGGATTGACCAAAGCAGGAAGACTGTCGGCGTATGTACTCTTCAATTTCGACAAAGTCCTGTATTCCATTATCAAAGGAACAATCGGATGTGCGTTTACAAGTTTTTGCAACACCTCTTCGGCTGTCGAGAACTGCCTTGTGGCGGTTCGTTTCGCCTTTGCGTCTCCAACTATCTGCAAACGAGTGAAAAGAACCTCACCAAGCTGCCGAGGAGACGAAATGTTGAACTTCTCTCCTGCCAAATCATATATTTGGCTTTCCAATTCGCTCTTCCTCTCTCCCAACTTTGCAGAAAATTGTTCCAATGTGTCGGAATTTATCTTCACTCCACGCTTTTCCATTGCAAACAAGACATTTACAAGCGGCATTTCAACCTCATCGAAGAGCTTGTCAAGTTTGTCTTCCCTAAGTTTGGCATAAGTAATATCCCTCAATCGGAAAATAACATCGGCTCTTTCACAAACAAAGTCCCTTTTCTCTCTTTCGAGGTCGGAAACGCTCAAAAGATCTGAGGCTTTCTTCTTGGCAAAAAGAGAAGAGGCATCGAGCATTGTGTAATCCAACATACTCTCACTTACAAAATCCAAACGATGAACAGCTTCCGAGTCAATAAGATAGTGAGCCAACATGACATCATAACATTTGCCCGAGACCTCACAGTCATACAAATCGAGGAAATGCTTTTGCGATTTGAGGTCGTAAGTAATCTTTTCAACCGATTGGCTTTCAAACAATTCTTTCATCAAAGACATTGTTTCTTCTCTTTCCTTTGGCGATGTGTCAAGGCGTATGAACCAAGCCTTGTGAGCATCGCAGCAGAAAGAAATGCCCATAGGAACCCCCTCTTGTTCACAATAGTAAAATGAAATCAACTCTTTGGTTTTCAGTTGTTCCACAATTTGTTTCAGCTCTTCGTTTTGCTTTATCTCCATGTAGGAGTGAGCTTGGGAGTCTATCGATTGTCGTTGCGAACTATCTGAAAACAAGGCTGTTTGAAACAAAGGCTGAACAGTGGAGGCAGAAAAAGCCGGCAAATTGTCTGCCGAAGAGAAATATTCAAAGAATTTTTGTGCAAAGCTCTTAAATTCAAGTTCTCCAAACAGCTCTGCACAACGTTGCATATCGGGTTTGGAAATTTGCAACCGCTCGGGGTCAAACTCTATCGGCACATCTAACACTATGGTTGCCAAAAACTTGGACTCCAACGCCTGTTCTTTGTTGTCTTCAAGGGCTTTACGCAACGATTTGGCTTCAATCTTGTCGCTGTTTGCTATTGCATCTTCTATGGAAGAGAACTGCTTCAAAAGAGCCTTCGCTTTCTTCTCTCCTATTCCCGCAACACCGGGTATATTGTCAGAACTGTCGCCCCAAAGTCCCAAAATATCAATAACTTGTCTTGGATTTTGTACTTCAAAACGCTCCAACACCTCATCAACTCCCCATATCTCTGCCTGATTTCCCATTCTTCCGAGTTTCAACATCTTGATATGCTCCTCCACAAGCTGAGCATAGTCTTTGTCGGGCGTTACCATATAGACATCAAAGCCGTGTTTTACAGCCTTTTTGGCAAGAGTTCCTATCACATCGTCGGCTTCAAATCCCTCACAAGAAAGCATGGGAATGTTCATTGCTTCGATTATGCTGTAAATATAGGGTTCCATTTGTCTGATTTCTTCGGGAGTGGAAGGGCGATTGGCTTTATAATCAGGATATTTCTCATGTCGGAAAGTAGGAGAGTGCAAATCGAGTGCTATTCCCAAGTGAGAGGGATTGTATTGTTTCAATATGCTGAGCAAAGTAGTAAAAAAGCCAAAGGCAGCCGAAGTATTCATGCCCTTGGAGTTCACTCTCGGACTTTTGTTCATCGCATAAAAACTGCGATATATCAAAGCCATGGCATCAATCAAAAATAATTTCTTCTCTTTCATAAAAAGCAAATTTTTCAAATTTCAATTCTTTGGCAAAGATACTACATTCACTCCGTTCTTTGTGCAGATTGAGTTTCTTATTTCCGCAATCAAGAATATGTCATGCCGAAGAATTACTCTCAAACAAGCATCTGTTTCATCTTTACAAATACCTATTTTTCAGAGGTTTGGAAACAGCAAAATGAAACGCCGTTTCATTTTGTCAAAACGCCGTTTCGCCGAAATAAAACGGCGTTTTGATATGAGCGAAACGGCGTTTTGTTTTTTGCCCTTGACAGAAGCGATTATTTTCATACCTTTGCAAACTGAAAAAGTCTTGAAAACAAATTCTTAAACATGGACAAAGATACTGAAAAACAATCTCTTTACGGATACGAAAAGGTAGAAAGATACAATCCCGAGACCTTGGAGAAGTTGGCTTCGCACTATAAGGAAATCATAAGGTTGCTCGGTGAAGATGTAAACAGAGAAGGGCTGCTCGCAACGCCGATGAGGGTTGCCAAAGCCATGCAATTTTTTACTCACGGCTACGATCTCAATCCCGAAGAGATACTTCGCTCTGCCATGTTCAAGGAAGACTACAAGCAAATGGTACTTGTGAAAGACATAGAGATATATTCCTTGTGCGAACACCACATGGTACCCATGGTAGGCAAGGCTCACGTTGCCTATATCCCCAATGGTCATATTGTAGGTTTGAGTAAAATCCCCCGAGTGGTGGATGTGTTTGCCCGAAGGCTGCAAGTGCAAGAGAGAATGACGCAACAAATCAAAGATTGCATACAAAACACTCTCAATCCTCTCGGAGTGGCAGTTGTAATTGAGGCACGACACCTCTGCATGAGCATGAGAGGGGTTCAAAAGCAAAACTCGCTCACCACAACTTCCGACTTTACGGGAGCATTTCTCAAAAACAAAGAAACAAGAGAAGAGTTCATGCACTTAATTGGCGTGAAACTCTCTTAAAATCGCACTGATTTTCGGATTAAAGCCTTGTTTGACACCGACAAAAGGCAAAGTCGGTGTATTGATTTGTGATTATGGCAGTTTTTCTGCCTGCCATTGTCCGTCGAAATACCACACATAGCGATGTCCGCACTGCTTTAGGGCTTCGACAGCCTCATCAAAATACAAATCTACCTCGCTTGCATTATGACAATCGGTCGAAATGGTCATGCGAATACCCATTTGTGCAGCCTCTTTTATCCAAACAAGAGACGGAAAGAAGTCATTGCTTCTGCCTTTGTACAATCCTCTTGTATTAACCTCGCAAATACAATCCTGAGTTTTGATTTGTTCGAGCAAACTCCTCACAAGCTCTTTGTACCACGCATCTTTTTCGCTGAAAAACCTCTCTTTGTTGTGCATTTTCACCTTATCAAAATGGCAAATCACGTCGGGATTGACTTTTTGCAGCATTTCAATACTCTGAGAGTAGAAACACTCGACTCCTTTTCTCACATCACCTCCAAAACACGCCTCAAGACCCTTGTCCCACACCTCTTGCTTTCCTCCGTCTATGAACCACACGCCCTCTTTACCCCTTTGTTTGACCTGATGTACCGATGCCAAAACGTAATCCAAGCCCATATCTTTCGCTCTCTGCTTTGCGTCTTCGGCAATGTCGGTTATGTAGTCAAATTCCATTGAGGTGTAAAGCCTTATCTTGCTTTGATATTTCTCTTTCAGCCTGTGAGTTTCGTCCAAGTAGCTCTGAATGTCCGAAAACGGCAAGGCAAAATTGTTTTCAAACGGAACAGGAGCATGAGCCGAAAAACCAAAACAATAAAAGCCCTTTTCGATTGCGGCACAAACCATTTGCTCCAACGAACTCTTGCCGTCGCAAAAAAGAGAGTGCGAATGTAAATTAAATCTTTTCATTTTGCTTTAATGGTTTCTCATTCTGCAAGCACGTCTTCAACAATATAGACCTTGTCGGAGCGTCTTACCAAAGACTTTGTGGGGATTGAACAAAATTCTCCTTT
This sequence comes from Bacteroidales bacterium, assembly GCA_004551865.1. GTDB lineage: Bacteria > Bacteroidota > Bacteroidia > Bacteroidales > P3 > Onthomorpha. The sequence goes on from SFPR01000006.1 coordinate 12,532, forward strand.
GACAGCCTTGTCTGTTTTCTTCAAATCCACTCTTATCTCTTCGATTGTGTCCTCATAGACGCCTGTTGTCGTTCCCATTATGTAAATTCTGTCGTTCAATTTGAGACTTCCGCTTTCTATCTTAATCTCTGCAACACCTATGTTCTTGAAATAGTTGGTTATAGTGCCGACAAAAGTTTTCTTTGTGGTTGCCCGAGAGCCGTAACCCTCGCTCCACTCTCCCATTTTGCGACCCAAATAATATCCGTCCCAAAATCCGCGGTTGTAAACGGTCGATAGTTCCTTGTTCCACTCGTTTAATTTCTCTTTGCTCCACTCTCCTTTTTGCCAAGCATCGACTGCCTGACGATAAACTCTCGTTACAACCTTTACATATTCGGGACTTCTGCCCCTGCCTTCAATTTTCAGTACCCTCACTCCCGCATCTAACACCTTGTCAAGGAAATCCAATGTCTTCAAATCCTTTGGCGACATGATATATTGGTTGTCTATCATCAGTTCTGTGCCTCCGTCCATGTCTGTAACCTTGTAAGGACGACGGCAGTACTGCAAACAAGCCCCTCTGTTGGCACTGCTGTTTGCGTTATCCAAAGAAAGATAACACTTTCCGCTGATTGCCATACACAAAGCTCCATGAACAAAACACTCAATCTCCAACTGCCTTCCGCTTGGTCCCTTTATGTCGTTCTCTTTTATCCATCGAGTGATGGATTTGACCTGTTCGAGACTTAGTTCTCTCGCAGTAACAATCACATCGGCATATTTGGAAAAAAATCTCACCGCTTCCTTGTTGGTAATGTTGCATTGGGTCGAAAGATGCACCTCAAGACCAATTTCATTCGCATATTGAATGACAGACAAGTCCGCCGCAATGACGGCACTCACCCCCGCAGCCTTTGCAGCGTCAATTATGCTCTTCATATAGTCCATTTCGCTGTCGTAAACCACCGTATTGAGGGTCAGATATGACCTTACGCTGTGTTCGGAGGCTATGGAAGCAATTTGTTTCAAATCTTCAATGGTAAAATTGTTGGCAGAACGAGAACGCATATTCAATCCCTCAACACCAAAGTAGATACTGTTGCAACCTGAGGCTATTGCAGCATGAAGAGCCTCGTAAGAACCAACCGGAGACATTATCTCCACATTTCCTTTACTCATCACAAACCTGTTTTCTCATTGTTTTACGGTTTGCAAAGGTAGTGAAATAAACCACAAGCGTGAAAATACTGAGGAAATAAATGCCGATTGACTTTCGTTGATAAGAGAAAAACAGACAAAAACATGGAAACGAAATTCGCATCTTCCGAATTGGTATTGGCAGAGGACAATACGCCTTACCACATCAGGATAAAGCCCAAAACTCTCGCCGATAAGGTGATATTGGTTGGCGACCCTGCAAGAGCAGAGTTGATTTCAAAACGTTTCGACAAGATTTCAGCTCACACAAGCAACAGAGAAATAGTCAGTTATAGCGGAACATTCAAATCAAAGCCCCTCACCGTACTCTCAACCGGCATGGGCGTGGGCTGCATTGACATTGTAATCAACGAATTGGACATTTGTGCAAACGTAAATCTCGAAACAAAGCAGCCGAACCCCTCTCACCGAAGTCTCGATTTGATAAGAATAGGCACTTGCGGCTCTTTGCAAGACGAATTGGAAGTGGGAATGTGTGTTGCTTCTGCTTTTGCGATAGGCACTGACGGTTTGGGATATTATTATAAGGACATCGAAAAAATAAACGAGACGGAAATGGTCACAACCTTCTGCAAACAAGTCGATTGGAAACCGAATTTACCTACTCCTTACGCAATCGGGGCAAGCAAAACGCTGCTCGACAAAATTGCTTTCGACATTCCTTGCGGCATAACGCTCACTGCGGCAGGCTTCTACGCTCCTCAGGGAAGAAAAATAAGGTTAAGTCCTGCAGATGAGACGATTAACCAACGCTTGAAAGGTTTTTCGTTCAACAATCTCAAAATAACAAATTACGAAATGGAGACTTCGGCTCTCTATGGTTTGGGAAGAATGTGCGGACACAACGTTTTGACAATATGCAACGTCATTGCAGGCAGAACATCGGGCAAATTCAGCAAAGATTATCACAAATCAATGGACGATTTAATTGATTTGGTATTGGAAAGATTGTAAGTTGTAAATCTCTGTTTTGCAATAAACAAGAGAAAACGAAGACTTCTCGGAAGTAAAACGGCGGTTGTTGTCTGAAAAAAAGGATTATCAACTTACTCCTATGCTTGATAATCGGATTATCACGGCGTGATAATAGTATTATCTTGGCGTGATAATGGTATTATCTTCCCAAGATAATCGGATTATCATGCGATGATAATGGTATTATCAAGCAAAAAAACTTTGATAATGCCATTATCAACCGCATGGAGTGAGAGTTAGCAAAGATAATTGCCGATGTTTTTCTACAAAGTCAGCTATGTTTTTTCTTGGTATGGCGATATGGTTTTCAGGATAGTCGTTTGCGAACGTCAAATCGGTATGCCACAGCAACGAAAACAAGCAACAACGCAGTGTTTATCAGCAGTTTGAGTACTATATTGGCAACCGGATTGCAGATTATCGCACCCACAAGTACCAAAGCAAGCAGTGTGTAGAGCGAAAGCCGCTTTATCGGATATTTTATGGGATAGAACTTTTGTCCGAAAGCCCAACATATCACCATTATGGAGAAATAGCATATCAAAGTGGTCCATGCCGCTCCCATATAGCCCAAATGAGGAACCAAAAGGTAGTTCAAAATCAGCGTTATCACAGCTCCAATTCCCGAAATGTAGGCTCCGTATATCGTTTTGTCGCTCACCTTGTACCAAACGGAGAGATTGTAATAAATTCCAAGACAAAGATTTGCCAAAAGCAAGACAGGAACGACCTTCAAGCCGCTTCTGAACTCGCTTCCCACAAAGTATTGTAATATATCAAGATATGCCATCACTCCTATGAAGATTGTGAGAAGAAAAAGGGTATATACGCTCATCACATCTGCGTAAGTTTGTTTTGCATCTGCGTTTTTCATCTTTGAGAAGAAGTAAGGCTCGGCTGCAAACTTAAATGCCTGAATGAAAAGGCTCATTACGATTGACAACTTGTAGCATGCTCCATATATTCCTATGTTGCTCATCACATAACTCTCACAATCCGACACCGAAACGGGACATTCCACAAGGTGTTTCAAGGCTATTCGGTCGAAAGTCTCGTTTACCATTCCTGCCAAGCCGCCCACCATGACCGGAAGTCCGTAAAGAAGCATCTGTTTCAAAAGACGGAAGTCGAACTTGAAGCGAAACTGCAAGTACTCGGGCAATAACATCAGCATTGCGATAAGACTTGCAAACATATTGGAGAGAAAGATGCACAAAACCAAGTCTTTGGGTTTGAGAACAAAGAAGAAAAAGAGGTTAAAGAGTATGTTGGAGAAAATATCGACGCTTTTTATCAGTGCAAATCGGGCAGCCTTATTTTCTCTTCGGAGTTTTGCATAAGGGATTGCCCTGAGAGCATCGAGTGAAACGATAATCAGAAACAACGCAATGTACTCTTTATGAGCGGAATAGCCCATTGCATCGCTCAAAGAGCCGAGATTGCACATTGTGAGCAGGAGAAAGAGCATCGTTGTGGTAAAAAGCGAAAGCATGGAGGTGTTAAACACTGTTTTTTTGTCCTTTGCCTCTTGCGAAAAGCGAAAATATGCCGTTTCCATGCCGTAAGTGAGCATTATCATAAGGAAAGAGACGTATGCATACAGCTCCGAAACCACTCCGTAGCGGTCTGCCGTGAGCGAATAGGTGTAAACGGGAACCAAAAGGTAGTTTAGAAATCTTCCCACTATGGTTGGTATTCCGTAAATGGCGGTTTGTCCTGCCAATTTCTTCAAATCTCCCATTTTGTCTTAGTTTTTGGTGTTATCTTTTGAAATAATAAGTCAATCCTATGTTGAATGACGATGAGCTAATCTTGTTTTCAGTGCCTTTATTGAGGTTTGCAAGACCTGTTTTCCACATCATGTCTAAGCCGAAGCCTGCAATTCTGAAACCAAAACCCGACACCAATCCCATATCGTGAGCAGAGAATGTATCAAAGTTCAGTCCCGTCGATTTGAAATCGGCATCGAAACAATAATCATAAAACATTCCCAATCGGAAATCAACTCCCACAGCTTCTTTGAGAGGAGTTTGCAAGACAAATACAAGAGGTAGTGATAGCTTTGTTTGACTTATCTGTCCTTCTGCCCTTTTTGTTTTGTCTCTTTGCACACTCACCGACAGTCTGAGAGCATATATTTTGCTGAAATTGTATTGTGAGAAAAGATTTGCCTGATACATATTGCCGTTTCTTCCGGTTATGTTTCCGAAGTGGTAATTCTGACAAGCAGAACCATACCCTGCCCCTACACCGAAGGCAAATCGCGATGATTTGTTGCTGTGTCGGCTTGCTATCTTGCCCGAAAATGTGAGTGAGGGGCTGTTTGCGGCTTCACAAATCAGATTATAAAGAAACGAAGACACCTTTTCCATGCCTTGATAGTCTATTTTGTCTGCCGTGTCTTCGGGTTTGTGATATGGAGACTTTGTTCCGGTTGTAAAACTTATCGAAGGGATTTGACGTTTGGCAAAAGAAGTGAAATCCGAATCGGTAAACACCGACTTGTCAAGGCTTTTGACAGAGAGTTTCAGAGCGTTTGTGTTGGCTTTTTCAAACAATTCTTCCCAGTTTTTGAGCATTCCCACTCCCGAAACATTTAATTCGCCCTCTTTAAGCCAGCCTACCATATCTAAGTTGAGCATTAGCTTGATTTGTGAGGCGTTTTGAGCAAACAAAGGGTCGGAAGCAAAGTATTCAGAGCCGCATAAGCCCACTTCTTCGGCATCAAAAGCCACCAATATGACGTTTCTTTTGATTGAAGTTGAGTTTTGAGAGAACAAGCGTGCAATTTCCAACAACATTGCAGTACCCGAAGCGTTGTCATCGGCTCCATGGTAAATCTCTTCTTTGCCATTTTTGAGCTTTGTTCCCAAGTGGTCGTAATGAGCTCCGACAACAATATATTCGTTTGAGGGTTCGGAAGATTTTATCAAAGCAGCAATGTTTGCAGACTTTCTTCCATTAACCTCAAAGTTCTGTCTGAGGGTTGTAAGCCCTGAGTTTACAAAGCTGTTTATGATATAATCTTGAGCTTTTCGGCGTTCCGGCGTTCCATAATACCTGCCCTGCAAACTATCACTGCTCAATACTTCCACATCATGCCTTATTTGGGAAATATTTTGAGCATTTGAAACCATTGCAAGCAGACTTGTAACAATGATTAAAGCTATTCTTTTCATTATATTTCGGTGTTATTTTATCTGTTTTCAAATCTTGATTTTTCAACTCTTCAAGCTGTCAAAATAGAACGGCGTTTCACAAAAATAGAACGGCGTTTTGCCACACTGAAACGCCGTTTTAGTACTGACAAAACGCCGTTTTGCGAAATGCACTCCTTATTCTAAATTCAAATTGCTGTTTTTCAATGTTTTTAATGACTTATTCTTCTACTTTATCACGTGAAACATTTTGCTCTTTTCTTATTTGTATCTTCTGACAAACTCTTTGAGTAAATTACAAAAGTCTATGTGCTTTGTGAAAGAAAGTTCCTTTCCGTTGTCATGCACACTGTGATATTCATTGTACTCACAGCCGTAAGTGAAAAGAAAATGTGCTGCAACACCTTTTTGAACAAAAGGGCAATGGTCGCTATTGCAACTCTCCTCTCCCAATACCACTTTGCTGAACCAATGATTTTCCGAATTTATCTCTTGCAACAACTCTCCTGCACGACGTTCTTTCTGACCATTTATCACAGCCACTCCCGTAGAACCTGTTCCCACCATATCCAAATTAAACAAGAACTTGACCTTTTGAAGGTTTATCAAAGGATTTTCGGCAGCTGCGGTAGAGCCTACAAGACCTATCTCCTCCCCTGTTACAAATATGAAAACAATCGAACATTCAGCAGGATTGGAAGCATAATACTTTGCCAAATCAAGAAGAACGCTTACGCCGCTTGCATTATCGTTTGCTCCTGGAAAGTAAGTCTGTCCAATCTTTCCGAGATGGTCGTAATGGGAAACAAAAACAAAAGTGCTGTCAGGGTATTTTGTTCCTTCAACTCTTGCCCATACATTTTGAGATTGATAATGTGGTTGAAAATCTGCTTCAATCGACAAAGCAAGATAGTCAATTTTTTTTCCTATTGGCTTTCCGCTCAGTTGTAAAAGAGGAAATTTCCAAGAATTTCTGCCGATTGAGTATTGTATTTTGTCATATCCCTGCACTATTGCAAGCTGAGGATTTATTCCTTCGGCACTTAACTTCCTCAAAAATACTACTATATCATAATAAGATAACTCTCCGATATTGAAAACCAATGTTTTAGATGCAAGTTTTTCTCTTTTTATCTTATCCAAAGAGGCTTTTGTGCTGAAAACAAAGGGTTTAACATTATTCAACTCCACATTGCACGAAGGCGAAAAGCCGGCAACAAGAAATTCTTCGCCAAGTTGCAGTGTCTTTTTTTCCTTTCCGAGTGTCAAAAAGGCGTCTTTAATGTTGTTTACGCAAATCTCAACCGGCTGAAAACCATTGTCTCCAAGCAATTCCACCTTATTTTTGATCAGCTCTCCCCTAATAAAATCGGCAGCTCTCCTATCCCCTTGGTCCTGATAGGCTCTTCCTGCCATAAAAGGGCTCGTCAAAGTATCCTTACAATAAATGGCATAGTTGTAAGACTGTGAAAACGAACTGAAACCAACCAACAACAATACCAAAAAGCATATTTTTCTCATAACTCCACATTTGAATTTATTAAATACCTGTCATTATTCCATTGAGACTTCCAAACGCTGTCGCAAATCACCCTACCCTCTCTGTCTAAGCTCCTTTGAGATTTATCTTTAGCAATTATTTTTGCACAACCTTTTGAAATCAAACTACTTATACTATCAAATACAATGCTGTTTTCTTGCTTTCCCATTCTCGAAAACAAGTTCAAACCAACCTCATTGTTGTATTCGTCCATTTCTCTTCCTGCAAAATCATAACCCGAAAGCGGTGTTGTTTCAAAAACATATTGATTGTAATTCTCATAAATAAGACCTATCCTCCTCGATTTTGGAATTCCTATTTCACAAGCAAGAGAATACATCCAAAAAACGTGTCTGAAAGCGTCATATCGACTTCCTTCCACATTGGTTTCAAACAAGCCCGATTTGTAAAGGCTGTCCATTGTGTTCATAACCCTATCTGATATGCTCAATGCTTTTTTTACCGATTTAATATTTTGAACTACCCACACCTTATCTTGAAAACTCATCGAACGATTGACTTTTTCAAAAAGTGATTTATCGCTCTGAGCTTCCAAAGTAAGGCTTTGAAAAATCAAAACAAAGGAGAAAACCAAAATTACGCACTTTTGCACTCTCTTAAACATTGTCTTAAAGGGCTGAAATTTCAAAAAAATCAAGCCGATTGGTCAGTGGCTTGATTTTTTTGAGAATATAATGTTAAAAAAGCAACATTTTTTTCGATTTTTTCGAGATTAAACATCAATGGTTCAATGTTTTAGCAGTACGAAAATTGTTAAATGCAAATCCAATCAAAATTTCCCTATTTTATAATTCCAAGCTGTTTTGATATGTCCAACATTCGATTTATAGGCTTTTCGGCTTGCAAAATCAAATCTTCGCTCAAAATTATCTCATTGTTCTCTTTTTCGAGTGTATCGAGAACTTTTTCCATTGTGTTGAGCTTCATGTGTCGGCAATCGTTACAAGCACAACTTTCGTTTTGCGTTACAATTATAAATTCCTTGTCCGGATTGTCTTGTTGCAACTTATGAGTAATACCCGATTCGGTTGCCACCAAAAAGCGTTTTGATTTTGAAGAAGCAATATACTTTATCATTGCCTGAGTTGAGCCTACAAAATCTGCAAGTTCCAATACCGCAGGATTACATTCGGGATGTGCCACCATTGTTGCGTCAGGATTTTGTTGCTTCATCTTCAAAACGTGTTCGGCAGTAAGTAATTCATGAACCTCGCAACTGCCGTTCCACAAAAGCATATCTCTTCCGGTTATTCTGTTTATGTATCCTCCGAGATTTTTGTCGGGAGCAAATATAATTTTTTCATCTTTCGGCAAAGAATTTACTATTTGCACTGCATTACCTGAGGTACATATTATGTCGGAAAGGGTTTTAATTTGAGCAGAACAGTTAATGTATGAAATAACCGTGTGGTTAGGATGTTGTTCTTTAAACAATTTGAAATCATCATACGGACATGAATCTGCCAATGAACAACTTGCATTCATATCAGGGATTATTACTTTCTTGTTTGGGTTGAGTATTTTGGCAGTTTCACCCATAAAGTGAACACCACAAAACATTATTATGTCAGCTTGGGTTTCTTTTGCCTTTTGAGCAAGATTTAAACTATCCCCAATATAATCTGCTATATCTTGTATTTGTGGTATTTGATAGTAATGAGCAAGTATTACCGCATTTTTTTCTTTTTTCAATGCAAGTATTCTCTCCCTGATTTCATCTCCTTTTGTAAACATATATCTTTTACTAAATCTTATTGTTATTGTTATATCTCTGTTGATTGTGTTGAAAACATGTTCCTGTCAAGTTTCAACCTGCAAAATTACTACTTTTTATCAACAAATCAAACCCATTTATTGACATTTGAAGACTTTACATATCAGTATTTTAAGCCTATTTTCAACAAATGGTTGATAATCTTGCTTGTTGAAAACACCGATTTGAGATTTCGCTATGCAGATTGGTTAAAAAAATCGTTCGTTTTTTGTGAAAAAATCGGCTTTAATCAACATTCAAAACTTATCAACAATTTGATTTTACGCTTATCAACAGACTTATTATCGACTTTTCAACAATGGAGTTAAATTTGTAAGGTATTGAAATCAAGATTGTTAAGTATAGTGGTTTGTTTCTGTATAACCAAACGCCGTTTCGTATGAATTAAAACGCCGTATTATTTTGCCAAAACGGCGTTTCGGCGTAGCAAAACGGCGTTTTATTTTCTGTCTTTCGTCTTGTCAAAAAAACTACTTCACCGATAGATGAGAATTGTTCCAAAGTTTGAAAAGAGAAAAGGGGATTTTTAGTTCGAAAACAAGGGATTTTGCCGAGATTTTATGTGGTGTTTATTATTTGTTTCTTCCTTTTTTACTACTTTAATGGGGTTTCATTGAAAAATAATTGCTACCTTTGCTCTTTGGTAGCTGCCATACCTTGCTGAACAGGGTATAAGCTGTACTGATATGATAGTTTTATCTTTAATAAATGGTTATTGTTTATGTGTAAGATTATTCCTATTGCGTGCGATCATGCAGGATTTGAATTGAAGGAGTTTATGAAGCAGCAACTTACCAAAAGGGGCTTTGAGATTAAGGATATGGGTACTTATTCTGCTGAAAGTGTGGATTATCCGGACATGATTCACCCTTTGGCAAAGGCTGTCGATAATGGTGAGTTTGAGTTTGGTATCATTATGTGCGGAACTGCAAATGGTGTTTCGATGGTTGCAAACAAGTATCAAAAGGTAAGGTGCGCTCTTTGTTGGAATGAGGATATTGCAAAGCTCGCAAAACAACATAATAACGCCAACATAATTGCACTTCCTGCAAGATTTGTTTCGCCTCAGGAGGCATTAAATATATTTGATGCTTATTATAATGCTGAATTTGAGGGAGGAAGACACCAAAGAAGGATTGAAAAAATCCCTGTTAAGTAGCTTTTGATTTGATTTTATGAACACAAAGGAGTACAAAACTTTCTTATCGGATTGTAAGGAGAGTATCGATTGGTCTGAAATGGATTTATCTTTTGATACTACTTCGGATTTGGCTCACGAAGTGTTCAAAAATCCTCGTCAGGCTTGCCTCAAAGCCTCCGAATTGAGGAGAAAATTCATTGATAAGATCGATGAAAACCTCCTTGTGTTTGAAAGAAAATTTTCTGATAATAAGGGAATTGTACATTGGTGCGTTGCATACGACGATTTTCTTGACGGTCTTTTTTCTCTTTTGAAGTCAAAGAAGGTGAAAGCGGTAAACACTTTTTCATCTGCTTTTAACATTGAGTTGGGACTTGATGATGCTTTGTTGCAAGAGAATATTTCGACGGTGGCAACTGATAATTATTGTTCAATATTTGAACCCTCTTTGGGAATTGTAAACTCCGGAAGTCTGTTTTCGGTTTTCAATTCTGCGTTTGACATGGAGCTTGTGATGGGTTCAAAATTGAAGATTTTCATTCTTCCAATCCACAAGTTTATATGTAATTTGGCAGATCTGGAACTCTTTTCTCATATTTTATCTGTGTATAGAGATAATGTTGATTTTCCGTTTCTTTCATCTGTATTTACGCCTCAGGCACTCAATTCGGATTGTGAAACTCACCTGTTTTTGATTGATAACGGCAGGAGCAGCCTTCTGTCTCTCAAAGAACAAAGAAAGGCTCTTTTGTGCATAGATTGTGGTGCTTGTAAGAGAGTTTGCCCTGTTTATCGCACAATAGGAGACAAGCCCTACAACAATGTTTTTACCGGACCGATAGCAAATGTCATTCTTCCTTTTATTGAGAACTATGATAGCTACAAACATTTGAGTTTCAATTCTGTATTGTGCGGAAATTGTTCAAAAGTCTGTCCTATGAATATTCCTTTGAGCGATTTGATGGTCGAAAACAGAAAGTTTTTCTTTGAAAACAAAATAATGGATTGGTCTGACGGAGTGTTGGCTTTGAGGTTGAAGAAGCTGCTTTTGTCTCGCAAAAAGATGAATGAAAGTCCTTGGAAAAAGAAACAAAGACTTAATTGTACGATAGGTGTTCCTGTCCTCAAATCTAAGTATTCTCCTCAGTTTGCAAAGGAGAGTTTTAACCTTATAGCAACAAAACAACAAACAGAATAGGCAATGGATTTTGATATTAACGTCATAGAAAACGAAGAAAAGTTGATAGAGCTTATCAAAAGCGATAGGGTAGGGGAGTTTACTTGTCTGATAGATGCTTTGAGTTGCCTTGACGTTAATTCGGATTTGGAAAAACAAGAGCTTTTGAGCCTTATTCCTCACTTGGAACTTACTTGTCTGTCTCCTACAGACCATAGGGAACAAATCAAACGATTGTTTGACAACACGGACTTTGATTTTTTTGGAACAACTTACAGAGTTGCAGGTGTTTGCAGCTTTACCAACCTTCTTGATTTGATGAATGAATACAATGGGTCGAAGAGGGTGAAAAATGTTGTGGTCGCTGCCGGATTTCCTCACTCACAAATGCCTCTTGAAGCCAAGAAAGAAGAGGTCAGATATGCAATCGACCATGGTGCAGACGAGATAGATATTTGCTTGAACAGGGCTTTGTTTCTCTGTGGTAATCAAACCAAAGCCGCAGAAGAAATTTCAGACTTGAAAGACTTGATTGTATGCCGCAGGAGAGAAGTTGTGCTGAAAGTTATTTTGGAAACGGGAGAGTTACAGACGCTTTCCAATGTGTGGAGAGCGTCTTTGCTTGCACTCAAAAGCGGAGCTGACTTTATAAAAACCTCTACCGGTAAAATATCTTGCGGAGCCGATGTATATTCTGCTTCTGTCATGCTTTTGGCTCTGAGAGAGCATTATCGCAAAAGCGGGATTATTAAAGGATTAAAGGTTGCCGGAGGAATAAGAGAGCCTTTGGAAGCTGTCAAATATAAGAGATTGTTTGAGTATTTTATAAGTGATAACATCAAATTGGGCAATAATTTCCGTATTGGTTGCAGTCGGTTGTTTGATGCTCTCAAATCGGAAATTCAAAAATGAGAATTGAAGAAAAAAATAATAAGTAATATATGAAACAATTACGTTCTAAATTAGCTCGGTATCAAGAACCGCAAAGGGTAAAAGCCTTGGGTGTTTATCCGTATTTCAGACCTATTGAAAGCGAACAAAATACCGAAGTGGTAATGCATGGAAAAAGGGTATTGATGTTTGGTTCGAATAGTTACTTGGGCTTGACCAATCACCCCAAAATCAAGCAGGCAAGTATTGAAGCGATAAAAAAATACGGTACAGGCTGTGCCGGTTCGCCTTTTCTCAACGGAACGTTGGACATTCACATCGAGTTGGAAGAAAAACTTGCCGACTTTGTAGGAAAAGAAAAGGCAATAGTTTATTCGACAGGCTTCCATACCAACATAGGAGTAATACCTACGATTGTGGGAAGGGGAGATTATATCATAGGAGACGAACTTAACCATGCTTCAATAGTGGAAGGACGTCGTCTTTCGTTTGCTTCTTATCTCAAATATAAGCATAACGACATGGAGTCTTTGGAAGCCGTTCTCAAAAAGATACCTTACGAGAGTACAAAGTTGATTGTAATGGACGGAGTGTTCTCTATGGAGGGAGATATTGCCAAGTTGCCCGAAATAGTCGCCCTTGCAGACAAATATAACGCTTCTGTGTATGTTGATGAGGCTCACAGTTTGGGAGTTTTCGGTCAAGAGGGACGCGGAATATGCAATCATTTTGGTTTGACAGACCGAGTTGATTTGATAATGGGTACATTCAGCAAATCACTTGCAACAATTGGTGGCTTTATTGCAACAGATGCCGAAACGATTAACTTTTTGAAGCATCATTCTCGCTCATATATTTTCTCGGCTTCAATTTCTCCTGCTGCAACTGCAAGTGTCATTGCAGCCTTGGACGTAATCAAGCAAGAGCCTGAGCGGATTAAAAATCTCTGGGAGATAACTAACTATTCGCTTTCGGCGTTCAGAAGCCTCGGATTTGAGATAGGAAATACTCAAACGCCGATAATACCTTTGTACATAAGGGATATGGATAAGACATTTGCTATCACACAAGAGCTGTATGAGCAGGGAGTGTTTGTCAATCCTGTAATTCCGCCTGCGTGTTCGCCTGATGATACTTTGATTCGTTTTTCTCTCATGGCAACTCACACAAAGGCTCAGATAGATGAGGCTGTCGAAAAACTGACTGCCACATTCAAAAAGTATGAAATAATAAGATAGAAGAGCATTATTTGAAACGATGAGTGATATAACTATTAAAGAAGTATCTGCTAAGAAAGATTTTAGAGAGTTTTTGAGGTTTCCGTACAGTTTGTTCAAAGATGACAAGATGTGGGTGCCGCCTTTGATAGCTGACGAGAAGACTACGTTTAACAAAAAGAAGAATCCTGCTTTGGAGTTTTGCGATTACAAAATCTTCATGGCATATCGAGACGGTAAAGCAGTAGGTCGTATTGTCGGAATAATAAACCGCAAATCCAATCAGATTTGGAAAGAGAACAGGGTGAGGTTCGGCTGGTTCGACTTTGTGAATGATACTGATGTTTGTAAGGCTTTGCTCGATGCTGTTGCAGATTGGGGAAAGCAAAACGGCATGAATGAGATTGTAGGTCCGATGGGATTTACCGATATGGACAAAGAGGGAATGATGGTTGAGGGCTTTGATGTAGATTGTCCTATGTCTTGCTACTACAATCCTTCGTATTATCCGCTCTGCATAGAGAAATTATCCTACACAAAGGAGGTTGATTGGATTCAATACCAAATTCCGGCAAATCAACCGGTGCCTGAGAAAGTTCATCGTATCAATGAAATGATTAAAAACAAGTATGACCTGAGAGTTGTTGAGGGTTTGAGTGCAAAACAAATGGCAAAACGTTATGGTGCAAAGCTCTTTGACACCATCAACGAGGCTTTTGCAGACTTGTTTGGTTATGTTCCGTTGAACGAAGAGCAAAAGAAATTCTACATCAGTCAGTATTTCCCTTTCCTTGATAAGCGTCTTATTTGTTTAGTAGTCGATAACAACGATGAGGTTGTGGCTTTCGGAGTGTCGATGCCGTCTTTGAGCAATGCTTTACGCAAGTGTAAGGGTAGGCTGTTCCCATTTGGCTGGGTTCATCTCTTGAAAGCATTGAAGAACTTTGAGAACATAGACCTCTATCTTAATGGAGTAAAACCTCAATGGCAGAACAAGGGAATACATTCTATTTATTATGCCGAAATGAATAAGCAATATATCAAGCTCGGTTCAAAAATGGCAATCGCAAATCCTCAGTTGGAGACCAATCAAGCGGTAAATATTTGGGAAAAATACGACAGCCGCATTGCAATAAGGAGAAGGGCTTACATCAAAACAATAGAATAGAGATATGAAAAAGGTTTTGGTAACGGGAGCAAGCGGATTTATCGGCAGTACTCTTATCGACAGATTGCTCTCTTTGGGAAATTACGAAGTGTATGCAGGAGTGAGGGCAAAATCGAGCCGAAAATATTTGCAGGATAGTCGTATCAAGTTTATCGATCTTGCATTGTCTGATCCGACTTCCCTCAAACAACAGTTGGATAGAGAACAATTTGATTGCATCTTTCATTTTGCGGGTTTGACAAAGGCAAAGCGTCCCGAAGATTTTGATAAGGTCAATTTCGGACTTACAAAAAATCTTGCAGATGCAATAAATCCGCAAACGACTAAGCTGATTTTTCTCTCTTCTTTTGCTGCTCACGGTCCGGCAGAGGAGGTCAATTTCTCAAAGGCAAAAGTTAGCGACGAGAATAAGCCGAACACAGCATACGGTCGCTCAAAACTCAAAGCAGAAGAGTATATCAATGCCAATTTTAAGGGCAAATATGTCATTCTTCGCCCGACAGGAGTTTATGGTCCACGTGAAACAGATTATTTTGTCTTCTTTCAAACCATTGATAATCACATAGAACCATACCTTGGCTTCGTTCCGCAACACCTGACTTTCATTTACTCGAAAGATTTGGTCGAGGTGTGCATCAAAGCCTTCGAAAGCGATATTTCAGGTAAGACTTACTTTGTTAGCGATGGCAAGATGTATTTGGATTCGGAGTATGCGGCAATCTCAAAGCAGGTCTTGAACAAGAAAACTATCAAACTGAAATTTCCTCTCTTCATTGTCAGATGGATTTCCTGCTTCTTGGACGCTTTCGGAGGGCTTATCGGCAAACAATTTACCCTAAACAAAGACAAATACTCCATTTTGGCTGCAAGAAATTGGGATTGCGACATAGAAGAACTCAAAAAAGACTTGCAATTTGAGCCTCAATACGATTTGCAAAGGGGAGTGGGGGAGACAATAGCTTGGTACAAACAGGAAAAATGGTTGTAAAAATTTGCTAAATCTTGCTTTTGAACCAAACTTTATGAGCTTTGAATTGTATCATTCTATGAAAAAGAGGGGCAAACATTGCTTTTCTGCCAAGGCAGCTAAGTTTTGTTTGCTTGCAACTTTGAATTTAATTTTGGTTTGTGTCTCGGGCTGCGGAAAATCCGACACATCAAACCTGCAAAAAGATGATACAAAAATGGAAATAGTACATTTGAGCCAATCGGGCTTTGAACAAATGTTCGGAAGCTACGATTTTCAAAACCGAACCTTTGCCTACTCGGGGCAAAAGCCTGCAATAGTCGATTTTTACGCCTCATGGTGCGGTCCTTGCAAGATGTTGTCACCCGTTTTGGAAGACTTGGCAGTCGAATATAAGGACAAAATCAACATTTACAAGGTCGATGTCGATGCGGAACAAAATTTGGCTGCAATGCTTTCAATTCGCAGCGTCCCAACACTGCTGTTCATTACCACA
Organism: Bacteroidales bacterium; assembly: GCA_004551865.1. Lineage (GTDB taxonomy): Bacteria > Bacteroidota > Bacteroidia > Bacteroidales > P3 > Onthomorpha. The sequence continues at coordinate 28,257 of SFPR01000006.1, forward strand.
AAAGGGGAGGTGAGAGCTGTTCAGGGAGCAATCCCGAAATACGAATTGGAAAAATTGATAGACACTTTCCTCTTGTCAAATCCTCAAAAGTAGAAACCCTCCTTTCAAATACCACAATTTTGCGGCAAATTTCGCCGCTTTTTTTGTTTGTAAGCCTTATTTGTTACCCCGATTTGCAGATTACCAAATTTTTTTTGCTTTGGTAACCGATTATCACGCCGTAGTAATGTCATTATCTTCCCATGGTAATTCAATTACCACGGCGAGATAATGAATTGAAAGACGGTTTTGGCAAAATAAAACGGCGATTTGTTTTACCAAACCGCCGAAATAGTTCGCTCTTGCTTTGAAACAACTATCCCAAAAGCTCTTTGACCATTGTCGAAACCAATTTGTTGTCGGCTCTTCCTGCAAAGGCTTTTTGTGCCGCACCCATCACCTTGCCCATATCTTTCATTGAGCTTGCTCCGGTTTGCTCTATGATTTGCTGCAATGCCGATTTAATTTCTTCTTGGCTCATTTGCTCGGGAAGATATGCCTCTATGACCGATTGTTGAAAGCTTTCTTCCTCATAAAGGTCCATTCTGTTTTGTTCTTTGAACAACTGAGCCGATTCTTTTCTTTGTTTTACCAACTTTTGAAGGCATGCAATTTCTTCTGCTTCGCTGATAGGTGTTGCCGAACCATTGGTTTTCAAAAGCAGAATGGCAGATTTAACCGCTCTGAGGGCGTCCAATTTTCTTTTTTCCTTTGCCAACATTGCCGATTTGATGTCGGCGTTAATTCTTTCTTCCAATGACATAATTCTTATGTGTTTTTATTGTTGTTGTGTTAATATGTTTCTGCTCCGATTTGTGCAAGATTTTGTTCTGTTTCTCGTCTTATTGCCATAAGTTCTCTGCTTGTCAGAGGAGGAACAAGGTTTAGTTTTTGCATTTGCTCCAAGGAATCGAACAAAAAGCTGCCATAGTCGGTCGAATGTCGGTAAATAAGTCTCAAATCGGGATTTGACACTGCTATTGCGACCACCTGAGCCATGTTTCCCAAAGGTTGGCGGTCGATATGGCTGTAACGACAGCTCCATTTGACTTTTGTTCCTTTGTTTTCGATGCTTTCTATCGTCAAACTGCCCTCACAGCGTTCTGCACTCTGCTTTGCAAGAGCCAAACCCAAACCAAAATGTCTCTCTTGCCGCCTTGTGGAGCAACAATCTGTCGCAACAAGCAATTTTTCTTTGCTCATTCCGCAACCATTGTCCTCAATCGTTATGCAGAACAAGTCTTTTGCTTTGCTTTCTTCTATTGAAAGGCTCACAAGGCTTGCTCCGGCTTCTGTGCTGTTTGCAATCAAATCCAAAATGTGAGAAGACAACTCTTTCATTTGAGAAATTCATATATTGCAACGGCTGTGTGGAAAGTGTCTTTTGAAGATTGAAAGACCGCAATTTTCTCTTTGCAACAAAGGTTCAACATCTCCTTGTCGGAAATCGCACTCTTTGAGAGAACTATGCAGGCAATTTTTGCCATAGATGCCACAGCTGCCACGTTTTTGTGGCTTTGAACGGTAATCCATACGCTGTTTTCCTTTGCACAAGAGAGAACATCGCTCAACAAATCGCCGCAATAAATGTCGCAAATCTCGTTTTCTTCCGACATTTGCGGAGTTAAAAGTTCCAAACAAGGCAGGGCAGAAAGGTCTGAGGCTTTCATCTTGTTTGCAGATCGTCTTTATTGAAATCTCTTTTGTATCTCTTCTTTCAAGAAATCCTGAGCCAATTCAATCTGACTTTCCTTTCCTGCAAGCATTTCAAACAATCTGCCTGCAAAAGCGGTGGGAGAGAGGCTTTCGCCTTCTTTTGCCTGAATTGAATTGATGGTATTTATCATGTCCTCTTTGGCATTTTTGATGTAAACCCACGCCTGTGAAGATATGTAGAGCTGTTGCGAAAGGTTATGCTCAAATTCGTCTCTTATGTTTTGAATCATGACATCTTTGAGCAACTGTGTACTCATCTGAGGCTGATAACAACGCAACACAAGGTTGTTCGGCGTCATTCTTTCCAAGAAAAGCACCAAGCGTTCGTAGGCTTGCAGCTGTATGGGGGTAACAACCTTTCTCACTTCGCTCTCTTGAATTTTCTGTATTTCGAGAATGGTTTTCTTTTGTTCGTTTTCGATGAATTTTTTTGTTGTCTCGCTGCTGTAAAACTCCTTTACGATGACAACCAAAGCCAATATGGCAACAATGATTACTGATACTGTCATTTTCGTTCTATGTTTTTTTGTTTTTAATCGAGTTTCAGAACGGCAAGAAATGCCGATTGAGGCACTTCCACACTGCCTACCTGTCTCATTCTTTTCTTACCTTCTTTTTGTTTTTCCAACAATTTGCGTTTTCGGGATATGTCTCCGCCGTAACATTTTGCAGTTACGTCTTTTCTAACCGCCTTCACTGTTTCGCGAGCAATGATTTTTGAGCCTATTGCAGCCTGAATTGCTATGTCGAACTGCTGTCTCGGTATGAGTTCTTTGAGTTTTTCGCACATTCTTCTGCCAAGAGGATAGGCATTGTCGAAGTGTGTGAGGGTCGAAAGGGCATCTACGGGATCGCCGTTGAGCAAAATCTCCAACTTGACGAGCTTTGAGCGTTGGAAAGTCGAAGGGTGATAGTCAAAAGAGGCGTATCCCTTCGATATAGATTTGAGCTTGTCATAAAAATCGAAGACAACCTCACCCAAAGGCAGCTCAAAAGTTATCTCTGCACGGTCTGTCGAAAGATAATGTTGGTTTTTGAGTACTCCTCTTTTCTCGATGCAGAGCGTTATCACAGGACCTATAAAGTCTGTCTTGGTGATTATCGACGCCGAAATGTAGGGTTCTTCTATGTAATCAATGTAATTCGGCTCGGGAAGCCCCGAAGGGTTATATACATCGATGACTTCTCCCTTTGTTGTGTGGACTTTGTAGTTTACATTGGGAACGGTGGTGATTACATCCATGTTAAACTCTCGTGTAAGACGCTCTTGAACTATCTCCATGTGCAGAAGTCCCAAAAATCCGCAGCGAAAACCAAAGCCCAAGGCGAGTGAGCTTTCCGGTTCAAAGGTTAGTGAGGCGTCATTGAGCTGTAATTTCTCTATACAGCTGCGAAGTTCCTCATAATCGTCCGAATCCACAGGATAAATTCCTGCAAAGACCATGGGTTTTACGTTTTCAAATCCGTCAATCGCCTTTTCGCAAGGATTGATTGCCGAGGTGATTGTGTCGCCCACCTTTACTTCGGTCGAAGTCTTTATTCCCGAAATGATATACCCCACTTCGCCGCAGGAGAGCTTGTTTTGAGGAATGAGTTTAAGCCCCAATACTCCTATTTCGTCGGCAGTGTATTCTTTTCCCGTATTGACAAATTTGACCTTGTCGCCCTTTTTCAGCTCTCCGTTCATTATTCGGAAGTAGGAAATTATACCTCTGAAAGAATTGAAGACCGAATCGAACACCAAGGCTTGCAGTGGTGCGGCGGCATCTCCCTTTGGAGCGGGTATGTCTTTGATAATTCGCTCCAATATGGTCTCTATTCCGAGACCTGTTTTGCCGCTTGCAGGAATTACATCCTCTGGTTTGCAACCTATAAGCTCGACAATTTGGTCCGTAACTTCTTCGGGCATTGCGTTTGGCAAGTCCATTTTGTTCAAAATGGGGATTATTTCCAAGTTGTTGTCAATCGCCTGATAGAGATTGGAGATTGTTTGGGCCTGAATGCCCTGAGTAGAATCCACAATCAACAAAGCTCCTTCGCAGGCTGCAATCGAACGCGAAACTTCGTACGAAAAATCGACATGACCCGGGGTGTCTATCAAGTTCAAATGGTATTCTTCGCCCTCAAATTGGTATTTCATTTGAATGGCATGGCTTTTGATTGTAATGCCTCTTTCTTTTTCCAAGTCCATATCGTCCAAAACCTGAGCTTCCATGTCTCTTTGGGACACCGTATTGGTAAATTCCAACAGCCTGTCAGCCAAAGTACTCTTTCCGTGGTCGATATGTGCAATTATACAGAAGTTTCTAATGTTTCTCATAACGTGAGGGAGTTTCCAAATGATGTTTTTTATCGTCTATATTGTGCAAAGGTACGAAAAAAATGAGAAAAGACACCGAAAACACTTCTTGCCGAAAGAAAAAACGCTCCTTCGGCTCTGCCTAATCGGGATAAACCGCTACCAAAGAACTTCTTTGACGATTTTGTCAAAAGAAACCTCGTAGCCAAATTGTGCAAAAACGCTTCTTATGTACTCTTGTTCTTTGGGAGTAATGAGTTTTTTGGCATTTCTTCTTCGGAAATATTCCGTCTGTCCGAAGTAATTGTAGAGTCGTTTTCTGATTTGAGCGATGTCTTTTGCCTTCACGTCTTCAAAAGACCCTTTCATACCGTATGCTATGTCGCTTTTTTTGTTTTCGACATAGTATTTGCAGTTGTCGGTGTCAAGCATTCGATGATTTAACACCATGAAAACATTGTCATTCTCTTCACTATATCGGGCAGAAATGCGACGCATACATTTTTCTGCAAGCGGACACTCGTCGTTTAAGCAGTTCAGATAGTTAAATGGTCTATTTTCAAAGTTTATACCTGAGGTTTTCATGTCGATAGATCTTTGTGTTTCTTTCATTTTAACGCTTTTTTCTGAAAACGTTTCCAAGTTTGCCAAAAGTATATGGTATTACCAAATTTTTTTCTTGTTGGTAATACCATTACCAGCCTTATGGTAATACTATTACCAAGCCCATGGTAACATCATTACCTTCCCATGGTAATACCATTACCACGGCTTGGTAATCCTATTACCACGGCGAAAAAATTTTTGGTAGTCTCAAAACCTATCCCGAAAGTTCGGTTTTTTTGCACAGACTTTTGAAAAAAAAGTGTCAGAGAGCCGATTATATGTCGAAAGTCTTGTTCGGTTTGAATTTCTTTTGTACTTTTGCCAACCAAAAAGATAAAACCATGGATTTTACAGCTACACTTAAACAAGCAGGTAACGTATTGAAAACCTCAAAGTTCTGGATAGAATTGTTGATTATGACCGTCGGCATGATGGTTACGGCTTGTGCAGTTTATTATTTCCTTGTTCCGAGCAAGTTGATTATAGGAACGATTTCGGGATTGTCGATTGTTTTGAGCGGAGTTTCTGAACAACTGTTCGGAGTAGCCCTGCCTGTTTCGACGGTAATCTTCGTTATCAATGCAATTCTCTTGGTTCTCGCATATTTTCTTATCGGAAAAGAGTTCGGAATAAAGACAGTTTATACAGCACTTATACTCGGTCCGATGATGAGAGTTTTGGAAACCTATTTCCCATACGAGAACTTTATAAGAGAAGGAGGTTCGATACCATCTGTAATGGGCGATATTTGGTTTGACCTTTGCTGTTTTGTTCTTCTTTTGAGTGCGGCACAGACCGTTCTTTTCAAGATTAACGCCTCTACCGGCGGACTTGACATTTTGGCAAAGATAGTAAACAAATACCTGCACTTCGACATAGGAGCATCGGTTGCCGTTGCAGGAGCTGTGATTTGCTGTACTGCATTTGCCATCAACCCTTTTCACATGGTTGTAATCGGTTTGATAGGAACGTGGATTAACGGTTTGGTTGTCGATTACTTTACCGCAGGGCTGAACAACAAGAAAAGAGTCTGCATAATCTCATCTCAACATGAGAGATTGAGAGATTTCATAGTCAATGACTTGGTTAGAGGAGTTACTCTCTACGAAGTAACCGGAGGATACAGCAATCAAAAGAAAGTAGAGATAGAAGTGCTGCTCAACAAAGACGAATTTACAAGGCTGATGAAACTTATCGAGCAAGAAAAGATTGATGCCTTTGTTACGGCAGGCAATGTGAGCGAAGTTTACGGCTTGTGGGCAGGCAAAAACAGCAAACAAAGACGCAAAATCTGAGTTTGGCAACAAAGTCGTAGTTTTTTCGAAAGCAAAAAACAATGGAAAAAGGTACGGTCATAAGGACTACGGGCAGTCATTACACGGTAAAAAATGCCGAAGGCGAAGAATTTGAATGTTGTATCAAAGGCAAGTTCAAGATAAGCGGCATCAAATCGACCAATCCCGTTGCCATTGGCGATAAGGTAGAGTTTATCCCTTCCGACAAAACATCGTACGGATTGATTTGTGCTATCGAACCAAGACAAAACTACATCATAAGGAAAGCAACCAAACTCTCAAAACAAACACATATCATAGCCTCAAACATGGATCAGGCATTGCTGATTGTTACAGCCGTTTTGCCACGAACAAGCACCGGTTTCATAGACCGATTTTTGCTTACCTGCGAAGCATACCACATTCCCTGCATATTGGTCTTCAACAAAACAGACCTTTATGAGAAAGAGACCAAAGAATATGCCGATTATGTGAAGTCAATCTACGAAAAGGTGGGCTATCGCTGCATGGAGACTTCTGCAATCGAGAAAACAGGCATAGAAGAGTTGAAAGAAGTACTGAAAGACAAGACTTCGCTTCTTTGCGGACACTCGGGCGTTGGCAAAAGTGCCTTGGTCAATGCCTTGGACTCAAACCTCAACCTCAAAACATCGTCCATATCTTTGAGCAACTTTAAGGGAAAGCATACCACAACCTTTGCACAAATGTATCCCTTGGCGTTTGGAGGCAACATAATAGATACTCCGGGCGTCAAATCTTTCGGCATGGTCGATTTTGCTCCCGAAGAAGTTGCCGGATACTATCCCGAAATGAGAGAAAGGCTGTCGGAGTGTCGCTACTACAACTGTACACATATTCACGAACCCGATTGTGCAATCAAACGTGCGGTCGATAATGGCGAAATATCACAGGAGAGATACTTAAACTACCTCAACATCGTCAATGGAGAGGAAGTGCAAATGCAACAATGGCACACCAAATAACACAACGAAAGACATGAGAGCTGTAATACAAAAGGTAAAACGAGCAAGACTGACAATAGATAACCAAGAGTACTCAAAGATAGACGAAGGATTGATGGTGCTGTTGGGAATTGAAGACAGCGACACCGAAGACGACATAACTTGGTTGGCAGACAAGATAAGAAAGCTGAGAATATTTGAAGACGAAAACTCGGTTATGAACCTTTCTGTCGAAGATGTGAAAGGAGAGATTATGATTGTGAGCCAATTCACTCTCCATGCAAGCACCAAGAAAGGCAATCGTCCTACATATATTCGTGCATCAAAGCCCGAGTTTGCAAAACCAATGTATGAGAAGTTTGTTTCTTACACCAAGGAAACTTTTTCGGGAAATGTGGTTACCGGAGTGTTTGGTGCAGATATGCAGATAGAGTTGGTGAACAACGGACCGACCACAATTTTAATTGACACAAAAAACAAAGAATAATAAGGAATAAGGAGTAAGGAAATGAAAACTCTGATAGTGGTATTGGGAGCAACCATCGTTTTGTTGGCATTGAGCTTTTGCTTTATAGGAATAAAGATGTTTGTAAAGAAGAACGGAGAGTTCAAAAGACGTTGTGCGAGCGTCGATCCGATAACAGGCGACCGCACCTCTTGCGTTTGCGGCAAAAGCAATGTGTTTTCCGACAGCTGCAAGAGCGACAAGAAATACAATCCCTTGGAAGTAAACAAAGAACTTCTGGAAGAAACAAGATAAACTCCCGAAAACTCATCTTCAAAACGATAACGCACTTCGATCGATTGTCGAATTGGTTTTAGATTTTTGCCTGTCGGTGCTTTGTAAGGCAGACAGAGAAGTTCCTATTTCCCCAACTGTTTGAGTTTTTTGCGAGCCTGAGTAACGTAGAGGCTTGTAGGATAGTCCAAAATTATTCTTTGGTAGTACTCTTTTGCCGCAAGAGTGTCATTATATTGGTTTTGAGCAATGTCGGCAAGCTGCATGAGAGCATCGTCTGCCGTAAGGTCGTAAGGATATTTCAAAAGCAACTCTTTGAACAGGCTGTCTGCTCGCTCAAACCCTCCTTGCTCTTTTGCCATTACGGCTCTCAGATAGATACATTCGTCAAACACAGGGTGGTAAAGATAGCTTTGCATAATCGTATCAAGGTATGCTTCGGCCTTGTCGTAGTTGCGATATTCTCTTTCTCTTTCGGCGTAAGCAAACCATTGCATTGCTCGGAAAGTACTGTCATCATCGCGACTATCTTCAATCAAAACGCTATATTCTAAGGCATCGTTGGCAATCAGCTTGGTTGTTGAAGCCCTGAGAGCCTTGAATTGCGACAACGCCCACTCAATTTCGCCATTGTAATAGCTCAACATGGCTTTGAAAAACTTGGCTTTGTCGCTCAAAGGCGAGTTGGGACAATCTTTTTCGACCTGCCAACACAAAAGACTTGCCTGCCAGCTGTCTCCATTCACGTTGTATATCTCTGCACTCAGCAGTTTCATTTCGGCTTTTTGGTTTGTCGAAAAAGAATTTGAGGCGATACATTGAGACAAAATATCGACAGCTTTTTGTGGTTGCCCCGCATGGAAAGCTAACAGCTCACAATCTTGCATTATAGGGGTGAAATTGTCTCTCGAAAAGCCATATTTGTTAAAAATGTCGTCAAATAGTTTGAGTAAATTGTCAAGAGGCTTTTTGTTTGAGGGGTTTTGCATGAATGCCTTATACTTCACGTTGGCATATCCCGAAAGACATCGTTGGTAAAAGACGTTTTCTTCTCCCTTGTCGATAATATATTTGTATGCTTTCTCGGCAGGGATTAACCGCTCGGCGTTATCCATGTCGGAAGCAAAGTCTGCAACCGTTGCACCGCTGCTGTGGTCAAATGTCCTGTCGATTTGTTTTGCCATCTCGAAAGCCTTGTCCGTTTGGTCTGCCTGACAATAAAGCCACAGACCGAATTGAGCAATCGGAAGATTGTTTTTGTTTGTTTTGTAGAGCTTTTCCCAGTTCGTTTCGACAGATTTGATGAGGTTTGCCGAGTCTTTGGCAAACAATGCCGCAAGATTGGTTTGTATTCTCGGAATGTTGAGAGGATTTTCTTCCAACATCAAAAGGTATTCCTTGGCAATGGATTCATAATCTCCCTCTTGAAGGAAGATATTTCCGAGTTGAAAGCCGTAAGCCGACTTGTCGTGCAACAATTCTCTGCCTTTGAGAAAGACCTTTTTCGCTTGTTCGGTATTTTTTGAGTACATGAACGCATTTCCTATGCGTTGAATGTCGGAATTGTTGGCTTTGAGGTTTTTGAGAATGCGTTCAAACTGCTTTTCCGCCTTTTTTTCGTTGCTGTTTTGCCGATACAGATTGTAGAGAACAACAGGTAGTTCGACCCTTTGAGGAAACGCCTTGATTGCTTCTTTGAGACATTTTTCTGCTCCCTCAATATCTCCGTTGTCTTTCAACAGATTGAAAAGCAAATCATAGACCTTTTCATCTTTATTCTTTTTCAGGTAGTCCTGATAGAGGTTTGCAGCCTCTTCCCACCTGCCTTCTGCTTCCAAAGCGGCAGCTTGTCCGAGCGAAACGTCCTTTTGGGCAAATGCAGCTTGGAAATACAGCAACACAAATGAGAAAACTATCAGAGCAACCCTCGGCATGACATTACAGAATGTTGGCAACCTGTTCTTTAATCTTTTCAAGCTCGTCTTTCATCTTGACAACCAAGACCTGAATGTCGGCATCGTTTGCCTTAGAACCCAAGGTGTTAATCTCTCTTCCCATTTCTTGGGCGATAAATCCCAACTTCTTTCCCTGACATTCCTCTTTGGAAAGACATTGCAAGAAATAGTCGAGGTGTTGTCTCAAACGTACCTTTTCTTCTGTGATGTCGAGCTTTTCGATGTAGTAAATCATCTCTTGTTCGAGGCGGTTGTCATCTGTCTTTATGCTTTCAATCTCTTTCAATCGGGCAATCAGTCTGTCTTTTATCCTCTCGCATCTTCCGGTTTCGTACTTCTCCACTTCTTTGAGAAGTTCTCCTATCAGGTTTATTCGTTTTTCAAAATCCTTTTCCAATATTGCACCCTCACAAACTCTGTATTGGTCCAACTGTTCGGCAGCCTTGTGAGCCAAATCGAGAAAAGCAGCTTTTTCTTTATCGTCAAGCTCTGTTTGTTCGCCGCCTTTGACCTCGGGTTGATTGAGAACGTATGTCAAAAGGTTGGTTGTGTCTGCCCCAACGCTCATTGCAAGAGAGTAAAGCGATTTGTAAAGACTGACAAACGCCTGAGCGTCAATTCCCAAAGCCACTTCGGCATTTGTTTTCTCTATTGTGGCAATACAATCTATCTTTCCCCTTGTGAGCTTTTCCGAAAAGATATTTCTTATTTCAAGTTCCAATTCTCTGTAACGCACGGGTAGTTTTATCGAAGCGTCCAAAGCCTTTCCGTTTAATGATTTTATCTCCAAGGCAATCAAGTAGTCTCCGCATTGAGCCTTTGCCTTGCCAAATCCTGTCATCGATTTTATCATATCGTATTCTGTTGTTTAGTCAAAAAAATCAAACAGCAAAAATACAAAATCATTTGATTATTCGTTGTATCAAATAGTCATTAGAACGAAATTTGTTATTTTTGCAGTAGAAACCAAAATAAACAGAGATTATGTATTGGATAATTTTCATAGGATTCAGCTTGTTGAGTTGGATTATCGGAAACCGATTGAATGCGAGCTTCAAAGCCTATTCAAAAATTCCGACCGAGAATAACTTTACGGGAAAAGAAGTTGCCGAAAAGATGTTACGCGACAACGATATAACAGATGTGAGCGTCAGATGTGTGGAAGGACAGCTTACCGACCACTACAATCCCGTTACAAAGGTCGTAAACCTTTCCAAAGCGGTATATTACGGCAACAGCGTGGCTTCTGCAGCCGTTGCAGCTCACGAATGCGGACACGCAGTGCAGCACGCCGAAGGCTATGCTTGGTTACAGCTTCGCAGCAGCTTGGTTCCGGTTGTCAATTTCGCTTCCAAGTGGGTCATGTGGGTGCTTTTGGCAGGCATGATTTTGATTCAATCGTTTCCGCAGTTGCTTTTGGCAGGCATAGTATTGTTTGCATTGACAACATTGTTTAGTTTTGTTACTCTGCCCGTTGAAATCAATGCTTCAAAAAGAGCCTTGGCTTGGATAGACGCTCACAGGATAACATCAGACTCCACTCACCCGAAAGCACAACACGCTTTGCGTCTTGCAGCTTACACATACGTTGTTGCAGCACTTTCTTCCCTTGCAACATTGTTCTATTATGTGATGATATATTTGGGAGGTAGAGACGACTAAAAGCAATTTGAAATATGTCATTTAAGCAGTTTGTAAAAAGTAAAACCTTTTTCATTCATTTGGGACTGATAGTTGCAAGTTTCTTGTTGCTTTTGGTCATATCGTTTTTTGTTTTGAAGATTTACACCCGCCACGGACAAGAATACATTGTGCCTGATATTGAGGGTAAGGTGGTCAGCGAGATTGAACAAATGAGCGAAATGAAATACTTTGACTTGGTTGTGATAGATTCAATCTTCAAAGAAGACACTCCTTCGGGAACAATACTCAGTCAAGAACCCGTTGCAGATTCAAAAGTCAAGAAAGGAAGAAAGATATACGTTACAGTATCTTCTCTGAGCGGCGATGAGCTTAATATGCCCTTGTGTACAGACATCAGTCTCAAAACAGCGGTGCAGTCTCTTACCGACATAGGATTGAGAATTGGCAATATATCATTTCGTCCCGGTGATATATCAAACATTGTCATCGAACAGCGAAAGTCAGGTAAGATTATTCGTCAAAATGAGAAAGTAAGGCGTGGAGATGTCATCGACTTGGTTGTGGAAATGGACGTAAACAGCACTACAACCAATATGCCCGACATTTTGGGTAAGACAGAGGCAGAAGCAGAGAGGCTTTTGTGGTCGGCAGGTTTGAATGTGGGCAGAAAAACTTTTGACGGACAACAAGATAACAAGCATTCAAGAGTTGTAAGTTATGACCCTACTTTCAAAGGTCTTACACTCGGAACGACCATTTCTCTTCATTTTATCAATGATACCAAGAACAGTTACAAGAAAACTTTGAGACAATTTGAGGAACAACTGATATTGGAACAAAACGGCTATGAAGAGGAAGTTGAAGAATAGGTTTGACCAAAACAAAGCGATACTATGTATGCTTGTTTTGGTTTTTTGTTGCACAGGCTCGGCGTTTTCGCAGCTTATCCTTTGCCCTGCATCAAGACAAATTGACCAAAGCAACCTCACAAAGGTCGCAACCTACAATCTTTTGCCCTTTATAGATGATTTTTCAGACTATGAAGGTTTGCCAAATCAAAGCAAATGGCTTTCGGGAGGGGTTGTAATCAATCCGAACTATCAATTCAATCCTCCGACGATAGGAGTTGCAACCTTAGATGCAACAGACTATTACGGCAAACTTTATAGCCAAACCACAGGAAGCCCTTTTGCAGCCGACACTCTCACAAGTCAGCCGATAAGACTTGACTCTGTTTTCTCCCCTCTCACACTCGCCCTTTCGGCAAAAGACTCTGTTTATCTCAGTTTCTTTTTTCAGCCTGCAGGAGGCGGAGCTAACCCATGGGAAACCATAGGAACTCAACCCTCGATGGCAGATTCTCTTATTTTGGAGTTCTATTCGCCTGCCGATGGTTGGAATTGGATTTGGGCAAGCGGAGGATTGTCTTCCGACAGCCTCTATGCCAAGTATGGAACGTACTATCAATATGTGCTTATCCCGATTACAGACGAAAAATACTTCACAAAAGACTTTCAATTCCGATTTAGAAACATTGCTTCGCTCAACAATTCACCGCAAAATTACATATCAAATTGCGATGAGTGGAATGTGGACTATGTTTATTTGAACAAAAACAGACATTGCGGCGACACGGTGTTCAAAGACATCGCTTTTGTGGAACCGGCTCCCTCAATGTTGAAACGCTATCAGTCAATGCCTTCTCAACATTTCGCTCAGGAAGAAATGGCAGACACTTTGAGCATGAAAATCGTCAATCTGTACAATGAAGCCCTCAGTTCAACATACAAGTTTCAAGTCAAAAACGAAGAAGGTCTGCTGTTGTACTCATACGACGGAGGTTTTGAAAACATTTCACCCTATTCGGAGGCAAATCAATACCAAACTGCACCTACTCATGCACGTCCTACTCATGCGTTTTCCTTTGATTTGGTTGCCAACCGCCGTTATGCTTTTGACATAGTGCATACAATCAAGCAGGGAGTTGGACAAGACAATCTCTCTGCAAACGACACGGTGAAATTTCGCCAAGTTTTCGATAATTATTTTGCATACGACGACGGCACTGCCGAAAACGGAGTTGGGGTAGAGCCAATCAGCGGTTCACATCTTGCAATAGCCTATACCCTCAATGCAATCGACACACTCTCTGCCGTAGATATTTACTTCAACCGCTCGTTGAATGATGCTAACTTCAAACCTTTCTATATTTGTATTTGGAATAGCGAAAACAATCTTCCGAAAGAAATCATATACAAAACCGAACGCCTCACTCCCGAGAGCGACAGCTTAAATCAATTTGTGCGTTACGTTTTGGAACAGGCAGTTTTGTTACCTAAGGGCAAGTTCTTCGTGAGCTTGCAAACCAAGGGGAACGACTATCTCAACATTGGATTTGACCGCAACACCAATTCTGCCGAATATACTTTCACAAAAACCACATCCGATTGGCAACAATCATTTTTGAAAGGCTCTGTCATGTTGAGACCATGCTTTGGCAGTGCAGCAGCAGTAGGATTGGATACTCCGAAACAAAAGCAAGTAAGAGTATATCCAAATCCCACAAACGGCAAACTTATTACAGATGATGCAAGCGGCAGTGTCAAACGCTTGTTTGACACAAATGGCAGGCTTGTCCTTGAAACAAGAGACAACCAAATGGATTTATCCGGTTTTGACTGCGGCATTTACATTCTCCAAATCATCAATCGCAATGGTGAAACGCAGCACACAAAAATCATAAAGACCAAATAATGCAGACAGAAGAACAAAATATAAACGAAGAACAAGAACTATACGAAAACTATCGCATAGAGGTCGAGAAAGGTCAAAAAATCCTCAGGATAGACAAGTACCTCATGATGAGAATAGAGGGAACGAGCCGCAATAAGATACAAACTGCTGCAAAGGCAGGCTGTGTCAAGGTCAATAATGCGGTTGTAAAATCCAATTACAGGGTTAAAGGCGGCGATATTATACAGATTTTCCTCACTCGTCCTCCACAAGAGATAGAAATAATACCTCAAGACATTCCGATAGACATCGTTTACGAAGATGAAGACTTGGTTGTGGTCAATAAACCTGCCAACATGGTTGTACATCCGGGTTACGGAAACTACTATGGTACTCTTTTGAATGCTCTGACCTTCCATTTTGAAAAAAATCACAAAGCAGAAGGAGAAGCACCCAAGCCTTTGCTTGTTCATCGTATCGACAAAGACACCACAGGTTTGCTTTTGGTTGCCAAAAACGAGTATGCACAAACATTTCTCAGCAAACAGTTTTTTGAACATACCACTCAAAGACAATATATTGCCATTGTGTGGGGAGACTTTCAACAAGACCACGGAACGATTGAGGGAAATATAGGCAGAAGTCTCAAAGACAGAAAGATAATGGACATCTTTCCTGACGGAGAACACGGCAAGAGTGCAATAACTCACTATGAGGTGCAACAAAGATTTGGATATATCACCCGAGTAATGTGCCAACTCGAAACAGGAAGGACACATCAGATAAGGGCTCACATGAAATATATCGGTCATCCGCTCTTTGGCGACAAGACCTACGGAGGAGACAAAGTTCTAAAAGGCACTACTTTCAGCAAATACAAGCAATTTGTCGAGAACTGCTTCCAAATTTTGCCTCGTCAGGCTCTTCATGCCGCCACCATAGGCTTTATCCACCCCAAAAGCGGCGAAAAAATGTCCTTTACCTCTGATTTGCCGCAAGATATGCAGACTGTGATTGACCGTTGGACACAATACACAAACAACAGTAAACAATAGCAAAACCAAAACGGCGTTTCATCGGAACAAAACGGCGTTTTGAAAAAATAAAACGAAGAGTTATGAGAGCAAAACGAAGAGTTATTTTTGCAGTTGCGATGCTTACTATTTTTGCAGGCTGCGGCAACAAACGCTCACAAGATGACAAGGTGCTTTTCGGAGAAGACAAAGCTCCGAAAGAAACAATCACAATACACCGATTTGACAAGGCTTTGTTTGAAAGCGGAAACACTCCGACGGAACAATACCTTCTGTCAATCGAAAAGGACTTCAAACCCATGTTTGCGGCAAACCTTTCAGACAAACAATATATGCAGGTTGTGAAAGCCTTTGTTCAAGACAAGCAAATGCAGTCTGTACACAAAACGGTGGTGAGCATGTATCCCGATTTGAAGTGGTTGGAAGACGACTTGGCAAAAGCGATGAGCAAAATAAGACAGATACGTCCCGACAGCACCAAGACAAACATATACACCCTCATCTTGGGACCGGCCGAATACTCCTTTGCTTATCAAAACCGCATACTTGTATATCCGGAGTACAGTGCCATAAGCATAGACCTTTATTCTATGGACTCTCTGTCTGACAATCCATACTACAAAACCATGCCCGAATATCTCAGAGCAAGCCTCAAAAAAGAGAATATAGCACCCGACTATGTGAGAACTTACCTTCAAGAAATCACATTCAGAGATATACCTCTGTCATTTCAAAATCCCGAAGCCACTCTTTTGGATTGTATAATCGATGACGGTAAATACTCATACGCAGTTGCCGCTTTGCTGCCCGAATATGGGTTAAATACAATTTTTCGCTACACTCCCGCTCAACAAAAGTGGGTTGAGGCAAACGAATACAACATTTGGACCTACATAATTCAAAATCAGCTACTCTATTGCAAAGACAGGACGAAATACCTCTCCCTCATTGCCGAAGGACCTTCGACAAAAGGCATAAACAATTCCCCTGCAAGAATAGGAAACTACATAGGTTACAAAATCGTTTGCGAATATATGGACAAAAATCCCATAACTCTCGACAGCCTTTTCAAGATTGACAAATCCGAACAGATACTCAAAGCTTCGGGATACAAACCCAAAAAGACTACAAAATGAAAAGAATACCACAAGCGTACAAATTGATTTTATCGAGATATGCTCTCAGCCTTCTGATGCTCTACATCACTCAGGTGGTGTTTTATCTTTTTAATACAGAACTCTTTCACATCGATGGCTTTTCGAGCGTTTGGAAGATGTTTTGCGGTTGCACTCGTTATGCTCTTTCGTCTTTGAGCGTTTTTCTTGCACCCTATCTTCTTATGAGCCTGATTCCGCTTCCCTTTAAGTCAAACAAGATTTACAAAGCGGCAGAAAACATATTTTTTTACTTGGCAAACATCTTCATGATGGTGGTAAACCTCATCGATACGGGTTACTATCGTTTCACATTCAAGAGACTGACAGCCGACATTACAAGATATTTGGGAGTGGGAGGCGATTTTGACGAACTAATTCCTCAGTTTTTGAGAGATTATTGGCACATAGTGCTTACGTTTATTGTTCTTTTGAGCCTTTTTGTTCTTCTTGACCGCCTGATACGCCGACGTTTTTCGGCAAAAGAAGAAATACATTCCGCAAAACAATATGCAACTCGCAGCATGGTGTTTGTCCTCTGTGTTGCACTGCTGATTGTGGCACAAAGAGGAGGATTGCAAACAAGACCTCTCAACCTCATGCACGCAAGTATGTATTGTGAAACTCAAAACACAGCTCTTGTACTCAACACACCCTTTACTCTCTATCGCACATTTGGTAAACCAACCTTGAGACCCAAGTATTTCTTTTCGGAAAAAGAAGTCAAATCAATCTACGACCCTCATATCACACCGCAAACCTCCACTTGGGCAGACACACTCTTTGCTTCGCCTCTGCAAGTAGGTAAAACGAACGTCGTAATCATTGTTTTGGAGAGCTTTTCTGCCGAATACCTGAAAACATACAACACAACAGGCACGACTTACACCCCTTTCTTGGACTCTTTGGCACAACACTCCATAGTATTTCAAGGATTATCGAACGGAAAGAGGTCCATAGACGGCATACCTGCCGTTTTGTCTTCTCTTCCTTTGATGATGGAAGAAAGCTATCTTACAAGCAGCTATGGAGACAACAAATTGGGTTCACTTGCAGCCGACTTGTCAAAACAAGGCTATGCAACAGCTTTCTTTCATGGGGGATATAACGGTACGATGAACTTTGACAACTATGTCAAAAAAGTAGGATTTGAATACTACTACGGCAAAGATGAATACAACAACGACAAAGACTATGACGGAAATTGGGGAATATATGACGAACCTTTCCTTCAATATATGGTAAAGCAACTCGACACAATCTCAAAGCCCTTTGTGGCAAGCCTGTTCACCCTTTCGTCTCACCACCCTTACAGCATACCTGCTCAGCACAAGGGAAAATTCCCCAAAGGCAGCATGATAGTACACGAAACAGTGGGCTATACCGACTATGCGTTGAAGAGATTTTTTGAGCAAGCCTCAAAAAGCGATTGGTTCTCCAACACTCTCTTTGTCATAACGGCAGACCACAGTGCCTTAACTTCGCAAGAAGAGTTCAAAACCCAGCTCGGATTGTTCAAAATACCAATGATTATCTACCACCCTTCACTTAAACACCCTCTTGTGAGCGATATGACAATGCAACAGACAGACATCTATCCGACAATAGCCGACTTGCTACACTTGAAGAACGATATATTTTGCTTTGGTCGGAGTGTGTTCTCTCCACAGCAACATTACTATATGTATTACACCAACGGAGAATATCTTCTGCTTATGGACGGTTATTTGAGCAAGTACACAGAAGGTCATTCATTGGAGTTGTACTTTGAAAAAGAAGACCCCGGATTGAAAAACAACATAGCCGAAAAGTATAAAGACACAGCCGCCAAACACAAACGCTTCACCGAAGCCTTCATTCAGCAATACAACAACAACATTATCTCAAACTCCACCCACCCATAGTCGAGAAATGGAAACAAAAAAGAAGATACTGTTTATTGTCAATCCCATTTCGGGAGTCGGAAAACAAAAAGTGATAGAAAAAGCAGTCGAAACCTATCTTGACAAAGACAAGTTCGACTACCAAATCGCTTATACGGCATACGCACATCATGCAACGGCGATTTCTTTGGCAGCAGTGCTGAAAGGCTTTGACATTGTTGTGGCAGTGGGAGGAGATGGTTCGATAAACGATTGTGTCAAAGGCCTTGTCTCTACGGACGTAACCCTTGCCATAATCCCCACCGGAAGCGGAAACGGTTTGGCCCGCTGTCTCGACATACCTCTTTCGGTAGAACAAGCAATAAAAGCAATCAACCAAATGAAGACCAAACGGATTGATTGCATCAAACTAAATAACACAGTATATGCAAGTATTGCAGGCATAGGCTTCGATGCCCTCATTGCTCGAGAATTTGCCAAAACGAAAACCAGAGGCTTTCAACCATATCTCAAACTTGTCCTGCAAAACTATCCGCAATATAAACCACAGAACTACACCTTGATAATTGATGACATAGAGATAAACACCCAAGCACTCTTTGTCAGCTTTTCAAACTCCAATCAGTTCGGCTTCGATGTAGAGATTGCAAACAACGCAAGCCTTTGCGACGGATTGATAGACGTGGTCATTGTACAAAAACCACCTTTGCCGCTGCTGTTTTGGACAGCACAGCTGCTCTTTTGGAGAAAATTTGACAACTCAATCTACGTCAATGCTTACCAAGCCAAGAAAGTAACGGTAAAAAGCAACAATCCGACCGGAGTAAACTTGGACGGAGAATACGCAGAGTTTGACACAGACCTCACATTTGAGATAATGCCCGACAGCCTCAACGTAATCATACCCTGAAATTTGCAAATCGAAAACACAATACACAATGGGAAAGAAAAACAACAAGATAGGAGTAGTCTATTCGACCAATCCCGACTTTGAATACACATACGAAGAAGACGAAACAGTCGAAAGCCTGCCGCCACACAAGCAAACCCTAAAAATACAATTAGACAAAAAACAGCGGGCAGGCAAACAAGTAACCCTGATTGGCAACATCGTTGCCACAAGCGACGAGATCAAAGACCTATGTAAGGAACTGAAAGCCAAATGTGGCGTAGGAGGCAGCTGCACAGAGAGCGAAATCCTGCTGCAAGGCGACCACCGCGACAAAGTAATCGACCTTTTGACCCAAAAAGGCTACAAAACCAAACGCATAGGCGGATAAACAATGATTTACATACAGCTGTTTTCTTGTGAAACAAGGCAAAGAGGATGAAAATTTTAACATTTGGAGATCTCTTAAGCCTTTTCAATTTTTCAAACTTTGAAATTCTATCCGCAACAGCCGAAACAAAGTTCTACTAAACCCTAATTTGACTATGTTTTGCTTTTCTGTCCTCATTACATTGGCGAAATGCAAATATGTCAGATTTTTTCCGTAACTTTGTAAAGAAAAGATAAGTCGGTTGGTCGAACTGCTTGAAAATTAGGTAACGAGATAGCAACCGTTCGTATTTCTGAGTCTTTCATCGTTATGCTACAATGTGATAACTCTTGATGGAACAAAGGTACAAAAAGAATCGCTGACGAAAGAAAATAATACATTATTTTCTTTCGTCAGCACTACTATTTATTAGAGGGGAATAGTATTTCCTCTTTATTTATTTCCCAATCCTTGAATTTGAACCTCCAACGTTCTTCCATAAATTGCAACA
>SFPR01000036.1 GCA_004551865.1 Bacteroidales bacterium
AACGCTATTACCAATTGTAACAGAAGTCAATCCGCTGCACTCATAAAACGCCCTATAACCAATCGAAGTAACGCTATTACCAATTGTAACAGAAGTCAAACTGCTGCAACCTTCAAACGCCATATCACCAATCGAAGTAACGCTATTACCAATTGTAACAGAAGTCAAACTACTGCACTCATAAAACGCCCACTCACTAATCGAAGTAACGCTATTAGGGATAGTAATAGAAGTCAATCCGCTGCAACGCCAAAACGCATAAGTACCAATCGAAGTAACGCTATTAGGGATAGTAATAGAAGTCAATCCACTGCAAGAATAAAACGCACTATAACCAATCGAAGTAACGCTATAAGTTGTGCCATTGTTGGTAACAGAACTTGGAATAACAACAGCACCGCTAACAGAATTATAATCCGCTACATCGACGGTATTGTCCGATGTAACGTTGTAGTAAAGTGTTGTTCCTTGGTGTGTATAGGAAAAGTCGTACGCCATTGCATGAAGCGAGAGCATACATATTGCCACCATGATTATCAATCGGTTCAGTGGCTTGCCAAAGTTTTGAATTTTCATTTTTTTGTTCCTTTTTATTGAGCTTGCAAAGATATAAATTTTCACATCAATCGTGCAAATTTTATTCGATAGTTTAGAAAAATCGCATTCCGCAAGTAAATAGCGAAGTAAGGCTTTTGCCACTTGCAGGGCGACTATGGTGTGGCACATTAACTCGGGGCGACGCTGACGCTCTGCCCCGAGCTAATCGCTTTTGGGCTTTCAGCCCTACGCAAAGCGAAATAAAACAATTCCATTACCGCCCGAGAAGGTAATTGCAAATAACGCCATTACATCGTCATGAAAGAATTGTGGAATGCACCGCCACCCACGCCCCGAAGAGACAAAAGCGTAAATTGTGGTATGATTTTTGTCTGAAAAGTTAAATAACAACTTCGTTCCTTATTTTTCGGTGATAAAAATCAAGGATTTTAAGCGGAGATTTTAAGGATTTTTTTCACCTGTTTTGAGAGAGAAATGAGGGTTTTTGGAAGTGAGGTTTTGTCTTGCTTCAACAACATAAGGGTTTTTGCTCACTAACATGAAGTCTTTTTGAAAAAAGACGAAGTGTTAGCACACAAAAGACGAAGGATAATGCACCTAAATCAGCACTTATTTTGCAAACGCTTGAAACTCAAACTATTGCTAAACGCTCAAATACTCGCAAAAATCGACCCCAAGCCCGACGACCTCAAAAAATCGCCGGCATTTCGGCTTAAGAGACCGCCAAATGTTAAATAATTTGCTTTCTAAAACCTAATCAGTATTGCAGAATGCAAAAGTATGCCGGTCAAGTGCGACAACCGAAGGAGAAGCAAGGAAAAGAAAAGAGCCGAAACCCTGCTGAGTTTCGGCTCTCGGTGTGGCATCGACTGGATTTGAACCAGTGACACAAGGATTTTCAGTCCTCTGCTCTACCAACTGAGCTACGACGCCATTCCCCCTTTATTTGCGTTTGCAAATTTACTACACTTTTACAACACAACCAAATTTTTTGCCAAGTTTTTTCGCTTTTCGATACTCAGAGACTAATTTTCAACTTGTTATATTTTGTGTCTATTGTGCTGTTTTGTACAATCAGGGGACTATTTTAGTTTAGTTCAAGCCCATTTCATGCTTCAAAGTCTCTATCTTTTGCATTGCTTCTGTTTGTTTTTGCTCATATAGCGATGGTGCTTCAAACTTGGAGCAAATTGAGAAGTAGAACTTGATTTTGGGTTCTGTTCCCGACGGACGAACCGACACCTTGCTGCCGTCCGAAAGGAAGTATTGCAATACATTACTTGAAGGCAAGCCGGTCTTTTCACATTCCAAATAGTCGGCAATGCGTTCTACTTTTTCTCCTGCAAGGCTTGTGTGAGGGTTTGTTCTGAATGTGGTCATCATTGCCTTGATTTCTTCTGCTCCCGATTGTCCTTTTCTGACTATGGATACTTGTTTTTCTTGATAAAATCCATATTGGGCATATATGTCGAGCAACATATCGTAGAGGGTTTGTCCTTTGTCTGAGGCGTATGCTGCCATTTCTGCCAAGATACAGCAACCGGAAACGCTGTCTTTGTCTCTCACAAAGTCGCCAATCAGGTAGCCGAAACTTTCTTCTCCTCCTCCTATGTATTCTTTCTTTCCCTCCATGGATTTTATCTTGGCTGCTATGTGCTTAAATCCGGTGAGGGTGTCGTAACATTCCACATTGAAACTTTCGGCAATCTTTCTGACCAACTCGGTTGTTACTATGGTTTTGATAATGTACTGATTGCCGGTAAGACGACCTTCTTCGCTCCAACGTTTCAAAAGGTAATAGGTAAACAATGAGGCTGTCTGATTGCCGTTAAGCAAAATCCATTCTCCGTTTTTCTTCTTTACTGCAAGGGCTTCGCGGTCGGCATCGGGGTCTGTTGCCAAAAGTATGTCGGCATTCTCCTTTTGAGCTTGTTGCAATCCCAATTCCAAGGCTGCGGGTTCTTCCGGATTTGGAGAAACGCAAGTAGGAAAGTTGCCGTCTGCCACTGCCTGAGGCTCGACTATAGATACGTTATCAAATCCGTAGGCTTTGAGTGCCTGAGGTATGAGTTTGATACCTGTTCCGTGCAAAGGAGTATAGACAATTTTCAAACCTTTGTTGCGAGATATGTATCCGTTGTCCAACGAGAGCGATTTCACTCTGTCAATATAGACTTGGTCGATGTCTTTGCCTATGATGGTGATGTTCTCATCGCCTTGTTGTGTTTTGACTTGGGAGATGTCGGTGATTTTATTGACTTGTTCTATTACCAATTCATCATCGGGAGCAGTCAGTTGGGCACCATCGTTCCAATAGGCTTTGTAGCCGTTATATTCTTTGGGATTGTGAGAGGCTGTAATCATCACTCCCGCATCGGCTTTCAACTCTCTGACTGCAAAAGACAGCTCGGGAGTGGGTCTCATGTCTTCAAACAAAAAGACCTTGAAGCCATTGGCTGCCATTACCCTTGCGGTTGTGAGAGCAAAGTTGCGACTATTGTTACGGCTGTCGTGAGATATGACACAGCGAACTTCTCCTTGGGTTTTCTTTTGCTTGATATAGTTGCAAAATCCTTGTGTTGTCATCGATACGGTAATGAAGTTCATGCGATTTGTTCCCAATCCCATGATGCCTCTCAGTCCTCCCGTTCCAAATTCCAAGGTTCTGTAAAAGGCATCGTTGAATTCCTCGGGATTTTCTTCCCTCATGCGGAGGATTTCCTGCTTTGTGCTTTCGTCTATGCAACCATTCAACCATCTATCTGCATTGTTGCAGGCATTAACATCTAATTTAGTCATATTGATTTGCTATTTATGATTTATTGATTTTCTTCTTATTTATTGCTTTGCAAGTATTGTTCGGCTTCTTTGTTGCCAAGTGCCGCTGCATCTTTGAAGTAGTTTTGTGCCTTGCGGTTGTTTCTCTTGACTTGCTTGCCTTCTTTATATAGTTTGCCGAGTGCCAAATATGCTTCACTGCTTCCTTGTGAGGCTGCGGCTGTAAGGTAGTTCAATCCTTTCTTTACATTTTTTTTGACCAATGTTCCGTTTATGTACTCGGTTCCCAAAATATAGTTGGTCTTGCCTCGCTTGATTGTTTTGAGCTTCAATAGTTCGTCAATCTGTCCGCTACGTTTGTATTGTGCCAAGGCTGCAGGTTCTTTTGCAGGCTCGAAGCCTTGCTCTGCCGACTTGATGTAGTATTGCTCTGCAACCTTCGGCTGTTTTCTCTCATAGAAACCATTTTCACACAAAAAGGCTTTCACATATTGTGCAACAGCCATATCTTTCTTCAAAGGCTCTTCACTCAACTTCGATGCTTTTTCATAGTTTGGTGCAACACTTTCGCCAACAACGTATATGTAGGCAAGTTTTTGCATTGCGTCCAAGTCGTTTTGCTCTGCTGCTTTTTCGTACCAATGCTTTGCCTCGATAAGGTCTCTTTCGACCACAATGCCATCAAGATAATAATCGCCTATTCTTCGACATGCATAAACCTCATCTCGGTCTGCACAAATCCTGTACCAAAGATAGGCTCTTGCAGGGTTATCCACAACTCCTATTCCTTCGTCCAACATTTGTGCCACACGAAGTTGAGAGGCAAAGTGTCCTCTTTCTGCCGCCTGCATGTAGTAAGAGAATGCCAAGCGTTCGTTTTGTGTGCAGCCCAAGCCTTGTTCGTACATTGTTGCAAGAGCATGGCAAGATGCCAAGTGATTTTGTTCGGCTGCTTTCTTGTACCATGCAAAGGCAGAAGAGTAGTTTTGCAACTGTCCTATACCTTTATAATATTGGGTTGCAAGTTCGTATTGTGCTTCTGCACTTCCGCTCTTTGCTTTGAGCATCAAGTTTTGTCCATATAACCCGAAGGTTGCCGACAAAACCAAAACAAATATAAATGATTTAGCGATTTTATTGTTCATACTTCCATAACTGATTTTCGTTCCAAAATTCTATTGCTGTTGGATAGCCGTTGTCAAAAGCGGCATGGATATATTTGAGTGTCTGCTTGATGTCTTGTTTCACACCCTCGCCAAAGTAGTACATCTTTCCGACCTTAAATTGTGCTTTTGCAAGGTTTCCCTCGTCGGCTGCTTTCTTGTAGTATTCCATTGCTTTGACAAGGTCTTTTGCAGTTCCCACTCCTTGTTCGTACATCTGCCCGAGACAATAAATTGCCTCCATGTTGTTGTTTTGTGCTGCAAGATTAAAGTACTTAAACGCCAAATGTACGTTTTGTTTTACCTCCACACCATAATAATAAAGCTCTGCCAATGCCATAATCGCCCCGGGGTGGTTTTGTTCTGCCGCTTTGTTGTACCAATAGATTGCCTTATTGATGTCTTTGGGCATTCTGTCTGCTCTTTCATACATCTTACCCAAGCGATATTGTGCATTTGCATCGCCATACTCTGCGTCTCTGATGTAGGTTTGAGCCGACAAGGCTGCCGAAAACAGCACTGCTGCAACCAACATCAACACTCGTTTTGCCATATTTCCTTTAATATTTTTCAAACTGACACTATTCATACATTATTATATTGTTACGATTTTATCATCGTTTTGTTTCGCTACAAATATTCAACGTTTACATCTTTCATATATTTGCTTTCGAGCAAAGAAACCAAACGTTTGACTATGCTTTTTCTTATTTCTATCTCCACAGGCAGGCTCGGGTCGTGGTGAGCTTGGTTTATCTTTGTACCGACTACAATGTTAATCTCATCACTATCCATAAGCCTTTCGGCAATGCGGTCGGCAGGTCCTTTGCCAAAGGTTATCGTTGCCGCATTGTTGTTTGCCAATATGCTGATTACTTTGTTCAAAGTAAGAACTCCCTCTGTTACCAAATCGACTCCCTCCATTGTACTCATAGGAGGCAGACTCGGATCTATGTTTTCATAGTCGTCTTTAATCTCAACCCCGAGGTGCTTGGCAAAAATCTCTGCCGTGGTCGCTCCCGACACTATCTTATATCCTTCAAAGTTCTTTACCTTTTCGACATATTCCAAATCCTTGCTTTTATCAAAAGGAGGACCGGTTGCAATCATCAGTTTGCGAGGAGTACGGAAGTAAATGACACCGCAACTCGTGTCGTCCTTTGAACAGAACCTGTCATTGGAATAGGCTTTGTTCACAACTCTTTGTGCCAACTTGCTTGCCGATATGTATCTTTCGTTCCTTATTGTATCTCTTACAAATTCTACGTATGCCTCTCTGCCCCAACCCAAAAGCATATCGTCATTTCCCATTCCCGACTGGGTTACTCCGTCCGAAATAAAGATAATTCGGTCTTCTTTCATGGGAACAAAGCTGCACGTCATTATCTCTCGGCTTCGTCCTTGGGTATCTACGCCTTCCAAAAGCAGACACTGCCATTGCGGTTCAAAGATATTGCCACCCCTCATGACAAGACAAAGCGGGTTGTCGTACTCCAAAATGTTCACCTGCTCGTCATTCACATCTACAATGGTGAATGTGGCATAGCTTGTCTTTCTTTCGCTGCATATTGGCAGGGTTTGCATAATTATCTCGGCTATTGTCTTTGCGTCCTTATGCTCTTGGGCAAAGTTTATCGCCATTGTGGAAGTCAGGGTGGCAAGTACGTTGGCTTTTACGCCGTGTCCCATGCCGTCTGCCAACACCGCAATCGTCCTATGCTCTTCTTTCAATCGCTTTGAGAGAAAAGCATCGCCGCAAATGAACTCTCCGTTGTGGTTTCTCTGACACGAAGATGTCTCGACGTGATAATTGTGTCCTTCTTCTTTAAGTAATCTATTTATTTTCATCTTCCACAAATTGCAACAAAGAAGTCAATAGAGCATAGTCGGCAGATGATTTATCAACTCCCACTTTCGCAAAATTACTTTCAATGCTTCGTTTTACGCCTTGGCTTGCCAAAGCTGCAAGAGGGTATTTGTGTAACTTGATTACGGCTTTTTGTTCAAAGGTTGCAATATATCGCTCAAGCAGCTCTTGCTTTTCGGCAAAGAGTTCGTTCTCCACAACAATTGAAGCTATGCTTTGCTTTGCCAAAATGCGTTTTGCTTCAAACAACGCCTTGGAATTGAACATCTCCACGCCCTGCGATTGCAAGCACATTGCCCTCTGGCGGATTATCACGCCCCTGTGAGGATAGCCGAAGGTCAAAGCCTGCTTGTTGTAGCTCATCATTGCTTGGGCAAGAGCCGAAAGCTCTTCATCGCTTTCGCCTTTGGTGCTTACGACTATGTAAGAACCAAAATTGAAAGCACTCAACACCTCTTCCTTTCCCCCTATTGCAAAAGACAAGTCTTTCAATATGCGTTCAAGTCTTATCTTCAACATATCGTTTCCGTATTGTAAAACGATATTCTCAAAATTCAATAACTCTATAAGGCACAAATAACATCCTGTCATATCTCTCTATCTTTTCCTTACCTGTTTATACCCCATTTTTTCAGTTGATTGTCAATATTTTGAGCCACCTCTCTCACGGCAAGGGACAAATCATCGTTCAAAATCACCTTGTCAAACTTATCGCTCATGCTTATTTCCATTTCGGCTCTTGCAAGTCGTTGTTCCAAGGTGTCTTTTGTTTCGGTATTTCTTCCCTCTATTCGGCGGCGAAGCTCTTCTATGCTTGGAGGCATGACAAAAATAGAAAACGCTTGGTCTTTCAACATATTTTTGATGTTAATTCCGCCTTTCACATCGACGTCAAACACAACAATTTTGCCATTTGCCCATATTCTGTCCAACTCCGAACGCAATGTTCCGTAGTATCGCCCCTCATACACCTCTTCCCATTCCAAAAAATCGCCCTTTGCAATCTTGTTTTTCATCTGCTCGGTCGAAAGGAAATGGTAATCTCTGCCGTCTTTTTCGCCCTCTCTTGCAGGTCTGTTGGTTGCCGACACAGAGAAAGCAAACAAATCGGGATACATCTCGAAAATTTGTTTGAGTATGGTGGTCTTTCCGCTGCCCGAGGGTGCCGAAAAAATAAATACGCCCTTCATTTCGCTCTATTTGGTAAACCTTCTGTGAATTAAATCTTCAAGAGTGGTAAACGCCAAAGAACTTGATGCCCATTTTCTTTTTCGCTTTATCTCCTCTATGACTTCCTTCGACAATTCCCATGAAGTGAGAGAGTTGAGACGATTGATAAAATCGGTGTATTCTTTCAGATTTCCCGAAAACAAGTCGTTGATAAACATAAACTTTTCGCTCACTCCTATTGCCGTTCTCAAATCTGAACGAGTTTGGTTCTCGAATTGTTCGGCAATAGAGGTAGGTTTTTCGGAAAACAAGTCCAATGTGGAAGTTTCTCTCTTGCTTTTCGGTTCTGAGTCTCTCATTATATTGTTGTGAAGGTAGCTCAAAACCGACGATTTACTCTCGTGCTTTTCTTCCGACGGTGTCTGAGGCTCTTGCCTTGGGGGCTGCTCTTCTTGTACAGGCTCTTTTGGCAAAGCAACTTCGGTATTTATTTTCGACTCTATCTCGACAGACTTCAACACCTGCCCTGCAACAATTTCTTCCTCTGCTTCTTCAAGCGGAGTTTCTTCCTTTTCAGGTTCTGCATCAATAACTTGCTCCGAGTATTCTTGCTCTTGTGCAACTACTTCTTTTTCAGGATTTTCCAAAACGGCGTTTTGCTCTTGCTCAAACGCCGTTTTATTTTCGCAAATCGGCGTTTTGTCAGAATAAATCGGCGTTTTATTTTCTGCTTCTCCCACAAGGGTTGCTTCAAGTGGTTGAACTAAGGCTTCAACTTGCTCAATCTCGGGAGCAGATTGAGCAATTCGCTCAGTCTTTTCTGCCACCGGTTCAATATCTGCCGATATGATAAAATCATACATGCGTCTCATCTTTCTTCTCAAGGTGTCCAAATCGAGACGAGACACCTCTTCGCTCTCACATATCACCCTGCCGGCTCTTTCAAACTCCGAAATCAACGCCAGCAATCTTTCTTGAAAACCATTCATATCTGATAAAATACTCTTTTTTATACCTGTTTGAAACGAGTTTGTAAAATTACAACTTTTTTCCACAACTAACGGATTTTTCAAGACAAAATTCTTCTTTCTTCAAGTCTTTTGTTCCAAAACCGCATTCGCAAAGAGGATATTTGTAAATAAATCAGTAAATTTGCAAACTGAAATAATATGGTTAGAATATGAACAACGAATTGAGCGAACAAGAAATTCTCAGAAGGCAGGCAGCAGAACAGTTAAGACAGTTGGGCATTGACCCTTATCCTGCGGCTTTATATCCTGTAAATGCAAAGACAAACGAAATTTTATCTGAATATCCGAAAGACAATACACTCTATCAAGATGTGTCTATTGCCGGAAGAATAATGTCTCGCAGGATAATGGGAGCTGCTTCCTTTGCAGAATTACAAGACAGCTTCGGAAAAATCCAGCTCTATATCAAAAGAGACGAAATATGTCCCCAAGAGGACAAAACAATGTACAATACCGTATTCAAAAAACTCCTTGACATAGGAGACATCATTGGAGTTAAGGGATACGTCTTTGTAACTCAGATGGGTGAAATATCAATTCACGTCAAAGAAATCAAGGTACTATGCAAGTCGGTAAGACCTTTGCCTGTGGTAAAGGAGAAAGACGGCAAAGTGTATGACGCCTTTACCGACACCGAACAGCGTTATCGTCAGCGTTATTTGGATTTGATTGTCAATCCTTCGGTAAAAGACACCTTCGTAAAGAGAACCAAAATCATCAACACGATGAGAGACTTCTTTAACGAACAAGGATACTTGGAAGTAGAAACCCCTGTGTTGCAATCAATCCCCGGAGGTGCTGCCGCAAGACCTTTTATCACTCACCACAACAGCCTCAACATTCCGCTATATCTGAGAATTGCAAACGAATTGTACCTCAAAAGACTGATAGTCGGAGGATTTGAGGGAGTGTATGAGTTTTCCCGCAATTTCAGAAACGAAGGCATGGACCGCACTCACAATCCTGAGTTCACATGTATGGAAATCTATGTGGCATACAAGGATTATAATTGGATGATGAACTTTACCGAAGAGATGATTGAAAGAGTTGCCCTTGCACTTCACCAAACCACCAAGGTACAACTTGCAGACAAAGAAATAGACTTTCGTCGTCCGTTTGCAAGAGTAACAATGAGAGATTCCATTCTTCAATACACCGGCTACGATATTTACACCATGGACGAGAAACAGCTCTTCGACGCCTGCAAAGCAATGGATATCGAAGTAGATGAAACAATGGGCAAAGGCAAACTGATAGATGAGATTTTCGGAGCCAAGTGTGAACATCACTACATTCAGCCTACATTTATATATGACTACCCTAAAGAAATGTCTCCTTTGACAAAGAAACACCGAAACATCGAAGGATTGACCGAAAGGTTCGAGTTGTTTGTAAATGGCAAGGAGTTGGCAAACGCTTATTCGGAATTGAACGACCCTATTGACCAGTTGGAAAGATTTCAAGACCAATTAAAACTCCAAGAAAGAGGAGACGATGAAGCAATGTACATAGATTACGACTTTGTGAGGGCGTTGGAATATGGCATGCCGCCAACTTCGGGAATGGGAATAGGCATCGACCGACTTTGTATGCTCATGACAAACAATGTTTCTATTCAAGACGTTTTGTTGTTCCCTCAAATGAAACCCGAAAAGAAGCCTGTTGTTGCCTCAGACGAGCAATTTATCGAATGCGGAGTGCCGCAAGAGTGGATTGCCTTGCTGAGAAAATCAGGTATAAACAAGATTGAAGATTTGAAAAATGCCAATCCGAACAAACTATTCAACGACCTCAATGGTTTGAGAAAGAAAAACAAACTCGACATTGCTCCTTTGAAACCGGAGCAAGTGCAGCAGTGGATAAACAAATAAGGATTTCGGAGAATGAACAGCAAAGCACGGACGCTTGTCTTGGTACTTCTGTCGATTGTATCGGGAGTTATGATTGGTCTTTTCGTAATTCCCTCAGGCGGAAGCAACTCTTTTTCGGGCAAAGGCAGCAAAATAGATTATATCTTGTCGCTTATCGACAGCCAATACGTAGATAAGGTCGATATGGACTCGTTACAAGACGAGGCAATCAGGAGTTTTCTCTCCGACTTGGACCCTCACTCTGTCTATATGACGGCTGAGGAAATCAAAAAGGAGAATGAAGTTCTCCAAGGCAACTTTGACGGTATCGGAATACAGTTCCGAATAATCGAAGACAGCATTGTGGTTGTTCAAACAATCAATCCCGGACCTTCACAACGAGCAGGCATAATGGCAGGAGACCGAATTACCAAAGTAGATGGCAAAAACGTTACGGGCAAAGAGATAACCAACGAAAAGGTTTTCAAGTTGCTGCGTGGCAAAAGCGGCACAAAGGTATCTGTTGCCGTCAAGCGTCCCGGCATAAGCAAAGAAATCAACTACAATCTCACTCGTGCAGCAATTCCTATCCACAGTGTAGATTATCAAGGCATGATTGACGCTCACACAGGCTACATAAAATTGTCTCAATTTACCGCAAAGTCTCATCAAGAGGTACATTCGGCACTTGCAAACCTCAAAAAGCAGGGTGCAACTCAGCTTTTGTTTGACCTCAGAGGCAACGGAGGAGGCTATCTCGACCAAGCAATAGACATTGCAGACGAATTTTTGCCGAAAGGAGACCTCATTGTGTTCACAAACGGAAGATACAGAGGACGAAATGACTACTTTGCCACCTCCAAGGGGCTGTTTGAACAGGGCAAGGTGATTGTTTTGATTGACGAAGTTGCCGCATCGGCTTCCGAAATCGTCTCGGGAGCATTGCAAGACAACGACCGTGCAATGATAATCGGCAGAAGGACTTTCGGCAAAGGCTTGGTTCAAGAACAAAAGTCGCTACCCGACGGCTCTGCAATCCGCCTTACGGTTGCACGCTACTACACTCCGAGCGGCAGATGTATCCAAAGACCATACATTTCGGGCGACCCCGAGAAGTATTACACCGACTTTATCGAACGATATGCCAACATGGAAAAGCATACCGACACAATATCGCACGCCGACAGCCTCAAATATAAGACAAAGAAAGGAAGAACGGTCTATGGAGGCGGAGGAATAGAACCCGATGTGGAACTGCCGTACTATGTCTATAAAAAGAGCGACTATTATTCCACTTTGTTGCAAAAAGGCTTGATTTACAAGTACTGTTTTGACTATGTGGACAAGCATCGAGGCAGTTTCAAACAATATAAGGACGGGCAAGACTTCATAAACCGCTATTCGATAGGCGAAGACGTGCTTCAAAATATGCTGAACTTCGCAAGCGAACAAAAAATTGACAAACGCCCTCTCTCTTCTGCCGAAAACAAGGAGATAAAGCAGCTGATGAAAGCCTATATGGCCCAAAACCTATACGGAGACGAGTACTTCTACCCTTCATTTCTGCTAATAGACGAGGACGTTCAAAAAGCACTTCCGTACTTTAAGAAATAGCAAGAAACAAAACGCCGTTTCAGTCGGACAAAACGCCGTTTTGGCAGAATAAAACGCCATTTTATTTTAGCAAAACGGCGTTTTGGAAAAAGAGAACAAAAACTGAGTAAAATAGTATCAAAATACAGATGAAAGAAGAGAAATATAATTTGAGAGGAGTCAGTGCATCAAAAGAAGATGTTCACAATGCAATCAAAAATATCGACAAAGGCTTGTTCCCAAAGGCCTTTTGCAAAATTGTTCCCGACACATTGAGCGGCAGCGACGAACACTGCATCATCATGCACGCCGACGGAGCAGGAACAAAAAGCTCTCTTGCCTATATGTATTGGAAACAGACGGGCGATTTATCGGTATGGAAGGGAATAGCTATTGATTCCATTGTGATGAATATTGACGACCTTATCTGCGTCGGGGCAACCGATAACATATTGCTAAGTTCCACCATAGGAAGAAACAAGAATCTTATTCCGGGAGAAGTAATCTCTAAAATCATCAACGGAACTGAGGAATTTTTGGAGCAGATGAGACAGTTGGGGATAGGAATACGTTCCACGGGAGGAGAAACTGCCGATGTGGGAGACCTTGTCAGGACGATAATTGTTGATAGCACCGTTACCGCAAGAATGAAACGCTCAGACGTAATCTCCAACGACCATATTAAGGCAGGCGATGTGATTGTTGGATTGGCATCATTTGGCAAGGCAAGCTACGAAACGCAGTACAATGGCGGCATGGGAAGCAACGGATTGACCTCTGCAAGACACGATGTGTTCAATCACGACCTTGCAAAGCTCTATCCCGAAAGCTATGACAACGCCCTACCCGAAGAAGTGGTCTATTGCGGAGGTCTGAACCTTACTTCCGAAACAACCGTAGAGGGAGTAGATGCAGGCAAAATGATACTCTCGCCTACCAGAACTTACGCTCCGGTGATTGCAGCGGTATTGAAGGAACACAGAAGCAAGATTGACGGTTTGGTTCATTGCAGCGGAGGGGCGCAAACCAAAGTTCTGCACTTTTTGAACGAAGGTCTCAGAGCGGTAAAGGACAACTTGTTCCCTATTCCGCCACTTTTCGAGATGATTCAGCAACAGTCAAAGACCGAATGGCAGGAGATGTACAAAGTATTCAACATGGGACATCGCATGGAAGTCTATACAGACGAACAAACCGCACAAGAAGTGATTGCAATCAGCAAGAGCTTCAACATAGACGCCCAAATAATAGGTCATATCGAACAAAGCGACAAAACAAGCGTAGTGGTAAAAAGCCCTTACGGCGAGTTCCTTTACCAATAGGAAGCTCCCTTACAACACAAAGAGCAAACAACAAATCAAGAGCAAGAGACTTCACTTTGAGACCTTGCTCTTGTTTCTTTGTAAGAACCAATCCTCAAACCAACGCTTTGAAAAATATGAGACAACAAGAGTAATTGCCACCGCAAGAGAAAGAAACAGCACAACAACAGCCCATTGCGGCAAAGCATCTTTGAACTTTGAGAAAATCACATACAAGTATAAGAACGACAAAATCAGAGGCGACACTATCGGAGTGAAAAAAAGAGCGTTCCAAACAGCATTGTCGATATTGATATTGAAGAAAAGGAAAAGCAAGACAAGCGAGCAAACCGGCAGACGCACAATCGGTTTGAAGCAAAGTTTGTTTTCTATACTGCTTTTGGCATTAAAGAGCAAATAAGCCCCCAATGCACCTATTGCCATGCTCTCAAAATTGTAGTTAAACGCCAAAAGATAAAACACACTCGAAGAATCGAAAAAACAATATGCCGCAACTTCCGTCGCAATCTTCAATCCCATGGTTGCAAATATGACCTCGGGCAAATGTTTCTTAAAAAACTTGACAAGCGGACCCCACATCAGATAGAAAATCTCTTCGACCCCTATCGACCAAAGGGGTTCTAAAAGATGATGACCGTAGATGTGCAGAACCATAATCGGGCAGAAGAAAAGAAAATAGTACCAAGTCTGTCCTATGGAATAAGGCATCTGATAGTCAAGTCCCGAAATTGATATTGCAAGCGGAAGAAAAATCGTTCCGATTGCAATCAACAGAAAATAGAGAGGCCATATCCGCCTTATCCTGCGAAGATAGAATTGCTTGATATTGATATTTTGGGTTTGAGACTGTTCCTTTTGCAAAAGGTAAGTGATGAGAAATCCGCTCAAAACGAAGAAGAAATTGACTGCATTGGCTCCGTTGCGAAACAAACCGACGTTCTCCAAATCAAAAAGCCCGTATTTCCTGCCTATGGTGGCACTATGGTGCAGCAAAACCAACAATGCTGCAAAAAATCTCAAGGAATTTACCCCCCGAAATAGAATATATTTTTGTACATCAAGGAGTAAGGAAACTATTTATCAAAAAAGAAATACCAAAAAGGAAAAATGGTTTGCCCCAATCGAGGAGCAAACCATTTGATTGCACGATTATTCGCCGAGGGTTGCAACCATCACTGCTTTGATAGTGTGCATACGGTTTTCGGCTTCGTCAAATACGATAGAGTTTTCAGACTCGAATACTTCTTCTGTAACTTCTATGCCGTCCAAACCAAATTGTTTGTTTACGTCTCTGCCGACTTGTGTTTCCAAGTTGTGGTATGCAGGAAGGCAGTGCATGAATTTGCATTTCGGATTGCCTGTCATCTCCATCATTTGCTTGTTTACCTGATATGGTTTCAACAAGTTAATTCTCTCTGCCCACACTTCGGTCGGTTCACCCATTGATACCCAAACGTCAGTGTACAAGAAATCGCAACCCTTTACTCCTTCTGCCACATTGTCTGTAACAGTTACTTTTGCACCTGTTTGTTTTGCTATCTCTTGGCAGGTTTTTACCAATTCTGCATCAGGTTGCAATCCCTTAGGAGCAACAATTCTTACGTCCATTCCCATTTTTGCTCCGCCAACCATAAGAGAATTTCCCATGTTGTAGCGTGCGTCTCCGACGTAAGCGTAAGTTACTTGGTTCAAAGGCTTATCAACATGTTCGCTCATGGTCAAAAAGTCTGCCAATATCTGAGTTGGGTGGAACTCATTGGTAAGTCCGTTCCATACAGGCACACCTGCATATTTTGCAAGCTCTTCTACGGTTTCTTGCTTAAAGCCTCTGTATTCTATACCGTCGAACATTCTTCCCAAAACGCGTGCTGTGTCTGCCATACTCTCCTTTACTCCTATCTGAGAGCCTGAAGGACCCAAATAAGTAACGTGTGCGCCTTGGTCGTATGCCGCAACCTCAAATGCACATCTTGTACGGGTTGATGTTTTTTCAAATATCAAGGCAATGTTTTTGCCTTTCAATGTTGGTTGTTCGGTACCTGCATACTTTGCTCTCTTCAAATCGCGAGCCAAGTCCAACATGTATTGGATTTCTTTGGGAGTGAAATCCAACAACTTCAAAAAGTTTCTGTTTCTTAGGTTAAATGCCATAACTCTTTTGTTTTAATTGTTAAATAAATATTGAAAATTCAATTCCTAATCTTTGTATCGAAAAATTCTCTGTTCTTTCTGCACAATCATAGTAGTAATTGGCTCTCGGAGAAAGATGAT
This sequence comes from Bacteroidales bacterium, assembly GCA_004551865.1. Taxonomy (GTDB): domain Bacteria; phylum Bacteroidota; class Bacteroidia; order Bacteroidales; family P3; genus Onthomorpha. Next base: position 15,604 of record SFPR01000036.1, read on the forward strand.
AATCAACCAACAAAAGCATTCTTCTTTTGGTTAAAATCTCAATGCCTGCTTTCCCGACAAAACTACATTCCCACAGATTGTCGCATACCAACTCCGTTTCTGCATCTAAATCTCTCTTTTTCTCTGTATTGAGTATCATTCCCACGCCTAAGGCTGTCAAAACGTTCAGTCTGTCAGACAAAGGAATGTGAAAGTTTGCCAAAACAGGGACATACACCTGATTGAGGTTTATTTCGGTGCTTCCCGTTGCACTTTCATATTTGAGATGTCTGTTTATGAACTCATGTTCCAACATAACAGAGAACCAAGACGATAGTTTGTAATCAAATTTGAAAGAAAAGCCTGCACTATATGCACAATCAAGTCTCTGAAATGAACTCGAACCAATGGTATGACTTAGGGTCGGCAAGTTCAAAGCTCCGCAACTAAGTCCAAATCCAATGCTTTTGTCAAGGAAAAACCGATTGGGTTTGTCGTTTTCCCCACAAAAGCAAAGCGATGTGAAAAAAATCAGGAAAAAGAGACTGATTACTATCTTTCTCATTCAAGTTTGTTGTTACCAAACGATGCGTGTGCCGCAGTTTTCGTTACCAAGCTGTCCTGCTTCGGTGATTATACACTCTTTGCCTCCGTTTTTGACAAAGTGGAGTGCCGCTCTGACTTTCGGAGCCATCGATCCCTCGCCAAATTGTCCCTGTTCGAGATACTCTTCCGCCTGCTTGACGGTGATGACATCAAGAGCCAATTCACCGGGTTTGCGGAAATTGATATAGACTTTTGGAACGTCGGTAAGGATATAAAATTCGTCTGCTCCTATTTCAACAGCCGTGAGTGCAGATGCCAAGTCTTTGTCGATAACTGCCTCAACGCCTTTGACGCCATCTTCTTCCACAACGGGTATTCCGCCACCTCCGACGGTTACAACTATGTTTCCTTCCAATGCCAACTGCTTTACAATATCTATATTGGTAACTTTCAAAGGCTTTGGTGAGGCTACAACTTTGCGATACTTGTCGCTCTTTGAGTCTTTGGCGTATGTGCCTCCGTTTTCTCTCTCAAAGGTTTCGGCTTCTTCCTTTGTATAATAAGGACCTACGGGTTTGACAGGTTTTTTGAAAGCCTCGTCGTTCTTATCTACCACAACCTGAGTGAGAAGTGTCAAAACATTGCGGTCAATTCCCTCACGGGCAAAAACATTTCTGAATCCCTGCTCAATAAGGTAGCCTATGGAACCCTGAGTTTCGGCAACGCAAAAATCCATCGGCATTGCTTCAATTCCGAATTTCTTTTTGCCTGCCTCATGTTGCAACATGACGTTGCCGACCTGCGGTCCGTTTCCGTGTCCTATGACAAGGTTGTAGTCTTGCTTCAAAAGACTTACCAAAGAGTCGCAAGTCTCGGTTACATTCTTTATTTGCTCTTGATATGTGCCTTTTTGACCGCTTCTCAACAAAGCATTCCCGCCAAAAGCCACAACTGCCAATTTTTTCATTCTTCGTTTGTTTAATGTTTTTTCTTAGAAATAAGTGGCAAAGATAGGCATTTTTTCCGACTTGAAACCAAGGCGTTGAAATAAAACGCCGTTTCACGAAAATAAATCGGCGTTTTGTTCGGACAAATCGGCGTTTTGACAAAATAAAACGCCGATTTATTTTGACAGAAAGAAAAGTCTGAATATCAAAACATTACAACAAACAAAGAAGTCTTCGTTTCACCATGGAAAAACGAAGACTTCTTCTGTCGAAATCGTGTCTTGTCTCGTGGAGTTTTGACAATCAAAAAGCAAAACTTAGTTCATGAAGAACATAAACGTGCCTGCTCCAATCAAAATCCACAACAAAATTCCCAAAGCAAAGGATTTTGCTCCTGCTTGTTTGAGGTCTTCAAACGAAAAGCCGCAACCAATAAGGAAAAGAGCCACAACCATACCTCGTCTGCCCAAAAACGACAATTCTTTGTAAATAGGCTCTCCGGCAGGAAGCAGATAAACAATCAAAATCGCCAAAACAAAATAGAGAATGAACCAAGGAATTTTCACTTTGCCCTTTGTGGCATTGTTCTTTCGGTTGAGGAACAATACCAAGAAGGACAATGGAATTATCCAAAGGGTTCTTGCCAACTTTACTGCCACGGCTGTTTGCAATGCTGCGTCGCCGTATGCTGCTCCCGCACCGACTACGGACGATGTATCGTGAATTGCGATTGCCGACCAGTAGCCAAAATTCACTTCTTCCATGTTTAAGGCGTGTCCTATGGGAGGAAAAATAAACAAAGCGATTGCATTGAGTACGAAAACGACGGTCAGTGCAAAGGAAATTTGATTATCTTTTGCGTTTATGATTGGAGCGACTGCCGCAATGGCACTTCCTCCGCATATTGCAGTACCCGAGCTTATCAACATGGTGGTGTTTCTATCTACTTTGAACAATTTGCCGAGCAACATACCGAAAAGGAAAACCAAAAAGACCGAACAAGCCGTCAGAACAATACCTTTTGAAGATACTTCGATAACTTGTTCCAAGCTCATGCCAAATCCCATAAGCACAACACTATATTGCAACAGTGGCGAGGAGTACTTCTTAAATTCAAAAGGTCTTTCGATTTTCAGAAATGCGAACAAAATGCCGCAAAAAAGAGCCATGGGTGCAGTAACAAAAGGCATCATGCACAACAATGGCACAACAAAATAGAGGAATGATAGTTTTTTTCTCATAAATATTGATATTAAGAGTTGTTTTTCGGCTTGCAAAATTACTAATTATTTGTTTTGTCAGAACAAGACGGCGTATAAACTATCTCAAACGACGAAAAAATACTTAACTTTGCAGAATAGAAATCACTAAAAACTCAGAAACAATCATGAATATCATCATATCGGGTTACGGAAAGATGGGAAAAATGGTGGAAACAGAAGC
>SFPR01000084.1 GCA_004551865.1 Bacteroidales bacterium
GTATTGGTCATGGTGATGTCACAGGCTGCTCCGCCTATCACCACATAGTTTTCTGAGTATTCCGCAAATGCTTCACGGAACTTGACTAATCCTTCCATTTCTGTTCACTGATTATTCGTTCTACTTCTTTTTCTACTCTCGGATCATCATCATCTCTCAACGAAAGGACAAGGGAAAGGCGATCAACCCACTGGCTTTTGTCGCCCATTTTGCTGACAACAGGGTATTTCCATACCTCTATGATATAGTTGCCGTCATAGATGTTGGGATTCTCCATGACATCAGCCGACTTGACGGCACGATATTCCTTGCTTGTCATCATTATCATCTCTTCCCGGTCACGATTAAGCATGGAATAATGTGCCAGGGCATTGATGCCGCATACGGGGTATTCCGCATCCAAGCGTATGTCATCGCAAAAGATGCGGTTCTCCACAGGTGACAGCAAGACGTTCTGAGCCTTGTCCCACAGTTCCTTGCCCTTCAACTCGAAGTGTACCACCTTGCTGCGCTGTCCGTTCTGAATCTTTTGACACAGTCCTACATCTTCAAGACAGGTGACACCCAACGTGACGCTTTCGTAAGAATATGGAAGCAACGGTGCAATATCCCTTGGCGACATTCCTTCAATACTGCCCACCTGTAGGTGATAGAGTAGTATGTATTGCGCCACAGGGGTCAATACTTCGGCAATCTTCCTGTTGCTTGTCTTCTCCAATGCTATGATGCCTGGCAGATGGGCATATTCCTCGGACATGACAAAGAAGACTCCTTTGTCTGCCAGTCTGTGTCGCTCGTAGGTGGGTCCGGGCGCAAGGATAAACACCGCAGGCAGTCCCAGGGCTTCGGTCAACCGCTTGCCCGTGATGGCGCAAGTCCGTGGAGAGGGATTGCCCTTCTTGGGCTCAACGAACAGCAGGGGCGTGCCTTGGTATGTGCCATCATAGAAACGGTATGAGAGTTTCTCGCCAACCGTGATGCCTTTCAGGCTTTCCTTGGCACGAGGTTCCACCTCAAAGCGTCTGCCCAATATCCTTATTTCTTTTTTCAATTCCATTCTGCTACATTTTAAATAAGGATAATAATTGAGAATCAGGCATGTTTTGACGAAAAAGTGCGGATTTGATATGAGATTTCAATGCATTTGAGCCATTTTTGCACCAAATGATGATGTTTTCGTCTTTATAATGTCATTCAGATGCCGTTCGTTTCTTCCTCATCAGATAGTCGTTGACATCCTTGTAGTCGGCATACCTGAAGGATTCGTCCGTCACATGGTACTCGAACATATTGGTGATGCTCTCAGCTGTCTTGCGTCCTGCCTGGTCGTTGACCTTCGGTCTTCTTCCTCCTTGCAATGCATAACCAAACAAGTTTTGGCTCTGCTCTTGCTTCGTTCGTCAGTTGTCGAGGAAGCAGTGGATGTGGGTGTTACGGTCAAGATACTATGTCTCATTGACCCAAAAAAAATCCGTGTAACTGGAGACGCTTACAACTGGAAACAAAAATTTCAAAAACCCAAAACGAAAACATCTGCTTAATATATCTTAACACGGAAATGAACGGAAATTATCATTTTCTATCATTTTGTGCCTTATTCCTGAAGGTGCAAAATCAGGTGTTGTGAACCTCATTGTCGTTTCAACAATCTGGTTGAAAAAATGGCTTTAGTTGGATGATTGTGCACGAAAAGTGGGCTTTTCAGGTGGCATTATTTAGTATTTTCGGAGAAAATACACATGTATTTCAAACTTTCTCAGGATAAGAAACGTTTTTCTCACAAAGATTTATTAACTTTGCATCAAAGTTTAACATCATTAAGAATTATGGCAAAGCTAAATCGACTCAAAGCAGTTCTTGCTGAACAGGACAAAACCAGTAAGTGGTTGGCAGAACAAGTTGGTAAGTCTGCATGTACTGTTAGTAAATGGTGCAACAATGTTGTTCAACCAGATCTGAACACCCTCGATAAGATTGCAAAACTCCTTGACGTTGACGTAAAAGACTTGTTGAACTCAACTGAAAAATAAAATTAGCATATTATGGCAAAAGCAAAACCTTTTATCAAGTGGGTTGGCGGAAAGAGTCAGCTCATTGAACAACTGGATGCACAACTTCCAGCTGACTTTGGTAATTGGGAGAATGTAACGTACATAGAACCCTTTGTGGGTGGTGGAGCAATGCTCTTCTATATGCTTCAGCGTTATCCTAATATCCAACACGCTATTATCAATGATATAAATCCTGATTTGGCTACATGCTACCGAACTGTCAGGGATAATCCTGAACAGTTGATAGAGTCATTGATGGATATAGAGAATGCGTATTTGGCTCTTGAAACGGAAGAAGGAAGAAAAGATTTCTTCATGGCTGCTCGCGATCGGTATAATGAGAAGAATCTTGACCCTATCAAGAATACAACAAAGTTCTTCTCAAATATTGTATGTAGGAACTATAACATCAACTGATTATGGCAAAGAAGGTTACAAATATAGAAGTAAAGGACACAACAGTTCGTACAATTAAACACGAAGGAGAGGACTTTGTGTGTATTACAGATATTGCACGCCAGAAAAATAGTGGTGACCCAAATGGTGTAATAGCAAATTGGATGCGCAATCGCAACACGATAGAATTCCTGGGTATTTGGGAACAACTATTCAATCCAAGTTTTAACCCCCTCGAATTCGAGGGGTTTAGAAAAGAGGCAGGACTCAATGCCTTCACAATGTCGCCATCAAGATGGATTGAGGCGACCAATGCAAAAGGACTTGTAGCTATGGCTGGACGTTACGGAGGTACTTACGCTCGCACTGATATTGCCTTTGAATTTGCTTCTTGGATTTCTGTGGAATTCAAACTTTATCTAGTCAAAGAATTCCAGCGTCTCAAGGAAGAGGAACAAAAGCTAATCGGATGGTCTGTTAAGCGTGAACTCTCAAAACTTAACTATCGCATTCACACTGATGCCATCAAACAGAATATCGTGCCAGAAGAAATTGATGCTTATCACAAATCGCTCATCTATGCAGAGGAAGCTGATGTCTTGAATGTTGCTATGTTCGGTATGACAGCAAAAGAGTGGCGCGATGCAAATCCCGACAAGAAAGGCAACATACGCGACTATGCAACCATCAACGAACTCATTTGTCTCTCAAACATGGAGAACTTGAATGCTGTGTTTATCAACGATGGCATGCCGCAGACAGAGAGACTTGTCAAACTAAATCAAGTTGCAATTCAGCAGATGAAGGTGCTTGAAGAATCTGAAAACCGTAAATATTTGAAGTAAGAGATGGATTTGAGATTCAACACATCATTAGCAAAAGGTTACAAAAGTGCTAGCCAAATAGCAAGAGTACTGACTGAAGATTGGTTGGCACGCAACATGTATTGACCTATTTGTGGTGAAGTAACGTATCTTGCAGAAGGTCCTCTTTTGATAGATCCCAAGGTTCATAGTTTATGGGTTGCAAGAGAACAAGCAAAAGTCAAAGAGAAATATCGCCCAATGTTCTGCTTCGATGATTTGAAGAGCCTTCAACAAGAAGCTTACAACAAATTAAGACAAAGCGAAGAATAAATATTTCAAGAACAAACTTACTTGTTCATCCTAACAAGATTGACAACAAAACAAGCAGACCCACTGATTTTCAGCAGAAATGCCGATTATCTATTAAAGGCAGTTAAGGCAAACAAAAATAGGGAGCAATAAAATGTTTTGTTTGTTCTGCTAAATGACATGTAGATTTGTTTATTGTTATTTAGGGGATAGCAAATTTGAAAGTTTTGTTTTATAAGATTACTCATTATTATATATATATGTATGTACACACGAACGAGACATTCATCACAAAAACATATTATCACAAAAATGCCGAGCGAAATAGCACAAGAATGCCAAATAATGCTAAAAAAGGTTATTTGAATACACCTTTTTGTGTATTATATAGCTATTATTTGACGAGAATTTTGTAATTTTGCACCCAACAAAGGTTGACGTCATAAACCTTTTAGTATAAATTCTTGCAAAAAAACATATATATGAAAAGTATAGAAGAAGTAATGAACGAATGGAATGCTTTGCTGCCCTTGTCTGATAGAGACAGAGAGATGCTTAGCCGTCGATTCACTATTGATTTCAACTATAATAGTAACCACATTGAGGGTAATACGTTGACTTATGGACAGACAGAGATATTACTCCTGTTTGGAAAGATAGTTGGCGAGGCTGATGTTCGTGATGTTCACGAAATGACCGCCAGCAATGTCGGTTTGAAAATAATGAAGGAGGAGGCACTGCTTAAAGAAACTCCTTTGACACAGCATTTTATTCGAACATTGCATAAAACCCTCTTGCGAGAGGATTACACAGTGTATCGCACTCTGCCAGGAGGGGTTCAGACGAGCTACGTCATTCATGCAGGACAATATAAAACCCGTCCTAATTCTGTAATCACTCGTTATGGTGACCGATTTGAATACGCTACCCCCGAAGAAACTCCTGCATTGATGAGCGATTTGATTGATTGGTACAACGATGCAGAAAGATCGGGAAAGTTCTCTCCAATAGAGCTTGCCGCGATATTCCACTATCGATACATCCGTATTCATCCATTTGAAGACGGCAACGGACGTATAGCTCGATTGATGGTGAACTTTATCCTTACTCGCCACGATTATCCGATGATTGTAGTCCGTAGCCGTAAGAAGAGTGAATATTTGGAGGCCTTACATCAGGCAGATCTTGAGGTTGGCCCCGTACCAAGTGATGGCGCTCATGCAGACATTAAAGATATTCGTCCGTTCCTGAAATACTTCAATGATTTGGTAGCGACAGAGGTGTATAACGATGTGTTGTTTGTAAGCGAGAAAAACGAGAATGTGTGGTGGTACGACGGTGAACGAATCGCTTTCCGTACTCCGAACTAC
>SFPR01000085.1 GCA_004551865.1 Bacteroidales bacterium
TGATTTAATGGGCAGAAACATAAAAAAATAACAATATGAAAACTACGATGAATTTATTTTTGACGATAGGACTTATTGCCTGTACACTCACTTTTAGCTCGTGCAACAACGACGACAACTATGAGATTGTAAAACGCCCCACAGCTCTCGTGACAGTTTATCCAAATGGTTCTGAAGGATTTATTATGCAACTCGACGATTCAACTTCACTTGTGCCCACCAACATGAAAGAATCACCATTTGGAGAAAAAAATGTGCGAGCACTTGTCAATTACACAGTAGAATCTCCAGCCACAAAGTCACCCCACAATGTGTTTGTGAATTGGATTGACAGTATCCGAACCAAACAACCCGTTGCCACATTAGGCAAAGATGACAACAAGGTTTTCGGCAACGACCCAATAGAAATTGTTCGCGACTGGGTTACCGTGGCGGAAGACGGATTCCTCACGCTACGCATACGCACTTTGTGGGGAGGACACATCAAACACACAATCAATCTTGTAAGTGGCGTAAACGCAGACAACTCCTATGAGTTCGACCTTAAGCACAACGCTAATGGCGACTGCAAAGGCTATTTAGCAGATGCTCTCATAGCTTTCGACCTCAATCCTCTGTGGAAAAATCACACAAAAGAAGTTAAAATCAAAATCAACTGGACATCATTCACAGGCAAAAAGACTGCTGAGTTCAAACTAAAAATGCACCCTGCAATATCCACTACATCCGACAATCAAATACGCTCTTTGTCTCGCCTTATATCATAAAATAGGTGAACGCAAAAGTGAATAACATCTGCAACAAAAAATATTAAGAGTGCTCTACAACATTTATAATTGCACTCTGATTAAAGGTGGACGCATCATTATTTCATAGAGCACAAGTAGAACATAAAAAAACAGAAAAAAGAAATGAACACAATTAAATTATTTAAATTTGCAACATTAATTGTCTGTGCTGTATTCGCAATGACATTCACATCCTGCACCGACGACGACAATAACTTATCCACCATCAAGTTCAACCCCTCTGCGGTGGCAATAGCGGTTGGCAATTCACAAAACGTAACAGTTTCTGGTGGCACCGGAACCTACACCGCCAAATCAAGCAACGAAAATGTTGCTAAGGTAACAGTGAACAAGTCAAAAATAACCGTAAGCGGTATTGCAACAGGAAAAGCCACAGTAACTGTAACCGACTCTAAGAATGCGTCAAACAGCTTCAATGTCATTGTAGACAAAGGAATTGTGGTTGACAAGACTTCGGTTAGTATCAGTGTAGGACAAGAATGCGTAGTAGCTGTCAGCGGTGGTGCTACTCCATATACAGTAGTAAGCGCTAACACTAAAATTGCCACAGCATCTATCTCCAGCGGAAAGATTACTATTAAAGGTGTAGCAGCAGGTAAAACGACTGTCACCATTACAGACAAGAACAAAAAGACTGCAACGGTAGCTGTTGAAGTCTCAAAATAAGCATTCCTCCCAATTGATGGTGCAATAGCTTATACCCAACATGGTTTAGGCTTTTGCCCATCGTTGGTTCTCTGCGTTAAGACCAAATTATGCTCAGAACAACATTTAGAAGAGAGAAAACAGAAGAAGAGCACTGGCTCAAAAAGGCCATCGTTGGCGACCCTGCCGCCAACGAATGGATTTACCGTAAGTATGTGCGATACCTTTCGGCATTATGCTCTCGCTACATCATATCCGATGATGATATCAAAGATGTGTTACAAGAGGCATTTATAAAGATTTTCTCTTCTCTAAACAGCTTCAAGTTCCGTGGTGAAGGTTCATTAAAAGCATGGATGACAAAGATAACGCTAAATGAGACATTGAAGTTTGTCTGTAGCAATCAGCAATACAACTTTGTGGATATCGATTCTCCTAATATTGATATCACAAACGATGACGACATCAATACCGAAGACATTCCTACCGAAACGATACATCAGTTCATTCGAGAGTTGCCTGATGGCTACCGCACCGTATTCAATCTCTACGTTATTGACAACAAAAACCACAAAGATATAGCCCAACTGCTTGGAATCACAGAAAACACTTCCGCATCACAGTTGCACAAGGCAAAGGCTTTGTTGGCAAAAAAGCTCAAACAATATCAATCCATAAATTCCATTTGATATGAAAAAGAACTGGCAAAACGACATACACGACCGTATGAGCGACTACGAAATACAAGAGCCTAAAGGTCTTTGGGAAGACGTCAGTAGAAAAATGGCAGAAATGAAGGGCGAGCGCCAAGTGCCTCGACCCCAACCATTCTTCAATAAGACATGGCGCACAGCCACAAGGGCAGTTGTGGCAGCAAGCATTGTGCTACTACTGGGATATGCCGTACTAAATACCATAGGCAACAAAGAGGGCAACACTCTAAAATTTACGGGAGCGCGCACAAACAAACAAACAATTCGTCTGGCTGAACGCGGCATCCATAAGACTAATGAGAGCAGCAATCTCTTGGCTCAAAACGCACAATCAAATAGTTGCGAATTTGACGCAAACGCCACTTCTTGCCCACATATTGCAACACATTCGCAACACTCTGCCAACACAGCTTCCACCGAAGATGCCTCAATCGGCAATCACGCAGAAAAAAACAGCGAAATTGAAAAGAGACAAACAACAGACAATCAACAACCCTCCAACGAAAATAGCTATAAAGACAAAGAAAAGGAAAATTACAGTAAGCGTGAAAATCTTTTTGACGGCTATATGGCCTACAATGGTGAGAGAACGAACCATTCGCACTCCACAGTCCCATCACGATGGTCAATAAGCACATGCGCAATGGGGGCTGTCGGTGCATCAAAAACCACAACGTCGATTGGTGAATACACAGTAACTGCTGGTCCCGAAGGAGCTGATTGGGCCGACAACCCTATGCTTGGCATCAACCTTTTCAATAAAGGCAAGGAAGTGACAACAAAATATGCGCATAAGCTTCCCGTACGCATAGGGTTGAAATTGGCTTATGCTGTTAATTCCAAATTAAGCATCGGAAGCGGACTAACATATACGCGCCTATCATCAGATATGAGAGAAGGTTCGAAAGAAAACTTTTACACAGGTGAGCAAAAGCTCAATTATATAGGAATCCCTGTTGATGTTAAATATAACATATTGTCATTCAAGCGAATAAGTATGTACGGAGTGGCTGGTGTGCTCACCGAGAAATGTATTTCGGGAACAACTGTTAAGAAATACACCATCAATAGCACTCAGAAAAAGACAGAGACCCTTGATATTGACAGTAAACCTATTCAAGTGTCAATCAATTTAGCAGCCGGCTTACAATTGAATGTGCTTGAACACGTTGGAATCTATGCCGAACCAGGTATTAGCTACTATTTCGACGACAACTCGCACCTTCAAACAATCTATAAGGAAAAGCCTTTCAATTTCAACCTAAATATTGGTGTCAGATATACCATAGGCAAATAATAGGCAATATCTTACTCAAACTAAAAAAACGAGAAAGAATGATGACAAAATTAAAAACAATAGTATTGATGAGCATTGTGCTCTTTATGGCCTCATGCTCCAGTAACAAAGTTTTAACACAAGCTGACACATTAGTTGGCGCATACGACAAAAGCACAACCATTACCGACGAGGAGTTTTCCCTCTTTAAAACAGTGATGCAATCGCACAGCGATTTACAGCTTAAACCCATAAAAGTTTCACGCCAAGTTGTGGGTGGAACAAACTATAAGTATGAGTGCATCAACGAAAACAAGAGAACTGTTGAGGTGGTGATTTTTCAGCCACTACCAGGACAAGGAGAAGCACGCATTTTGAGTGTCAACAGCAAAACTGACACTAAATAAACACTCGCAGACAAACAGTATAATCGCAGATTTAGACTCCCTATTTTTATGAGTTTCTAAATCTGCAATTATTTTATCATCCCAAGTGAAGTTTTACAAAGGTTGGAATTTGTTTTTGGTGTAGGCGAGGGCGGCACCGAGGGCGGTGAGGAAAACGGCGTTTTCGGGGATGTGGAAACGCACGCCGTAGAGGTCTTCCATCACGGAGAACACCTCGCGGCACTCTTCCATACGGGTGAGGTTGCCAATCATG
>SFPR01000037.1 GCA_004551865.1 Bacteroidales bacterium
AATGCCGACAGTCAATTCTCAGCCTTTGACATTCCTTCGAGCGAAACAATGGGCTTTATGCCATACATTGCATATATCTCTGTATTGACCTTTGTCCACATTTTTACCATAGTAATGATAGAAACCTTCCGTTGGTCGGAGATATTGCAAATCCTTTTGAGAGCAGGATTGAGTTCGGTGGTAACCATATTGTTGATAATCTTATGCGATACCATGTTCTTCCGAAACTCCAAAGACTGATTTGACACAAAGAGTCGATAGAGTGGGGTGGAACTTGCATTTCGTCCTGCTTGTACAAAGAAAACAACGAATTAAACAAAGGATTATTCGTCGTATTGGTGTTTTGTGAAGTTGTCGTATCGAAATGCCAACAATTCTCTTTGAGGCAGAAACTTGTCAGGAAGCAATATCTTCTTTCCGTTTAGGTTGCTAATGTAGCTTGCAAAAGATTGTTCACAAGAAGCAGCTTGCAACTTTTCAGATATGACGATTTTCATATCTGGACTTATTCCCAATAGATGTTTGTCGTACGCCTTGTGAAAGAAAGAATTCATACACAGACCATTCTTTGGGTTGGTTCTATTGAGTTTATCGTCAGACCAAGCGACAATATGGCACGCCTCCAACAAAGAAGGAAGTGTAATTCCCGAGATGCAGCAACGATGATTGTAGGAACTCATTACAGCAGAACGAAAAAACGACTGACTAACTCTTTGTTTCACAACAGCCTCTCGTTCCAAACCTTGTGGTAAGTTATCAATTCCTATGTTTAAGCTCTCTTCTATGCTTTTTTGAGAGAGCTGTGCGATTAGCCTTTCGCTTTCAAAAGCAAGCCGATCGGGATTATCACAAAACTCTTGCCAAATTTCCTCCTCCAATTTGGCACCATGAACCAATCCTTTTATGCCCTGAGATTTCAAATCGGGATCTAAGCGTCCGATGTTGCCAATTTTCATATTCAAGGCACTTGGAGACCGTCCAAGAAGCTCTGCATATTTGACTACCAAAGGGTGTGTCTTGCTGCTATCTTTGAAAGCGATCTTGCAATAGAGATTAAATGCAATTATTGTTTCTTCTCGACTCCAATTCTTCACGATAAGGGCTTTGTTAAATTAGTCGAACGCAAGCTCTATATGCAGTTATGATGTTTCACACTTGCTGCTTTGATTTTGGATTTGCTGTACCAACTATTATTGCAACGGCTTTCAGTCTTGGTCGTCTTTGTACTTGGAAACGTCATATTTCTTTACGCCCCATTGTTCGTCGGGAATGATGTGTTTGAGCGGTTCAAACTCTTCAACCATTTTTTCTATTTGTTTTGCCTCCTGCTGTTTGCGTCTTTTCCAATAGAATACCAAGTAGGCGGCAAAGACAACAAGAATGCTGATACCGACAACCATTAGCATATTTTCAAGGAAGTAGTTCCTATATGGGGAAGTTTGTAACAGAAGACCATTATCCAAAACAATCTTGATAACGACGAGCATTGTAAGCACAACAGTCAAGATTACAGGATTTACTCTCGGGTCGTCATTCATGGGCTTGTCGCTCTTTTCTACAAAGCTATAACGCTTCGGAACAATGACCGATATTGACACAATGCCTACCAGGAGTATGCCGGTGCAGAAAACTTCGGTGTATGAGAAGACCGGTTTGTAGGGTATGAAGAAGAGGTTGAGTACAATGCAACCGAGAATGCCCGGAATGAGCAGGTTAGATGTTATTTCGTCCGAAATCCTCCCTCCAAACGGATTGGTAATGTGCTTTGTCAGCGATGCAGAACAATAAAATCCCACAATAATCAAGATTACAATAAATGCCAAGAATAAATATTTGCCGGCTTGAGACGGAAAGGTGATGCCCAAAAAGTCTGTAACCAAGTTGATGTTCCACAAATGGAACAGATGACCGCTGATAAAGTTACTTCCAATTCTCACAAAAGAGCAGATGACAATCCACCATAGGAAACGGTTGATTTGTATATGTCGGCTTTTCCATTTGGAAAGCAACAAGGTTGCAATGGTTGCAAGCAAAACGATTGCCATTATCGGCATTCCGAAAACAGAAATAACATTGTCGGGCGATGCCCATACGTCTTGTGATGCCGCCGTGTTGAGCGAATCGAAGTCTATGCAGGAAGTGTAAATCTTTACCGACACTCCGTGAGTGAAAGCACCGAACACGGTAACTGCCTGCACTGCATAGAACACCAACAAGTATGCAAGAACGAACAAAAGTGTGTTGTTGGCAATGCGTTTGCCATATTGCTTAAAATAAGATTTGAAACTCAGCCTTTCCATCTGTACCAGAATAATTGATCTTTGATTTGTAATTCCAATATCACCCGTATGCGATAGACCATCTGAATGAAGATTTCGAGTTCTTTTTCTTCCAACCACTTCATTCCGTCGGGTTCCTTTCTGCATGCGGCCGAAAAGTTTATCATAAACTCATCTTGGCTGAGCATGACCCACTGCACGGCTTTTTTTTCGCCGTCAATGGCGTTGCTCAGCACTCCGAGTTCTCCGTATCCGTTGTCAAAGAGCCAATGAAGTGCAGCCTCATCTCCCAAAACCGCATTGCTCCATGCTGCAAGTTCGGGGTAGCCGTTTTCCAAAAGGAACTTGAAAAACTTTTTGTTGCACTTCAATGACTCCAAAAGTGCTATTAAAATCTTGATGTCGTAGTTTACCAACGATTTCATGACCTACCGCAATGTTGCTCCGACTTTTTGTTCAAAGGCTTTGAGGAGTTTTTGAACTATGGCATCAATTTGTTTGTCGGTAAGGGTTTTCTCTTTGTCCTGCAAGATAAGAGCAATGGCATACTGCTTCTTGCCTTCGGGCAGTTTGTCGCTTTGATATACATCGAACAAAGATACCGATTTGAGCAGTTTCTTCTCGGTTTGCATTGCAATCTGTTCGATTTGAGCAAAGCTGACGTCCTTGTCCAAAATCAACGCCAAGTCCCTTCTCACTTCGGGATACTTTGAAATCTCTTCGTATCTTACGCTCTTTGTAGGGAGCATTCGCATGATTAAATCCCAATCAACATCGGCTAAAAACACCTCTTGTTTGATACCGAACTTCTTACATACCGCAGGTTTGAGCATTCCTATGGTTGCAACAGTTTTTTTGTTCTCTTTGTTCTTGAATGACAAGGCATATTGATAAAATCCGTTGCTTGTCTGCTCGCTCACAAGTCTCGAAGTGTCTATACGCAAAAGTGAAAGAATGTTGGTGAAGATGTTTTTCAGATAGAAGAAGTCTGTCGCCACTCTTTGTGCCTGCCATGTTTCGATGCTTTTGCCTGTTGTAACCATCGACAGACGTTTGTTTTGCTTGTAGCGTTTTGTTATGTTGTCGCTCTCGAAGTTTTCGATGTTTTTCTTGTAGCAGTTGCCAAATTCAAACAAGCGGAGGTCTGAGGTCTGACGATTGATGTTGTATCCGATTGTTTCCAACAATCCGTAGAGCAATGTTTGTCTCATTTGCCCCAAATCTTTACTCAAAGCGTTCAAAACCATGACCGATTCTTCTTGCGGAAAGTCGCTGTTGTTCTCATAGTATGCCACCTTGGTGAGAGAGTTGTTCATTGCCTCGTTAAAACCATTTGATGCCAAATAGTCGGAAACCAAGTTCTGCACCTGTTCGGGGTCGGGCTTAGGATTTTGTGTGATACAGCTTTTGACAGTGTCCGAAATCTCCACATTGTTGTAGCCGTAGATGCGGAGGATTTCCTCAATCAAATCGCAAGGACGGGTAACATCGACTTTGTTTGTCGGCACAATGGCAACCAATCCCTCTTCGGTGCAGTCTGTTGTCTCAATGCCAATGTAGTTCAAGATATTTTGAGCCAACACTCTGTCAATTTGTTTTCCCACAAGGCGGTCCATTGCCGCATAATCGAGATATATTCTTACCGGAGCGATTTCTTGTGGATATACGTCCTTGATTTGAGACGATATTGTACCTCCGGCAAGCTCCTTAATCAACAAAGCTGCTCTTTTGAGTGCATAGACGGTGATGTTGGGATCGGCTCCACGCTCATATCTGAACGAAGCATCTGTTTTTAGAGTGTGATATTTTGCAGCTTTTCTTATCACCACAGGGTCAAAGTAGGCACTCTCGATAAGAATGTCGGTTGTTGTGTTGCTCACTCCCGATTCTGCTCCTCCGTAAATGCCTCCCATGCACATAGGTCTGTTTGCGTTGCATACCATAGCCTCTTTGCCGTTAAGCTCTCGTTCAACTCCGTCCAAGGTTGTGAACTTTGTTCCCTCGGCAACGGTCTTCACCTCTATGCGTCTGCCCTCTATGTGGTTCAAATCAAATGCGTGCAAGGGCTGTCCGCATTCCATCAGAACGTAATTTGTTACATCGACAATGTTGTTGATAGGACGTATGCCCACAACTCTTAGCCTGTCTGCCAACCACTGAGGAGACTCGGCAACCTTAACTCCGCTTATCGTAACTGCCGAATAGCGTTTGCACAAGGCAGTATCTATTTTGATCTCTATGTCGTCATTTGTGTTGCTTTCGGTTGCAAAGCTATCTACCTGAGGGACTTTGAGATTTTTGTTCTCGTTCAACTGTGCTTTCAACAAGGCAACCAAGTCTCTTGCCACGCCTATGTGAGATGTGGCATCGGAACGGTTTGCCGTCAGCCCTATTTCAAATATGTAGTCTTCCTTTATATCGAAAAACTCTTTGGCAGGAGTGCCTGCAACAGCACTTTCGTCCAACACCATTATACCGTCATTGTTCTCGCTCAGACAAAGCTCTTTTTCGGAGCAAATCATACCTTCGCTCAATTCGCCTCTGAGTTTGGAACGTTTTATCTCGAAACACTCCTCGTCCGAAGTATAGACCTTTGCTCCGATTTTTGCAACCACAACCTTTTGACCTGCCGCAACGTTGGGAGCTCCGCACACAATGTGCAAAGGTTCTGCTGTTCCCACATCGACGGTTGTTATGTGAAGGTGGTCGGAATTTGGGTGCATTTCGCAAGTCAGTACCTTGCCTACAACGTAGTTTTTCAATCCACCCTTGATTGTCTCCACCGTTTCCACATCTTCGACTTCCAAACCGCCGAAGGTCAATAACTCTGCTGCTTTTTCGGCTGATATTTCTATGTCCAAATAATCTTTCAGCCAATTATATGATATTTTCATTTGCTTGTTGTTATGTTTATTTCAAGATTGTCATTTCTTCCACTAAGTGTTTTGCTCCCGCAAACTTGTCGATGATGAACAGACAGTAACGAATGTCCAACGAAATGTTCCTGCAACGAGAAGGGTCGTACATTATGTCGCTCATTGTTCCCTCCCAATTGCGGTCGAAGTTAATTCCCACAAGATTGCCGTCGGCATCAAGCACAGGGCTGCCGGAGTTTCCTCCCGTGGTATGGTTGCTCGCAATGAAAGCAACGGGCAACTCTCCGTCTTTGTTCGCATATATGCCGTAATCTTTTTCGTTGTAGAGTTGTTTCAGTTTCTTTTCCACCACATAGTCATAGATTTGCGGATTTTCTTTCTCCATTATGCCTTCTATTGTGGTGTATGGCTTATAGACAACTCCGTCCATTGGTTCAAAAGACTTAACTTTGCCGTAGGTAACTCTCAATGTGAGGTTTGCGTCGGGGAAGAAGTCTCTTTGGGGGTTCATTTCCATGATGCCGGCAACGTAAAGACGGTAGAGACTATCGGTTTTGGCAGCAGCCTCATCTACAAGTGTTGCATAGTTTTCGGAATAGTCGTTCATTATGCCGTCGATAATTGCCACCACAGGGTCTGCCATTATCTTCTTTGCATTCTTGCGGTTATATTTCTCGAAAATCTTTTTGATTTGCTTGCTGTTTGAGAATATTGACTTTTCGTATATGTCTGCAAAGAAAGCCTCCGTGTTGTCTTTGAACTTTGATTTGGCAATCATGTCCGCAATCTGAGGATAGTGCTGTTTGCCAAAGTCTTCGTAAAACACCGACATGGTTTTTGCGAAAATCTCTTTGTCCACCTGTTTGTGGCTCTCGTAGTCGTTGGCAAATAGTTTGCAAAGAGAGTTGTACAACTTTTCTGCCGACTTTGAAAGTTCCTCGTCGCTTTTCGAGTTGTCTTTTGTCAGACGTGCAATTTCAAGTCCTGTGAAAGCATATTGCGAAAGGTCGGAGGCAAACAATCCTTCGTTGATGTATATGAGGGCAAGGCGTGCATCGTTTGTTTGAGAATAAACCCTTTGGAACTCGGGCAGCAATCCGCCGTATTGTTTTTGTCTTTCGGGCGTTTGAGCTGCCCAAGTGGCGAATTGGTTTTCTCTTTCTTGCTTTTGTTCTATTGCTCCAAGTCGTTGCAAACCTTTCACTTCTCCCTGCCACTTCTTCCAGCCGTTGGCAATCGAGGCAACCCTTGAAGCATATCTCAATCGTTGTGCGGCAGAGTTGTTCATCGCTCTGTTATAGACGTTCAAGCGGATTGTCCTCATCTTAATTCTGAGAGGGTCTTCCATATTTTGGACAAAATTTACCGCATCGCTCGTAAGGAATTGCTTGGTCGTTCCCGGGTATCCGAAAACAAAGGTAAAGTCTCCTTCATTTACACCTTTGAGGTTGATTGTCAAGTGTTTCTTAGGAGTATATGGCACATTGTCAGGACTGTAATCGGCAGGTTTGTTGTCCTTGCCTGCATACACTCTGAACATTGAGAAATCTCCCGTATGGCGTGGCCACATCCAATTGTCGGTGTCGCCGCCAAACTTGCCTATGTTGCTCGGAGGCGCTCCCACAAGGCGGACATCTCTAAATACTTCATTCACATACATAAAGTATTGATTGCCATAGTAAAACGGCTTTATCACCGCAGTGTAATGAGTGTTCTTTACAGCCTCTTTTTTTACCTGCTCGATGTTGCGTTCAATCACCTGCTCACGTTCTTGTTCGCTCATTGTGTTTTCAACTCCTTTCAATACCTCGGCGGTTACGTCTTTCATATAGACCAACAGCGTAACTGTCAAGCCCTTGCAAGGAAGCTCCGACTGCTTGTCCGAAGCCCAAAAGCCGTTTGTCAGATAGTCTGCCTCGACCGTGCTATGCGAAACAATGTAGCTGTATCCGCAGTGATGATTGGTCAAAAGCAAACCTTCGGAAGACACAAACTCTCCCGTGCAACCGCTTCCGAACAAAACAACCGCATCTTTGAGCGACGCATGATTGACGCTGTAAATGTCGTCGGCACTAATTCTCATGCCGTTTTGCTGCATATCTGCCTGCCTTTGTCCGATTAGCAAAGGCAACCACATACCTTCGTCGGCAAAAACGTTGCACACCAAAAACATTGTTGCAACGATAGTAGTAAAAATCCTTTTCATTTCGATGATTAGTTTTTTGAATTGCCTGCAAATTTAGCAAATAATGAGCATTAAATTCCTTTTTTGCGAAAGTTTTTTGTTGCTTTGTCCGTTTTTGTGTGAGTTTTGCTCTTTGCCCTATATGCCAAAAATAAATTTTTTAGTATTCTTTTATCTTGTGTATCAAATGTTTAACTTGTAAATCTTGAACTATCTTCGACCTTATGGACCGCTTTGGTATGTTTTTTGAGATATAGAGGGTGTGGGGACGATTGCACAAGTCTATTGATTTTGCAAACAGCTTGTATGACATTCAATTTGTGATTTGTGCATCTGACCTTTGATTAAAAAACTTAGAACGTATGGAAAATTGGGATTTTGAACAAAGTTTGGTAGAAGAGCAAAAAGGTTTGGATTATTTTGCTCTTTCGCTCACCAACAACAAAGAAGAAGCACACGACTTGGTGCAGGAAACGTTTTTGAAGGCACTCCTTCACAAACAATCGTTTAACCAAAACACCAACATCAAAGCATGGTTGTTTACGATAATGAAAAACACATTTATCAACAACTACCGCCGTGGCAAGAGAGAACGCAGTCTGATAGAGAGCGAAAATCTGATTTCGGTTTTCAATTCCGAAAGCGGAGTGTGTCCGATTGGTGCAGATCATGATTTGCATTATCAAAATATTAAAGCTGCAATATCTACTCTTCCCGACGAACAACGCATTCCTTTCGAGATGATAAACCAAGGATATAAGTATCAGGAAATTGCAGACAAATTCATGATTTCCATCGGTACGGTGAAGAGTCGTATTTTTCTTGCAAGACGAAAATTGATGAGTAGCCTCGGTGGCAGCGAACGTTAGGGCAAAAAAGCAGGTGAAAAACAAAATGCTTTGATACTTAAACAAAACATTTTGATACTCAGACAATTCTACGAAATTCTTTGTAGAAAGAATTTTTTCCAGACACCTCGTGTTTTTTTTCTTTCTACTTCTCCCCCCTATAGGGGGAGAAAATCTCGTAGAAAGAAAAAAAACACTCGAAAGAGGTGTCTCCCGCGAGCAGAAAAACAAGTTTTTTGCAAACAGAGTGTCGGCTATTTGTGATGTTTTTGTAATTTCGCAAGTTGATTTTTGCAAAAACATTATAGTACATGAAGAGAAAACTTGCATTTTTGATGCTTGCCATAGCTTGCTTTTACAGCACATTCGGACAAGTATTGGTAGGAAAAAGTCAGGACGAGAACTCGCAACCAAAAATCAAGGAGAGCTTGACCGATTTGGTTGTGTCTCAAACATTTTCGTTTGTCGAACTGCACAAAGTAACGATGAACGCACAACAGTTTTACACCATAGACATGGGAGATAGCTTCACAAGCGTCGAAAAGATTGGAGATGCTGCACTGCCTGTGTGTTCTTATTTTGTCGAAATACCTTTTTGTCAAGACATAGTAGTCGAAGAGAAGGTGTCGCAACTCAGAGAATTTGATTTGGAAAAAGGGGTAAAGATTGCACCGAAGCAGCTCAGCCAATCAAAACAAAACGAAGAAGTTGCCTTTTCGATGAACCCATCGTATTACAACAGAAACGGTTACGGACAATCTCGTAGAGTAAGCATCGAGGTATTGGGAGTGATGAATGGTGTGAGGCTTGCAAGAGTGAACGTTTTGCCTTTGAGATATGACCCTGCAAACGATCAGATCGAATTGGCTTCACAAATCGAATACAAGATTAGCTTTGTCAATCCCGATTACAACAAAACAACACAATTCAGAACCAAAAACAACTGTGCCGCATCGGGCTTTTTTGCAACCAAAACACTCAATCCGAAAAATATTTCGGCAA
This sequence comes from Bacteroidales bacterium, assembly GCA_004551865.1. Classification (GTDB taxonomy): domain Bacteria; phylum Bacteroidota; class Bacteroidia; order Bacteroidales; family P3; genus Onthomorpha. The sequence goes on from SFPR01000037.1 coordinate 9,191, forward strand.
GTGTGAACTCAACAAATGTCAATCGTCCATACAAGATGCTCATAGTATCAAACAGGACCTTTGAACAAGCATTGCAACCCTTTGTGCAGTGGAAGACCATGCAGGGATTTGAAGTAGAGTGCCTTTATACCGATGTCATAGGTACAACATCTTCTGCCATAAAGTCTTACCTCCAATCCGTATGGGACAATGCCACCGAAGACAATCCGGCTGCCGACTATCTTCTTTTGTGCGGAGACGTTGCACAAGTGCCGACTTTTTCGGGCAACTATGCAGGGACAGGCTCCTCTCACCCGACCGATTTGTACTATGCCGAATATACGGGTGATATGTTGCCCGATGTGTTCTACGGACGTTTCTCTGCAAGCACCGAAGCTCAAATGCAGGCAATAGTTGCAAAGACGATTGCTTACGAGAAATACCAATTTGAAGACGACAGCTTCCTCAATCGCATACTCCTTGTTGCAGGAAAAGAGACTTCATCTCCTGCACCAACCTGCGTAAACGGACAGATGAATTACGTCAAGCAATACTTTGATGGTTTAGATACCTCGATTTATTACAACCCTGCGTCGGGTAGCTACTCTTCTGCAATCAAACAAAAAATCAATCAGGGACAAGGTTGGGTGAACTATTCGGCTCACTGCGACGAAGACGGCTGGTATTCGCCTTCATATTTGAGAAGTGATGTCAATACCTCGACCAATACGGGCAAGGCTGGCTTGTTTATCAACAACTGTTGTCTTTCGAGCAAGTATGACGAGACGACTTGCTTTGCCGAAAGCCTTATAAGGGCAGCCGACAAGGGAGCTGTTGCAGTAATAGGAGGAAGCAATTACACCTATTGGTACGAAGACTTCTATTGGTCGGTGGGAGCAAAAACCCCGACCGAACAGCCAAGTTATTCTTCATCAGCTCTCGGAGCATACGATAGGTTCTTCCACACTCATTCAGAAAGTTTCAACAAATGGTACACCACTGCAGGACAAATGGTTCAGGCAGGCAATTTGGCTGTGGAAGCCTCTGCTTCAAGCCGAAAGAACTACTATTGGGAGGTTTACAATCTTATGGGAGACCCTTCTCTTGTTCCGTATGCAGGAGTGGGCAGAACGTTTGAGGTCAATCTTCCTTCCGAGATAGCAATGTCAGATGAAGAACTTTCGCTTTCGGATTTGCCGCCTTACACATACGTAGGCTTGAGCAGCAACGGAACCCTCATTGCCGCTTCTCAGGCAGATGCTTCCGGAAATGTAAACATGGCTCTTTCGATAACGGAAGACATGACCGAGCTAACCATAGTTTTGACCAACCAATTTTACAAACCGCTCATCGACACGATTGCTGTTGTGTCTGCGAACCAACCTTACTTGTCTTTTGGCAACGTAAGATTTGAGAACACGCTCACCGAACAATTTGTAGAGAAGTTGCAGCCCGACCAAACCTACTATGTTCATTTCGATGTGAACAATGTGGGCAATGCAACCCTCCACAACACAAGAGTAAACATAGAGTGGAACGAGGCATTCGATGTGTTGAGCGAATACCATGTCAATTTGGGAGAAGTGGCTTGCGAACAAGTCCATCAGGCAGCAAGAGCCTTTGAAATCAGAACCCATGCCGTTTTGGAAAATAACAGCCAAATAAACACCGTATTTGCAATCAGCTCCGACGAATACAGCACTACAAAGACCATAAGAACATTTGTGGAAGCACCGGATATGGATATTACTTCGGCAGAACTTATCCGCTCGCAAGAAGGAGATAAAATCAAGATAACTCTTGCCAACCTTGGAGCAATACCTTCCGAACAAGGTACTTTGAGCATTGAAAGCAGGTCGGCAAACATCTCTTTCGGACAAGATAATCAGAGACCGATTTCGGCGATTGCTCCCGACCAATCTGTGAGCGAGTACTTCGACTGCACAATGTCCGAAGGCGACAGCATAACATTTGCGGTAACTCACATCTTGGGGGCATATTCTCAAACCAAACTCATAACCATTGCAGGCTTTGACAATGTTTTTGACTTTGAAGATGCTCTTGTGCCACAGGTATTTGACAATACTTCGGGGTATCCTTGGATTGTCGATAACTCGACCGCACACCAAGGTACATATTCTTTGCGTTCGGCATCAATAAGCGATAATCAAACTTCGGTATTTACCATTTCGCTTTCCACCTCTTCGCAAGACACGGTATCTTTTTATACCAAGGTATCTTCGGAAAACAACTATGACTTCTTCAAGTTCTACATAGATGAAGAGGAAAAGGTGTCTCTTTCCGGAACAACTAACACTTCTTGGCAGTTTAAGCAGTTTGTAATCTCCGAGGGTAACCATGTTTTGAAGTTTGAATACAGCAAAGACTATTCTTCTTCAAATGGTTCGGATGCTGCATGGATTGATGACCTTCGTATTCCTGTGCAAACAACAATGCTGGGATTGGAGACAGCAAACCAAAACCCTCTCAGTCTTTATCCCAACCCTGCAAACACAAGCGTAGAAGTAAGGGGTACGGAAGCCGGTAGCACAGTATTTATCTTCTCTCTCACAGGAGAAAAATTATCGGAGTTCAAGGCCGAGGGTCAAAGCATGGTAATCAATACCGACTTTTTGCCTTCGGGAGTTTATGTTCTTTGCGTCCGCTCTCCAAAGGGCATTCAGACACAAAAACTAATCATTGCCCGATAGTAACCGATGTTGCAAAACGATACGATTCGACAAAACGATTCTTTGTTTGTGCCGTTGTATTTGATGAAAGATACAACGGCATCTTCGGATACGTCTGACAACATGGGATTTACTCAGTATGTCAGTAAGATACTCAATGATTCTTTCCCTTTTTTGAACTACTCGCCATCGCTCTTTACCGAAAAGACCTACGTTTTCAATCGCAATATGCAACCCAAACCCCTTGTTGCAGAGCAGAAGAACACAGATTGGCTTTTCATTATTGTGCTTTTGTTGTTCTCCTGCATTGTAGTGGTGTTTCATTCCTTTCGGTATCGCGGCTTTGAGATATTGCGGAGTTGTTTCTCGCTCAAAGAATTTGAATTTTTCTCCAAATCTGTCAATGGAACAATCTTTCTGACCATACTTCCTTTTGTCTTTGTAATAGCCCTGATTGCTTGGAGCATAATAGATTACTTTAATCTTGCAATATATCTTCCGTTTGCTTTCACTACAGTGCAACTATTTGGAGCTTTGTTGCTTAGTGTCTTTGCATTTCTTGTTGCCCGAATGGGCTTGATTGCATTTTTCGGTTCACTTTTTCGTACAGGGGAGCTGACACGGCTCTACCTTCTCAACCAATCAGTGTTTTTCTTTCTCGACTTTTTGTTGCTTTTCCCTATTACAACCTTTGCCTTGTTCACTCCTTCGTATATGCAATTATACTTCTTGGCAGCAGCTTGTGTAGTGCTTATATTGCTTATACTTGTGAGGCTTGTCAGAGGTATGTGTTTTGTATTTTACTTTTCAAAATTTCCCCGAGTCTATTTATTTTGCTACCTTTGCATCGTCGAATTGCTACCATTCTTTATTGTAGTAAAGTTGTTAATATCTAAGTAAATCAATTATTTATGGCAATACCAACAACAGTAAAAAACATTCTGATTTCACAACCTGCCCCCGAAGATTTGACCAAGTCTCAGTACAGAGTGCTGATTGACAAATACAAGGTGCAACTGACATTCTTCAAATTTTTCGATGTTGTCGGAGTAAGCACAAGAGAGTTCAGAGATTCGCGAATAGCATTGTTGGATTACACTGCAGTCATTATGACGAGCAAATTGGCGGTAGATAACTATTTCCGATTGGCAAAAGAGTTGCGAATAACCATTCCCGAAACAATGAAGTACTTTTGCATAGGAGAAACCATAGCAAACTACCTTCAAAACCACATACAATATCGCAAACGTAAAATATTCTACGGAAAGGTTGCTTTCTCCGATTTGGTTGAGGTGATGGTAAAGCACAAAGACGAGAAGTTTCTTTTCCCTTGTGCCGAAGATGCTTCTTCGGACTACTTCAAGATGTTGGAAAGCACAAAGCTGAACTTCACCAAAGCAGTCATGTATCGTTCTGTCATCAAAGATTTGTCAGCTTTGAACATATCGGACTATGACATGGTTGCCATGTTCTCTCCCATAGGGGTCAAGGCGTTTGTACACAACTTTCCCGATGCCTCACACGAAAACATACTCATAGCAGCCTTTGGAGCGACCACTCAGGCGGCTCTCAAATCTGCAAAACTCAAATCATACATACCTGCACCAACGAAAGACTATCCGTCGATGGTTATGGCAATAGACAAGTTCCTCTCTCTGGACGAGCAGCAGCGTCAAGATTGGATAAAAGAAATAGAGATACAAAGCAAAAAAAGACCACGCAAAGCAACCACCACAACCAAATCGACAGCCAAGAAAACCACTGCAAAAGCCAAGACAGGTGCAGCAAAAAAGACAACAAAAAAAGCGGAATAGTTTTCCGAAAAGCGAGCGGCTTACCTCACGCAACGATGTTGAACGTCTCTTTTCCGAAGGAGGAAGATTTATGGCATATCCGTTCAGTGTGAGGTATCTGTTCGATGCTTGGGATTGCAAGGGTGAAGCAGTGTCGGTGCTTATCACCTCACCAAAGAAGTATCAGCGTCTTGCGGTGTGTCGCAACAGAGCCAAAAGACTTATCAGAGAAACTCTCCGCACCAACAAACAACAACTCCAAAGCCTGCTTGGAGAGAAGAACATAAGACTTCTTTTCAGCGTCAGCTTGGTGTCAAAACGCCTTCCGACCTATAGGCAGACCCAAACGAAAATGACGGAAATACTATCAACTCTTATCTCCAAAGCAGAGAATGAAAATCATTAAGCAATTTTTTTCGTGGCTGTTTATTCTGCTTATCAGGTTTTATCAAACAGCCATTTCTCCACATACGCCGCCTGCTTGTCGGTTTACCCCGACTTGTTCGCAGTATGCCCTTGAGGCAATAAAGAAGTACGGACCATTCAAGGGTGGCTTTCTCGCTATCAAACGCATTCTTCGCTGCAATCCGTGGGGAGGTAGCGGCTATGACCCGGTTCCGTAACAGGCAAAACGCCTTTTCGTTCGACACAAACGGCGATTTGCAGAAAAAAGTCGGCGTTTTTTGGATAGTCGAAAATTATTTCTATCTTTGCACTCGCAAAATTGACGGTTCTTTTTGGTAAGATTAAAAGGGAATCTTGTGAAAATCAAGAACTAAACCCGTAGCTGTAAGCACCAAAAGTTTGAGAACATTCTAAATGTGCCACTGTTTGAAAGAATGGGAAGGCAGTTCTCGAATGGTGTAAGTCAGAAGACCTGCCGTTTTTGCTACAATTAAATCGTATCTTTCGGGAAATAGAGATGTGATTGATAAAGTTCATGACGGTATGTTTTGTCAAGCCGCCTCGGAGGGTTGCCTTTTTTATCATGTTGCTTTTTTTCGTCTGATACATCATTGTTTAACAAAAAGACAAAACAAAAAGATGAAAAAAATCTGGTTATGCCTCTTGTCGGCTTTATTGACAAGTTTCTGTTTGACAGCTCAAACTCTTGGTACGGCTCCTAACGGGGTCTTTACGGCAGCCGATATTGAGTATTGGGTTGGAAGTGGCAGCAAAGAAGCTGCACTTGTATTGGTTTTTAACGATGGTAAAACTCCTCAGGCATTAGTTTGGGGCTATCGTTACGACGGAACAAAAACAATGAAACAAATGTGTTATGACATTGCCGCTGCCGATCCTCGTTTCTTCTTTCAAGAGTGTGGAGGTACTAATCCCTCATGTGTTGTAGGGTTTGGTGCAGATGCGAATGGCAACGGAAGTTTCTCATTGCAAAATCCGGAAAACTTTTCCGATGTAGTCAATCCGACCACACAAAATATAAATCCTTCGACAGATGTGGACGGATTTATACCCATTGAAGATGCAGATCGTTGGCAGGCAGGATTTAGTATGACCTATTGGTTTTTGACATCGAATGGTTGGACAAACAACATAAACGGTTGGGTTGGTGCTGTTTGGTCTGATTTTACTTCGGTGAGCGGGTTGTCGATGCAGACGGCAACGTATGTTTCAATGACAGATCCTAATGGCTCTTGTCCTTCGGTAAATGGATTGAATGTTGCGGAAATTGGTACAAACGATGCAACCATTGCATGGAATCCGCACACAGCTTCAAACAGCTATATTTTGCAGATAAAGGATAATGAACAGACTGATTGGACAAACATTACAGAACAAACGACAACAGATACTTTCTTTGTGTTCTCTAATCTTGATGCAAATACCGATTATACTTTCAGAGTAAAGGCAGATTGTGGTAATGATGAGGAGAGTGTGTGGTCTTCGCTTGCATTTAAGACACTTTGCAATAGCGTAGATGAATTGCCATATTTGGAGAATTTTGACAGCTATTCTTCCTCCGGCACTGAAGCTTATGCAGATTGTTGGAATAAATTTGCAATGGGGACGGGAGACAACATAAATCTTGCAGGGGCTGCTCCTGCTTCGGGTTCAAGAAGTCTGTATTTTTATTCATTGAGGACAAACAACTTCACTTCCACTGCACTCTTGCCCACATTTGAAGAGGAACTTAGCAACCTTAGTATTCAGTTTAAGTTGAAATCACAGAACGTTTATGGTGCTATTATTGTGGGTGTGGTAGAGGACGATACGTTTGTTGCAGTCGATACGGTAAATGTATCGCATGGCGGCATTTGGGAACAAAAAGAAGTGAACCTTACTTCTTATGAAGGCAACGGAAGTGTCCTTGCTTTGAGACCATACTCCTCATCTACGCAATCGAATAGTTGCACAGTTTATGTAGATGACGTTGTGGTTGATTATGCACCCGCCTGTCTTCGTCCTGAGGGATTGACTGTTGCAAGAGGCGATGATGCTACCGATGTCGAATTGAATTGGAGTGCTGATGAGAACTCACATTGGCTCGTATTTTACAAGGTATCAGATGAGGATACTTATTCTTATGCGGAATTTATGACCAATTCGGGTAGTATTAGCAATTTGGAATATGCAACAAATTACACGTTTCAACTTGCATCTGTTTGTTCAAATGGAGATACAGTGAGAGCGTTTGAACAAGTGGAGTACACTACTCCGATGCTTGCCGAAAATATACCATATTCTTGTAACTTTGAGCAAGAAGCAGACGCACAAGAGTGGATGTTGAAGAATGGAAACAACACAAATAAGTGGCATATAGGAACACCTAACAACCAAACCAACGGAGTATTGTACATTTCCAAAGACGGAGGAAGTTCAGCCGAATATAATACATCTTCTACAAGCATTGTAGTTGCAGAAAAGTTGTTTGACACAGGTGAAAGCGACTCTTTGACAATCAGCTTCGACTTGACCATTGGAGGAGAAAGTACATGGGATTACTTGAAAGTATATTGGGTTGATGCCGACACCAATTACATAGCAGCAACATCAACATCGACTTATTATGCTGACAAAGCATACTCAAACAATGTTTTGTTCACCAACCATTCAACCTACTACTTTTTGAACTTGCTATCGGGAACTCAGAATTTCTCTGTTACAATTCCTAATGTTGCAAACTCAATGAAGAAGTTGGTATTTGTTTGGAAGAATGATAGTTCAGGCGGTAATCAGCAGGGAGCTGTTATCGACAATGTTTTGATACAACAAGTTTGGGCAGGCGAACCTCCTCAGCCTTGTGATGCACCTACCGCTTTGGCAGTAAACAACATTACACAAACATCTGCAGACTTTACTTGGAACGGAACTGCAACAAGCTATGAAGTTCGTTTGAACGAAAACGCAGCCGAAACAGTTACCACAACAAGCAAG
>SFPR01000086.1 GCA_004551865.1 Bacteroidales bacterium
AAAAATTGTCCTTTGTGGAAAAGTCATTGACCTTTCGCGGAAAAGTCATTGACCTTTCGCGGAAAAGTCATTGACCTTTCGCGGAAAAGTCATTGACCTTTCGCGGAAAAGTCATTGACCTATTGTGTCAAAATTCCGCATAAAATAGCGGTTTTACAAGTGCCGATATCAAGTAGGAAATCAAGTAAGAAATCAAGTAAGAAATCAAGTAGTCTATCAAGGAAACGAAACCATAATTTCGCTTCACTCTCGAAATACGCGACAAAAGGATTGACCGATTGATTTTTTTCGATAAAATTTTCTTTTTCAGACAGGTGAACTCGGAGGAACTATAAGACTTTTTGTTGGTCTTTATAAGACTTTTTGTTGGTGATTAAACGAGTTTTTGTTGGTCGTTTCTAATCAGGACTGAAAAAGAAAAAACTTTCCTGTTACCGCTTCGGAGAAGATTTCTTCTTCTGCTGGGTTTGCTGTTCCCGTTCCGATGAGCGACTCTGCTCCTGTTCTTCTCTCTGCATACGATGGAGTTCCTCGTTTACTTGTGGAACGAGGTTTAAGTTATAAATCGCTCGCTTTATGTGATTATACTGACCAACCTTTTCTTTTAGGCTCGATATTTCATCATCACGCTCCTTAAGCTTGCTCTTGTGAGCTTCTTTCGGTATCATATCTCGCATTTTGCTGACCAGCTGATAGTTCTTTGTCCGTTCCGATAGACCTTGTTTCGCTAGTTTGATGATTTCATCGAGCTGTTTTTCGTCCACAGACACCCGCTTGGAGAACGGAATAGACTTCTTATCAGCCTTGAAACGGTCGATTTCATCGTACATACCGCTTATATTTGTTTTCAGATTTGAGAGATTTTGCAATTCTGCGTTTTTTTCTGTGATTTGGCTGTTAATGTCGGCGAGTTGTGTCGTTGCAACGGCGGTTTTGTCCTCAATCTGCCGAATTTGCCTGTCATAACTGCTTACTGTTTGCTCGAGCTGTTCGGCGCGTGTCTTCAGCTTAAGGGTTTGCGTATCGAGGTGCATTCTTCCCTCTGCTCGAGGGTGATTTACAGTAAGCCCAGCGCTTTCACATAGAGCCGTTAAGTAATCGTTTTCTTGCTTTTCCCACAAAATTTGAGCCGTTTCCTTGCCTGTTTTGGTTATTCCCTGTTCTTCCAATGCCTTGACAAGCCCTGTTTGCGTCTGTAAGCCCCTAGAATAACCGTGAGCGACAGGGATATAGTCAAGGTGGACGTGAGGCTCTCCCTCCTCGTCTGCGTGGTAATACGCGCCTATAAGGGCTAAATTCGGGTTACGTTGTTTCCAAGTATCTACAAATTCCCTCATAATCTCTTTACCCTGTTCGGCAGAGCAGATAGACGTTCCGTCCTCGTTCTTGCCGTATATGCCTATAATCATCTCATAGACAGGGTGTTTCTTTTTGTCCTTGCAGATATCGTTGTAATAACTCGAAATTCGCCGCTCTGGGCGGCTCTGCTTTGCGTTGTATTCTGCCACAGCTTCACCGAACAGACGTTCGTATGCTTGTCGAACAGGCTCGTCAATCCACGTTTCGTGCAAGCCATTCAAGTCAATGTGTGGCTCTTTGCTCACGACCTTGTAGTTTCGGACGTTGTGTTCGCGTGCGACCGCCGAACCGTTATGCGTGCTTATCGTTACTCCCATTGTCTGCGTTCTCCTTTCCAGCTCACCCTCGAGGGCTATAATCTCCGTGTCCCCACACGAAGATTATACCACCTTTGCGGGCTTGCTGTCAAGTCTTCCTTGCCAAAGGTAGTAACACAATACTACTTTCGGCAAGCCAAAAGTAATTGTGGCAGGGGTAAACCCCTGCACCCCGAGGAGTTCCGACCTCTGCGGAGGTCGGGCAAAGCGTTCCCCTCTGCACTTCCCTTTTGCATATTGTATTACAAAAAGTATTGCATTTTGTAATACGATATGATATAATATAATCGAGGAGGGGTATGATGTTATTTGAATGGGACGATGAAAAAGCTCGAGCAAACATCAAGAAGCACGGAATTGACTTTGAAACAGCCGCAAGAGTGTTTGCCGATGAGAACAGACTTGAGATATATGACGAGGAGCATTCGGAAGACGAGGACAGATACATAACCATAGGAATGATAGACAACGTTGCTTGCGTTGTTATGGTTGTTTATACCGAACGAGGAGAAGCTGTACGTCTGATTTCAGCCCGAAAAGCTACAAGTCAGGAAAGGAGAATGTATTATGATTATACGCAAGGAAATTGATATCCACGCGCCTTTGACCGATAGCCAAAGGAAAATGCTCGAAACCATCAAGGACAGACCCATCGAGTTTGATGAGGACTGCCCAGCGCTTACAAAAGAGCAACTCACGCAGTTAAGGAGAGTATCGGAAGAACGCCGCGCAGAACGTTGCAAGCAGACGGTATCGATACGGCTCTCTCCTCAAGCTCTAGCCACCGCAAAATCGCTAGGAAAGGGCTATACGTCGATTTTAAGCAGAATATTAGAGAATGCCTTGAAAGATATCGATACCATTCGGAATAACTTGTAAATCACGAAACCCGCCCATAAAGGCGGGTTTTGTCATTAGTGCTTATATTTCGACATCAAGCCCCAATGAATGAAACAAGGCTCGAACGTCAGACCGAAGCTCCTCTCCGTCTATCTGTTCCAATCCCGCCGCGGCATAAATGGCGGTGCGCTTGTCTGCCAAATCGGGCATTTCGATTGTTCCTTGCTCTCCGCTGTTGCGGACTTCAATCTTGCCGTTGGCAAAATCGAACGTTATGTAGTCCTCTTTCATCAGCTCATCTCCTTTCCATCGTTCGCCAAAATCTTGAGAAAATAACGGTACCTGTCCTTTATGGCGTGCTTTTCAGCATAGACATTCATCATAGCGTATTTCTGCGAAAGGTAGTGATATCGGGCAATCCATATTCCCTCTGATGTTTCGGGCATAGATTTTGTAGATATAAGCTCGAAAATGCTGTCCATTTCGGCTTGACTGAACTCGTTCCCGCAAGCATCGGCAAGCAGAGCAATGTTGCTGTTGCTATACTCCTTTTCTGATTTTTCCGCCAAATCAAGCTCGTTAAGAGTGATTTGTCCTTGTTCGGCGGCTTGGTTCAAGGTTTCCGTTGCGATAGTTTCAATCGTAAACTTAACAGCTGTTACCTTGCGCCCTCTTTTTATAGGCTCGTAGGTGTATGAGAGGTTCGTTTTCTCGTTGATTTCCTTATGACATAATTTCAGAATTCTATCGTTAAAGACTTTGTAAGCAGAATAACTCTCACTTGTGCAATTTAATATGCGCTTCAGCTCATCAAGAGATACGTCCCAGCACTTGCGCTTGTGGTTTTTTTCCAAATATAGATATAGCACATAACTATACCGAGATGTAAGCTCGATAACGTTCTTGAGCCTGTATTTTAGATAGCGCAGATTTTCGATATTAAACACATACTCCATTGCCGAAGCAGAACAGGCAAGGTCAATTTGCCACAGCCCATCATCATCTTGGAACGCTTCAGCCTTTTCAAACAAGCCTATTTTGGTGAAGCCTTTAGGCTTGTTTGGGTCACGAATGGTAATAACTTGAAAGAGGTTATCTATTCGTTTGGATAAATCTTCTTTTTTCAGTTGGGTAACTCCAAGTAGCCGCTCGAGCTCGCCCTTTTCAAAGCGAACGTAACGCTCATCGGGCTTGTGGCTGTCTATTCGGGATAAGTAAGCGTCAAGGATTTTGAATTCGGGCAATGTTAGGTTAGTTTCCGATAGAGTTTGTAGGGGAGTGGACTTCTGCACAAGCATATCTTCTGCGTTCCGAGCCGAGCCCTTATAATTCGGCACAGCAGGCAATTTTTTTCTTCGTGGCATAATTATCACCTCGAAAATATTATAGCACAAAAGTCAATATTTGTCAATAATAAAAATTGTCCTTTGTGGAAAAGTCATTGACCTTTCGCGGAAAAGTCATTGACCTTTCGCGGAAAAGTCATTGACCTTTCGCGGAAAAGTCATTGACCT
>SFPR01000087.1 GCA_004551865.1 Bacteroidales bacterium
ATCCTTCGTCTTTTGTGTGCTAACACTTCGTCTTTTTTCAAAAAGACTTCATGTTAGTGAGCAAAAACCCTTATGTTGTTGAAGCAAGACAAAACCTCAGTCCGAAAAGCCCTCATTTTGCTCTCAAAACAGGTGAGAAATCGACTTGAAATCTTCGCTTAAATTCCTTGATTTTTATCGTCGAAAAATATGGAAAGAAGTTGTTATTTGGCTTTCTAAGACAAAAATACAAACAAAACGCTTTTGCCTCTGCAGGGTGTGGCTTTTTCGGCTAATCGAAAGAAGATAATAACAGATAGAAAAGAAAGAGAGCAACTTGCAGTATTTGGTGCGAGTTGCTCTCTTTTGTGGTTTAGACTGACCGATCTACCTTATTTCATGAACGGATAGGTGAAGTCGGTCGGCGGATTGAGGGTTTCTTTTATGCAACGAGGGCTTATCCAACGATATAGGTTGAGTTCTGAACCTGCTTTGTCGTTTGTTCCGCTTGCTCTTGCTCCACCGAAAGGCTGATTGCCAACCACTGCTCCCGTCGGTTTGTCATTGATATAGAAGTTTCCTGCCGCATATCTGAGCTTTTGCATGGCTGTTTCGATGTCATAACGGCTGTGAGCAAAGATTGAGCCTGTCAATCCGTATGGTGAGGTGCTGTCACACAAATCAAGGGTTTCTTCATACTTGTCTTGCTCATATACATATACGGTAATCACTGGTCCAAAAAGCTCTGTGGTCATGGTTTCGTAGTGTGGGTTGGTCGTGAGAATGATTGTCGGTTCGATAAAGTAGCCTACGCTCTTGTCGCATCCGCCTCCTACAACAACCTCTGCTTCTTTGCTTTGCTTTGCTCGATTGATGTAGCTGCTTATTGTATCGAATGATTTTTCGTCAATCACCGAGTTCATGTAGTTGCCAAGCCCCATGGAAGATCCCATCTTTATTTGCGGTATCATGGTCTTGATATGCAAAAGGGTTTCTTCCCAAATGTTGTTCGGAATGTAGGCTCTTGATGCTGCAGAACATTTTTGTCCCTGATATTCAAAAGCGCCTCTTACGATTGCAACAGCAAGTTGAAGCGGGTTTGCACTCTTGTGGGCAAAGATAAAGTCCTTTCCTCCTGTCTCTCCCACAATTTTAGGATAGGTCTTGTAGTTGTCGATGTTTGAACATATTTGTTTCCAAAATCCGTTGAATGTTCTTGTGCTTCCTGTGAAGTGAACTCCGGCAAAATCGGGCGAAGAGAAGACAACTTCCGAGATTGTGGCTCCGTCTCCCGGCACAAAATTGATAACTCCGTCGGGAACTCCTGCCTCTTGAAGCACTTTCATCAGATAGTAATTTGATAGTATGGCTGTGGAAGCAGGTTTCCAAATTGTTACATTGCCCATCAAGACAGGTGAAATGTTAAGATTGCAAGCTATGGAGGTAAAGTTGAATGGCGAAACTGCATACACAAATCCTTCCAAAGGACGGTATTCCATGCGATTTATGGCAGTTTGGTCGCTAAAAGGCTGCTGAGCATATATCTTTGAGGCATAATAGGCATTAAATCTCAAAAAGTCAATGGTTTCACAAGCCGAATCTATCTCTGCCTGGAAAGGATTTTTGCCCTGACCGAGCATTGTGGAGGCATTTATCAAATATCTGTATTTGGTCGATAGCAATTCGGCAGCTTTTAACATCACACTGCAACGGTCAATCCAATCAACCTTTTCCCATTTCTTTCTTGCCTCCATGGCAGACTTGATTGCTTCTTCAACTGTTTTCTTGTCTGCCTTGTGGTATCGGGCAATCAGATGTGAGTGTTCGGAAGGCATGACAACATCTGCCATATTTCCCGTGCGAACTTCTTTTCCTCCTATGATAAGAGGTATTTCCACGCATTTGTCATACTGTTGTTTAATCTCTTTTTCCAAGAGTTCTCTTTCCTTTGAGCCTTGTGCATAAGAAAAAACAGGCTCGTTCTTTGGCTCTGCAAAGAAAAATGTTGCGTTGTTCATGGTTATTGCTATATTTTGTGAAACATCTTCATTTCTACAACAAAAAAATATCTCTTGCAAATGTAAGACTTTATTTTTGCAGAGCAAAGCAAAAAGTGCTATTTTTGCAAAAAAAATGTCTGTATGCAAAAAATCAGTGATTTTTCGGATAAAATGGAAGCACCTATTCCGCTTGAAAATCTGAGTATCATCGGGATAATGTCTCTTTCTCCTTGTTTTATGATTGCCTCAGAGGTAAATCACTCTGCAAGAACAGATTTTTATAAGGAAGATGAGTTTGATGTATGGGTTGATACGGAGGGAAAATATGATAAATTGGAGAGTTTCTTTTTTGAGAGTATGAACGATGGTTGCAAGTACATTCTTTTGGAAGCCAAGAACTCTCTTCCTTGTTGCATAAAACAGTGGGAACAATGTAATTGTGTGCTTTTAATTGTCGGAATGAACAATCGTGAAGTTGCTCTCTCGCTTGTTAAGAAGCTGAACAAAATAAAAAATATATCAATGGCAAAGATAATCACCGATTATCAGGGTAAGATGATAGATTTGCAGCTAAGCCTGCTCGATTTTGACAATGAAGCTCCTTGTGTCAAACACAAAGGCAGAAGCAAGGAGCGGTCTTCTTATCAAGAGGCGGTGAACAGCCTTATCATAGATATAGATACCTATCTGACCAAAATAAACAACAGAAAGGATACTATGAAATTCTCTGACGATTATCTAATCTGAGAGTTTGTTTTCCCTATTTTACAGCCCTTCACTCCATAAAAGAAAAGGTAAACGTATGACAACATAGGAATAAGGAATGAGTATCTTATGCCTATGCAATCTGCTACAATGCCTTGCAAAGGTGGCAAGACTGCTCCTCCGAGTATCATCATTATCAAAATGGACGAGGCTTCTGCTGTTCGGTTTTCAAGACCTTCGATTGCCAAAGTGAAGACATTTGACCACATTATGGAGTTAAAAAGTCCTACGGCAAGCAATGACCACAATGCCACTTCGCCCGAAAGGCTCATTGAGGCTGCAATGAGAACCACATTCACAAAAGCAAAGACTGCAAGCAAACGTGAGGGAATGCCCTTTCCGAAATAAAATCCCAAAAAGTTGAGAAGCATAAAGAAAACAAAGAATACCACACTGCCAAAGTTCAATCCGTGCAAGGAATAGTTGATTGTAAAGACAACAAAAAAGCCTGCCAAGGAAAGCAAAAGCATACTGAGGAGTTTCTTTGTGCGACTTATCTTGCTAAGGCTCACACTTCCGAGAAAACGACCAATCATTGCTCCTCCCCAATAGTAAGAAAGGTATGCCGAAGCGAGGGCTTCAGGCATGTTCATGGTCTCTTTGAGGTATGAAACGGTATTGCTGCCCACCGACACCTCGGCTCCCACATAGAAAAAGATGCCCAAAGCTCCCAAAATCACATACGGATAGGAGAAAATGGAGCGTTGGTGTTTTGTTTCTGTGGTTTCTTCTTTATGAACTCCAATTTTGACAAATCCTATAAAGACTGCCAAAAGCAGAAGTAACAAAGAGAGGAACAAGTAGGGCAAAATCACTCCCGAAGCAGAGTTGGCGTTTTTGTCAATAAAGATTGAGAATATCAAATAGCCTCCTATTGCCGGTCCCAAGGTTGTTCCGAGGGAGTTGAACGCCTGCGAAAGATTGAGGCGAGAGGAAGCTGTGTCGGGATTGCCGATAAGTGCCACAAAAGGATTGGCTGCTATTTGCAAAAAAGTAAGTCCTAATCCAAGCAAGAAAAGAGCTGCCAAAAAGACTGCAAAGCCCATTTGCAAATATGCCGAAAGTGCAAAAATCAAACAAGCTACCGAGGCTGTCATCAAGCCTATTACAAGGGTTGTTTTGTAGCCATAGAGCGATATTGTGTCCTTTCCTTTTTTTGAGAGCAGGTAAAACACCAACGAACCCACAAAGTAGGCTATGAAAAAGGCAAATTGAACAATGTTTGCCTCAAAGTGCGAAAGCGAATAGACGCTTTTCAAATAGGGAATAAGAATATCGT
>SFPR01000038.1 GCA_004551865.1 Bacteroidales bacterium
TAAGTGAAAAATCTGACATGACAAAATCCTGAGCAACTTTTTGTTGCTCAGGTGCTTAAAAAGTATAATTTATAATGGTTTTGCGGAATTAAGGTAAAACTAAAATGTTATCTTGGTTTCGGGTCGGAGAGTAAACTTGTATTTGGTACGAAAGTGTTCTATTTCGTCTTTTCTGTTGTATGGGAACTGAGGGTGGGCGATATTGGCAATGTATGCCCGCTTGGTTTTGAATGAAGAGGGGTCGTGGTTTTGGAGAAATAGTCTGATTGTGTTCTCCAACTGTGAAAGAGCTTCGGCAAAGCCTTTCGAGCGAGTGTCTTTGAGTTCTATGAATGCAAGAATTTGATTTTGTTCGACAAGCAACATTCCGTCGCAGGTGCTTTCTTTGCTTTTTCCATCGGATTTGTAGATGATAATGTTGTTATCTATGGGAACAAATTGAAATGTTCGCTCTTTGGGATTGTTTATGGTGGCATTCCACCTTAGGCTTTTGTCGCAGGTGGTGAATGCAGGCAGGGAATTCTTCGGGTCAATGATGCCGCAGTCCGAATGCTTCTTTTCTTCTTCTATGCGGTAGGATTGTTTCAAAAAGCTGAGCTTACTCATAGCGCATCTGTATTTCGACCAAGTCGGAGTATTTGGTATTGGTGTTCATTAATATGGTGTTAAGATAGTTGTCATCGGTCGGAATATCTTCATATTTTGGTAGTTGGCAGATATTGCCTTCCAAATCTATTTGGTATATTGATACTTTCTCTCCGTCTATTGCAGACCCCAACGGCACAATGGTATCAATAGTTTGCCTATCCTTGGCGTCAGTTGCTATTTGTGCTACCTGAAAAGCCTTGATTGCAAGCATTATAAAGTTAATCATGTATGGGCTGTGTGTGGTGAAGAGCAGCTGGTTGTCGGCTTGTGCCGAAAGTCTTATCAATTCGTAGAGTACTTTCTCTTGTGAGTCGGGAAAGAGGTTTTGTTCGGGTTCTTCAATGATGCTTATCAGTCGTTTGTTGATGTTGTCGGATAGTTTTTTTATAAGGAGACTTCTTGTGGTGTCGTCTATTGTGTCGTCAAGCAAAAGCGAGTGTATTCTCTTGTCGATTGTTTCCTGCTCTTTCGAGGTTGCTTTGGTGGTGTTGGATTGCTTTCCGAGGCAGGTGCATTCATAAAGGTGGTTGAGAGTGATGTAAAGAGGGGTTGCAGATTGCAATCCGCTTGAGGCTTTGTCAATTCTAACGGTATGGTCAGAAGCAACAATGCGTCCTATCTGATTGAGTGTGTCGTAGTGAAAGCGTACTTTGTTGATTGGAAGTGATACGTCTTCTGACATGGACTGACAGGCTTGGCGATAGTCGGTTTGTAGGGTCAAGAGCGATTCGGGCAGTCCTTTGATTGCCGAAGCCTTTTCTACTATTGAGCTTAGTAGGTTTCGCTCCGCGGGATAGTACATGACTTGTGGTCGTTGGTAACCTATGTTATCAATGTGTTCGGTGAGGCTGAAAGTTCCTTCCTTATACTCAAAATCGTAACATTGTCCTTTGAAATGAATGTATGTATCGGGACAAACGTAAGTGTCAATGCCGTGATAGGCAAGATATTTCTTAACAAAACGAGAGTATTGCACCGGATAGCTTGCCTTCATTTCTCCTCTCATGAGTGCTTTTTCAAGCCACACGAATGTGGAATATAGTTTGACCAAGGTACTCTTGCCTGTGCCTTGCGTGCCACAAAAAACTGATAATTGATTGAGGGACAAATATCCGTCATCTGCTTCGTAACCTGCTTTGATTGGTCCGAAATTCTCGACTTTTAGCTTGTTTGTAAACATCGTTCTTATCCTTAATTCTTTCAAGTTTATTCTTTGCTGCTGCCTTCGACCACTATGACAAATTCTCCCTTGGGGGTCTTTTCGGCATAGTGTGCAGAGAGTTCGGAGAGCGTGCCTCGCTGAAATTCTTCAAACTTTTTGCTTATCTCTCTTGCAAGACTTGCTCTTCGGTCTTCGCCAAAGGTTTGCTTGAATTGTTCGAGGGTTTTGGCTATGCGGTGGGGTGATTCGTAAAATATCATTGTTCGTTGCTCGCTTTTGAGGGCTTCGAGTTTGGATTGTCTGCCTTTTTTGTGCGGTAGGAAGCCTTCAAAACAAAATCTCTCACATGGCAGTCCTGAACCCACAAGTGCAGGTACAAAGGCGGTGGCTCCGGGTAGCACACTCAGCTCTACTCCGCTGCGAACGCACTCTCTGACAAGCAAAAAGCCGGGGTCGGATATGCCCGGAGTGCCTGCATCGGTTATCAGGGCTATGTCTTCTCCCGAAAGTAGCCTTTGAACTATGCTCTCAACACTTTGGTGTTCGTTGAACAGGTGGTGGGCTTGCAAGGGGGTGTGTATGTCAAAGTGGTTGAGAAGTACTCGCGAGGTTCGGGTGTCTTCTGCCAATATGAGGCTGACGCTTTTGAGTACTTCGACGGCTCTGAATGTCATGTCGTCCATGTTGCCTACGGGGGTGGGTACAAGGTATAACATAGGTTCGCTGTGTTTGGTCGTATGCTTGTTTGTATGATATTATTCACCCGCAAGGTCATACTTCTGCTTTGAGCGGAATGCACTGACATTGCGGGTGGTCTGTCTGACAAAGTCTATTCTTCGTCCATCAACTCGTCTGTAAGTTCCAAGGTATGATATACTGCTTGTACATCATCGTCTTCTTCCAACATATTGATGAGTTTCATTACTTTTTTGCCTTCTTCCAACGGCAGGCTTGTGGTGCTGTTCGGTATTCTTTGAAGTTCTGCACTTTCACATTCTATGTTGGCTTCTTCCAATGCTTTTTGCATTGAGGCAAAGTCTTCCATCTTGGTATAGACTGTGAAGTAGTCGTCTTCTCTTTCTATCTCGTCTGCTCCTGCTTCTATCAATGCCATTTCCAATTCGTCAGGGTCTGCATCTTTGATTGCTATCTGAAATACTCCTTTGCGTTGGAAAATAAAGCTCAATGAGCCGTTGGTTCCCATTGTTCCGCCAAACTTGTTGAAGATTGAACGTACTGCGGCAACGCTTCGGTTGTTGTTGTCGGTGAGGCACTCGACAAAGACTGCTATGCCGTGTGGTGCGTAACACTCAAAGGTGAGTTCTTGTAGTGCTGCGGTGCTTTTGTCGCCTGCTTTGTTAATCGCTCTCTGCAAGGTGTCCTTCGGCATATTTGCTCCCTTGGCATTGGCAACGGCAAGTCTCAAACGTGCGTTTGAATCGGGGTCGGGTCCGCCCTCCTTGACCGCAACGGTGATGTCTTTAATGATTTTGGAAAAGATTTTTGAACGTTTGCTGTCCAAAGCTCCTTTTTTTCTCTTAATTGTTGACCATTTATTGTGTCCTGACATACTTTGTTATTGTTTTTATTGTTTACTATGTATTGTTGTTCTCTCAAAAGGGACGAAAGCCTATGATTTCTCGCACTTCCCTGATGGTTTTTGATGCTGACTCCATGGCTTTCTCACAGCCTTGTCGGGCAACTTTTGACAGGTAGTCGTCGTCTGCTTCGACTTGTTTTATTCTTTCTCTTATTGGTGCAATGAATGTTTCCATGTCTTGGGCAAGTTGCTTTTTCAAGTCGCCATATCTTATGGTGCAATCGGCATACAGGTCCTCAAACTGACGAACTATGTCCTCCGAACTGACGAGTTTCAAGAGCGAGAAGAGGTTTTCTATCTCGGGTGTCTTGGGTGAGTTTTTCTCCTGCGGTCCTGCATCGGTTTTGGCTTTCATTATTTTTTTGCGAATGACTTCGGGACTATCAACAAGATAGAGTGTTGCGGCTTCGCCTACGCTCTTGCTCATCTTGCCGCTGCCGTCCAAGCCGGGAACTTTGACAAGCTCGTTGCCAAAGTTGTATGCTACCGGTTCGGTAAAGTAATCGACCGAATACATTCGGTTGAACCGTGAAGCAAAGGTGCGTGTCATTTCGAGATGTTGTTCTTGGTCTTTGCCAACAGGTACTGCGTCTGCTTTGTGAAGAAGTATGTCGGCTGCCATAAGGGTCGGATAGGTGAGCAGTCCTGCATTTACATTCTGCGGGTTTTGTCTTACCTTGTCTTTGAAGGAGCTTACTCTCTCCAACTCGCCAAGGTAGGCGTTCATGTTCAAAAACATATAAAGCTCAACGACCTGAGGTACTTGGCTCTGGATATAAATCGTTGCTTTATCGGGGTCTAAGCCGCACGCTATGTATTGTGCCAAAATGGTTTTGACGTTTTGGTGCAGGTTGGCAGGGTTGGGGTGGGTTGTGAGCAAATGGTAGTCTGCCACAAAGAAATAACATTTGGCTTGCTCTTGAAGCCGTACAAAATTTTTCAAAGCTCCGAAATAGCTTCCCAAGTGCAGGTTGCCTGTCGGACGCATTCCGCTGACTATGGTTTTCATGTTGCAAAATTAGTAAATCTTCCCGAAGTGGCAGAGCTTGAGGGTAAAAAAACGAACCGCCTTTTTGCTTTTGCCAAAGGAAATGTTGTCATTCTTTTACTTCAAACATATCGACCGGCAGGAAGTTGGCAATGAGGTTGTCGGCATTGGTGATTGCCTTTGAGGTGAATGAGAGTGTCGGTATTTCGCTCTTTTTTATCATGTTCTGTGCCACTGCTCCTATGTAGTTGTCGGTAAGGCTCAACTCTTGGTGGGTCATTATCATCATGATGTCGGCATTGACACTCTTGCCATGAGTGAGAATTACTTCTTCTATCGGTCTTTCGTCTTCGATGTATGCCTGAGCTGTTACTTTGATGCCTTCTTGTTCTATTACCCATTTGGCTTTTTCGAGTTTCTTTACAAGTCGTGAGGATACGAGGTTAGTTCCTCTTTTGACTACTCCTACCAAGTGGACCGTAGATTTGTAGTACTTTGCCCATGATATGGCGGCATTTATCTTCTCCAAGGTTTGCTTTGAAAGGTCTATCGGCAAGAGGATATTGTCAAATCGTCCGTTCTCTATGGAGTTTTCGCTCACTGTTATCACAGGGCAGGGTGCCGAGGCTATGATGTGCATCGTCAATGGTCCGATAAAGTGGAATGCACTGACTGTTGAGGACATCTTTCCCATTATTATATATTGTGCATTGCGAATCTGTGCCTGCTCCAAGATGACTTCGGCAGGCGAACCGTGTTCTACAATATAGCGAATGTTGCCATGGTAGGTTTTTCGGGTTTCCAAGATGACTTCTTTCAGTTTGTTCTCTACATGTCTTCTCTCTTCTCGCTGCTGTTTTTCGCTTTTGAACAACTCGGCAAAGAAGTTAGATGCCTGCAAGACCGACAAAAGGTATATTTGTCCCTTGATAAAGTCCGCAACCTTGATTGCTTCCTGCAAGGCTGTCTTTGCTTTTGGACCAAAATCGTATGGTACCAAGACGGTCGGGGTTTTTCTCTGATTGTTTGTTTCCATGATGCTTCTTTGTATTTGGTTTTAATGTTTGTATATTTCGTCAAATGATTGTCTTAGGGCTATCGAGCGTGCCAGAGTTTGCTCGTCGGCATATTCGACACCCTCTCCCATAGATATTCCGCGAGAAAGGGCGGAGACTTTGATGTTTTCGTGTTCCAAGAGCTTGTGTATGTAAAATGCTGTGGTATCGCCTTCCATTGTGGTGGGCAGGGCGAGTATAACTTCTTCGACTGCTTCGCTTTTTACTCTCGAAAGCAGTTGGGTTATCTTTATATCGCCTACTCCTATTCCCTCAACAGGAGAGATTACTCCGCCAAGGACATGGTAAACCCCTTTGTAGCTGTCGGTGTTCTCTATTGCCATGACGTCTTTGATTGTTTCGACAACACAGATTTGCTTTGTGTTGCGTTCTGTGTCTTGACAAATCGGACAAAGTGGTGTATCGGAAAGATTGTTGCACCTTTGGCAGTGAAAGACTTTGTCTTTGAGGTCGGAAAGACTGTCGGCAAACATGGCGACTGCTTCCTTGTCTTGTTTCAAAAGCCAAAGGGCATAACGCAGTGCAGTTTTCTCTCCCACTCCGGGCAGTTTGGCAAACTCATTGACTGCTTTTGCAAGCACAGATGATGAATATTCCATATTTTTCTTACCTTTGCTCTCGTTTTGTTTGGCAAAGATATATATTTTGACGCTTTCTGAGTGCAAAATTGTTGTTTTTGTGTTGTAAAAATGCTGTTTTTGCAACTTGGTGCGGCGATTGTCTCCAAATGAAACGCTGTATTTTTCAACATTAAACGTTTTTTTGATGGAACAAACTATCTTTTGGGTTTTTGCAGCCTACACTTTGTTGCTCTTTTGCATCACTTTCGTAACATCTCGAAAGGCTGATAGTAAGTCGTTTTTTGCCGGCAATAAAAAAAGTCCGTGGTTCGTCGTTGCATACGGGGCAATAGGGGCAAGTTTGAGCGGTGTTACTTTCATGTCTGTACCCGGCTGGGTGGAGCAGAGGCAGTTTACTTATATGCTGACGGTTCTGGGCTATCTGATTGGCTATGTCTTGATTGCATTTGTGTTGCTGCCGTTGTATTATAAGCTCAACTTGATTTCGATTTATGAGTATTTGAAAAAACGCTTCGGCTCTGCAACTCACCGCACAGGGTCTTTCTTCTTCTTGCTCTCGCGAACCTTGGGTGCAAGTCTGAGAATGTTCATTGTGATATGGGTACTTTATGAGTTTGTGTTCTCTTATTGGGGAATTTCTTTTCCGCTCACGGTGTTCTTGTTCTTGATTTTGATTTTGCTATTCACCCTGCGAGGTGGCGTAAAGACGATTGTGTGGACAGATACTTTGCAAACAACTTGCATGATTGCTGCCTTGGTAATCAGTTTCTTCTTGGTGGCAAAACAAATGGGCCTTTCGGGAATGGGAATGTTCAATCAGGTTGTGAAAAGCGACTACTTCACTTTCATAAACACCGACTTTTCGAGTCGGTTGTGCTGGTGGAAACAGATTTTGGGAGGTATGTTCATCACTATTGCAATGACCGGTCTCGACCAAGAGATGATGCAGAAAAATCTAAGCTGCAAGGATTTGAAATCGGCACAGAAGAATATGCTTAGCTTTGCTTTCATTCTTCCTGCGGTGAACTTCTTGTTTTTGTGTTTGGGCAGTGCTTTGTATATCTTTGCAAAGAAAGAGGGTATAACGGCAAGCGGCGACGACCTCTTCCCTTATATCGCTCTCAACTCGCTCACTCCTTTTGCGGCAATCGTGTTCATTGTGGGGCTTATCTCGGCTTTGTTCCCTTCGTCGGACGGGGCTTTGACTTCTCTGACTACTTCGTTTTGCATAGACCAACTAAAAATGGAAGAAAAGACCGAGTGGAGCAAAAAGAAAAAGACAAACATAAGGCATTTGGTTCACTTGTGCTTTGCTCTGCTCTTTGTGGTAATAATCATCTTCTATTCGGAACATAGGGATAAACACTTGATTGATACTCTCTATCAGATTGCTTCCATAACTTACGGTCCTTTGCTCGGATTGTTTGCTTTCGGCATTCTGACCAAACGAAAGGTGAACGATAGGGCTGTGCCTTGGGTGTGCATTATCTCTCCCGTGATTTGCTTTATTCTCAACAACAATTCGCAGGCTTGGTTCAATTATAGTTTTGACTTCGAGTTGTTGGTGTTGAATGCTCTTTTGACTTGTTGCGGTTTGCTTGCAGTCAGTCGAAAAGCTGAATAATCAAACAAAATAAAAACAACGAGAGTGTCCAAAGGCTTTGTTGCAAGCGGCGGACACTCTCGTTTTCGCTATGAGTATTTATTCTGCTTTTACGTTTACTTGGTTTGTGCAGGCAATACTTCCACCATTTCGACATGGAAGACAAGCAAGCTGCCGGCAGGTATCATTTCCGAAGGATAGTCTCCGTAACCAAGGTCGGGACTTACCCAAAGATCATAGACTGCTCCTGCATTCATCATCGACAATCCTTCTTCCATTCCCTTGATAAGACCGTTCATTGCAAAGATTACAGGTTCGCCGCCTCTTTGGAATGTGTCTTCGATTGGTTGGGAAATCTTTCCGTCTTTGCCAAGTACCGACAAACTATATTGAATGCGGACTCTGTCGTCTGCAGAAGTCGGCTTGACACCTTTGCCTTCCTTGATTACTTTGTACTGCAAGCCCGATGCGGTGGTCTTTACTCCGTCGGCGGTCTTGTTTGCTTCAAGGAACTTTTCGGCTGCCTGACGATATGGAACGGCATCTTGTGCTGCCTTTGCCTGTTGCTTTTCCATGACCTTGGTTTGATACTTCTGCATCACTTCTTGCATTTGCTGCATACTCATCACTCCTGCCGTATCGGAGGCATAGCCTTGTTGGTAGGCTCTTATGAAGATTTCGGGATTTATCTCCAAGCCTTGCGACTTCATGCCCATACCTTCTGACAATCCAAGCACATAAGACACAGAGTCTTCCAACGTTTTCAATTCTCCCAAATCAACTCTTTGAGTTTTTTGAGAACAAGCCCCAAATCCAACCGCTGCACAAAGAACAAGCGTGAGGCTCTTGAACAATGATATTCTTTTCATTTGTTATTTGTTTTATTTTCAGGCGGCAAAATTATAAAATAATCGGCAATCGGCATAGCTTTCGAGCAAAAATACTATGCACAAAAGCCTGCTGTCGATGAATAAAACGCTTTTTTTTGACAAAGGGTGCATTTTTTGCTTTGTACTAATATCATTTTGTTATATCTTTGCAGCCCGAATAAAGCACAATCCGAGCAAGTCGGATTGACAAAAGAAACACAAAGTAATTAAGTCGGATAAACAGAGATGAAGAACAAGTACAACGATTTGATTGAGCAAACTTTTGAATTTCCGCAAGAAGAGTTTGCCGTGGAGGAAAACGAGCTTACTTTCCACGATATTCCTCTCATGGATATAATAAAGCAATATGGGACTCCTCTAAAAATCACCTATCTGCCAAAAATAAGTTCCCAAATTCAAAAAGCTAAGCGATTGTTTAATGTTGCAATCGCAAAGACCGACTACAAGGGTTCGTACAATTATTGCTATTGTACTAAGAGTTCTCACTTCTCTTTTGTGTTGGACGAGGTGATAAAAAACGATGTTCACTTGGAGACTTCGTCGGCTTTCGACATAAACATTATAAACGAGTTGTTTGAACAGGGAAAGGTCGATAAAAGTCAATATATATTGTGTAATGGTTTCAAGAGACCTCAATATATCGAGAATATTGCCGAACTTGTTGCAAATGGTTTTAGTAATGTCATTCCGATAATTGATAACATTGAGGAGATTGACTTGTTGGACGAAAACGTCAAGACTGCTTGCAACGTCGGAATACGCATTGCCTCCGAAGAAGAACCGATGTTTGACTTCTACACCTCTCGATTGGGGATAAGATACAACTGCATCTTGGACTTCTACAAAAACAAAATTGCTTCAAATCCAAAGTTCAAGCTCAAAATGTTGCACTTCTTCATCAACACGGGAATAAAAGACTCGGCTTACTATTGGAACGAGTTGCAAAAGTGTGTAAACGTATATTGCGAATTAAAGAAGATTTGCCCCGACTTGGATTCTTTGGACATTGGTGGTGGTTTCCCGATAAAGAACTCGCTCGGCTTTGAGTACGATTATGACTATATGGCTGAAGAGATACTCGCTCAGATAAAAGATATATGTAACAAACAGGGCATAGAAGAGCCGAATATATTCACCGAATTTGGTTCGTTCACCGTGGGTGAGGCCGGTTGTATTCTGTATAGCATAATAGACCAAAAGAGACAAAACGACCGTGAGCTGTGGTATATGATTGACTCTTCGTTCATCACTACCCTGCCCGACACTTGGGGTATCGGACAACGCTTTATTCTCTTGCCGATAAACAAGTGGGACAATGAATATCAGAGAGTATTCCTCGGAGGTTTGACTTGCGATAGTCAGGACTACTATTCGGCTGAGACGCACTCCAATGCTGTTTTCCTTCCCAAGTATTCCAACAATGAGGAAGAGCCTCTCTACATTGGTTTCTTCCACACGGGAGCCTATCAAGAGAGCCTTGCCGGTTATGGAGGCATTCAGCACTGTCTGATACCTCAACCAAAGCACATAATCTTGGACAAGGACGAAAACGGAGAATGGTTCACCAAGTTGTTCGCCAAGGAACAAAGCCACAAATCAATGCTTAAAATCCTCGGCTACTAAAATCGAGCTTTCAGCCTACCAAAACCAAGAGTCGGCTGACCAACTCCCCATTTCAGATTGACAGAACGAGAAGATAGAGTTACAAGATACTTACGTCCTGCAATATCTACTTGTCCACCTCTTCTACATCAGTAATGACGTCAATGCCTAATTTCATAATTTCTTATGCAGTCTGAGCATCTTTTCATATCCTTGCTACGTCAATCAAGGATAGCGTTCCGGACTGTGTATCAGGGGCGGCACTTTGCCGAGCATTGGTAGCCTTGTCCGACATTTCAGCCCACATGGTTACGGTATCCATATCATTTGGCTGTTTTTGTACTCTTTCTCAACAACCACAGCAATTCTATGGCATCATTAGCTCGGGACATCGCTTACACTCTGCCACTTAACTAAACTTTTGCGGACTTTCATTCCAAAGACATAGAGAAACAGAATATCTGTACTAATGTATAAAAAAGAGGCGTCCAAGTTATTTGAACGCCTCTTTTTCAATTCTGTTGGTAGAAACTTATTCTGCTTTCTCCTCTGCAACAGGTGCTTCAACCTCTGCTGCGGCAGGCTCAGTTGCAGCTGCTTCGGGTGCTGCTGCTTTCTTCTTGCCTCCTCTACGAGTGGTCTTTGCTTTCTTTGCAGTGGTGTCTTTCAACATTGCTTCGTTGTAGTCCACCAACTCCATCATTACCATTTCTGCTCCGTCGCCCAAACGTCTGCCAAGTTTCAATATTCTTGTGTAGCCGCCGTTACGATTTGCCACCTTGGTTGCCACTTCGCCAAATAGTTCCTTGACAGCTTCTTTGTTTTGCAAATAGCTGAAAACGATACGTCTTTGGTGTGTTGAATCTGCCTTGGTTTTTGTTATCAATGGTTCCACATAGCCTCTTAGTGCTTTTGCTTTGGCCATTGTGGTGGTTATTCTTTTGTGTATTATCAATGAAGACGCCATATTCGATAGCATGGCTACCCTGTGAGCGTGTGTTCTTGATAGTTTATTTACTTTACAACCGTGTCTCATCTCTCGTTACTCTTTTTCTAATTTATACTTTGAAACATTCATACCAAATTCCAAATTCTTAGACTTGACCAAATTTTCCAACTCTGTGAGGGATTTCCTTCCAAAGTTGCGGAACTTCAACAAATCTTGCTTGTTGAACGCTACCAAATCGCCCAAAGTCTCTACTTCTGCACTCTTCAAGCAGTTGAGAGCTCTGACTGACAAATCCAAATCCAATAACTTGGTCTTTAAGAGCTGTCTGATGTGCAATGTGGCTTCGTCAAACTCTTCTGTCGGAGTTTTTGAGTCTGTCTTTATTGAAATTTTCTCATCTGAGAACAATAAGAAGTGCTGTATCAATATTGATGCTGCTTCTTTCAAAGCGTCTTTTGGTGTGATAGAACCATCGGTGGTAACTTCTATTGTCAGCTTTTCATAGTCAATTCTGTGTTCTACACGATAGTTATCTACAGTGTAGTTCACATTCTTGATTGGTGTGAAAATGGAGTCTATCGCTATGGTTCCTATTGCATCATCTGCTTTCTTGTTCTCCTCAGCAGGCACATATCCTCTACCCTTTTCTATGGTTATCTCCATCGAAAGACAAACCGAAGGCTCCATGTGGCAAATCTCAACTTCTGTGTTCAATATCTGAAATCCGCTCAAATATTGGTTGATGTCTCCTGCCTTGAAAACATTCTTGCCTTCTATCTTGAAACTTACGGTCTCTCTATCCTCTGTCTCTATTTGTCGCTTGAAACGAAGCTGTTTTAGATTTAGGATTATCTCTGTCATGTCTTCGATAACCCCTGGGATAGTATCAAATTCGTGGTTTACACCATCAATCTTTATGGAGGTTATTGCAAATCCTTCCAAAGATGACACCAAGATTCTTCTCAGTGCATTTCCTATTGTTACTCCGTAACGAGGTTCAAGGGGACGAAACTCAAACGTTCCTTTGAAGTCGTCCGACTCTATCATGATAACCTTGTCAGGTTGTTGAAAAGCTAATATGGCCATTTACTTACTTTTATTTAATCTTACTTAGAATACAACTCAACTATCAACTGCTCTCTTATGTTCTCCGGAATGTCGGCTCTTTCAGGGTAGTTCATAAACTTGCCTTCCATCTTATCTGCGTCCCAGTCCAACCAAGAGTAATTTGTTCTCGATGATAGCGAGTCCTCAACAACTTCCAACGATTTGGAACGCTCTCTCACTCCGACAACATCTCCTGCTCTCAACAAATATGATGGTATGTTTACCACTTTTCCGTTCACCGTTATGTGTTTGTGGGATACAAGTTGTCTTGCTTGATTTCTTGTACGAGCAATGCCCAATCTGTAAACTACGTTATCAAGTCTCGACTCGATGAGTTGTAACAAAACTTCACCTGTAATACCTCCCTTTCGAGATGCTTTCTCAAACAAGTTGCGGAACTGTCTCTCCAAAATACCGTATGTGTATTTTGCTTTTTGCTTCTCCATCAACTGCATTCCATACTCAGATTGTTTTGGACGTCTCTTGTTGAAACCATGTTGTCCGGGAGGATAATTTCTCTTCTCAAACGCTCTGTCTGCTCCGTAAATAGGTTCTCTAAACTTTCTCGCTATCTTACTTTTAGGACCAATATATCTTGCCATAGTTTAATCTTTTTTGTCTTAAAAAAATACCTTGTTATACTCTTCTTCTCTTTGGAGGACGACATCCGTTGTGAGGAAGTGGCGTAACATCTGTTATCTCCAACACTTCTATTCCTGAGGCGTTTATTGCTCTGATTGCAGACTCACGTCCTGCTCCGGGTCCTTTCACAAATACTTTTACTTTTCTCAAGCCATAGTCAAACGCTGCCTTGGAACAATCCTCAGCTGCCATTTGTGATGCATACGGGGTGTTCTTCTTAGAACCTCTGAATCCCATTTTTCCCGCAGATGACCAAGCTATAACTTGACCTGCGTTGTTTGTCAACGAAATAATACAATTGTTGAACGATGCAAAGATGAATGCTTTTCCTACCGGTTCAACCTTAACTACTCTCTTCTTCGTTGGTTTAGAACTTTTTGCCATATTGTTCTTGCAATATTTATTGATTACTACTTATGAATGCTCCAAATTTCAAAATAATATAGTCCGCACTCATGTTAAACTTAAAAACTTACTACTTAGTTACTTTCTTCTTATTTGCAACTGTTTTCTTCTTACCTTTACGTGTACGAGCGTTGTTCTTTGTGCTTTGTCCGCGTAGTGGTAATCCATTTCTATGACGAATACCTCTGTAACAGCCTATATCCATCAATCTCTTGATGTTCATCTGTACCTCTGAACGCAATGCTCCTTCCACCTTGTACTCTTCTCCTATGATGGTACGGATTGCATTCTGTTCGTCATCACTCCATTCGCTTACCCTCTTGTTCTCATCGATACCGGCCTTTGCCAATATTTGCGATGCCAAACTTTTACCTATTCCGTAAATGTAGGTCAATCCGATGACACCTCTTTTGTTCTTTGGTAAGTCAATACCTGCAATTCTTGCCATAAATTCTTTCTGTTATTAAATTACTTAATTAACCTTGTCTCTGTCTTTACAAAAAAATCAACCTTGTCTTTGCTTGTACTTAGGGTTTTTCTTGTTGATAACATAGACAACTCCCTTTCTACGAACGACTATACATTCGGGAGATCTTTTCTTTACTGAGGTTCTAACTTTCATCTTCTTCGGTAAATTTTATTTTGTTCTTATCTTTTTGCAGTTTCCTATTTGTGTCGGTATGTTATTCGTCCCCTTGTCAAATCATACGGGGTCATCACAACTTGTACTTTGTCTCCGGGTAATATCTTGATGTAATGCATTCTCATCTTGCCGGATATAGTGGCCTTGATGACATGTCCGTTTTCCAACTCGACACTGAACATCGCATTACCCAACGACTCCAATACCGTTCCATCTAATTGTATGGATTCTTGTTTTGCCATATCAAATTTGCTCTAAGTTAATATTCGTCTTTATGGTCTGTTCTATAATCTCAAAACTTGACAAAATATCCGGTCCGTCTGCTGTTACCGCAACGTCATGTTCAAAGTGTGCGGCGGGAGAGTAATCGACCGTTCTGCAAGTCCAACGATCGGCCTCAAACAACACTTCCTTGTTCCCTAAGGTTATCATCGGTTCTATCGCTATCACCATACCTTCTCGAAACTTAGGTCCTGTTCCTTTTTTGCCGTAGTTTGGTACACTCGGATCTTCGTGCATCTGTCTTCCGACGCCGTGTCCGCAAAGCTCTCTGACAACTCCGTATCCGAACTCCTCACAGTAGGTCTGTATGCAATTACTCAAATCGCCTACTCTCTGACCAATTTTGCACTTATCAATACCATGATAAAGAGATTGTTTGGTAACTTTCAATAGTTGCGATACTTCTTCCGAAACTCCTTTAAGTGCAAAGGTGTAAGCCGAATCACCAACCCAACCATTATATGTTACTCCGCAATCAATAGAAACAATGTCGCCTTCTTTGATTTCCCTCTTTCCCGGAATGCCATGAACGACCACCTCGTTAATCGATATACACAAAGAAGCAGGATAACCACAATAGCCCTTAAAGGTGGGAACTCCTCCCATATCTAAGATATATTGTTCTGCAATTTTATCCAAATATGCGGTAGTAACACCCGGCTTGATGTACTTAGACACTTCCGCCAAGGTGTCGCCTACCTTCAATGCACTTATTCTTTGTTGCTCTATATCTTCTTTACTCTTTATTTGTATCATCGTCGTGCAAAGTGTATTTCATCAGAGCTGACCTCTTCCTTTAATTCTTCCGGATTTTGTAAGTCCGTCATAATGTCTCATCAACAAATGACTTTCAATTTGTTGAAGGGTATCCAATACCACTCCGACCAAAATCAACAAAGATGTTCCTCCATAGAACTGAGCAAATTGTTGATTAACTCCGAACAATCTCACTATCGCAGGAAGAATTGCAATGATTGCCAAAAAGATTGAACCCGGAAGTGTTATCTTTGAGAGGACATTGTCGAAAAATTCCTCTGTTTTCTTTCCCGGTTTTATACCGGGGATAAACCCTCCGTTCTTCTTCATGTCGTCAGCCATTTGTTTTGGATTGATTGCCACTGCTGTATAGAAGTATGTGAACACAATTATCAATATGGCAAAGATGGCATTGTACCAAAATCCGTCAAAATTGGACAGAGCAGCCTTAATTCCTGTCATGCTCTCAGAACTCGAAAATCCAAAAAGAGTAACAGGAATAAACATGATTGCTTGGGCAAAGATTATCGGCATAACTCCTGCTGCATTGACCTTGATAGGAACATATTGTCTTGCTCCTCCATATTGTTTGTTGCCGACTATTCTCTTGGCATACTGCACAGGGATTCGTCTTGTTCCCTGAACCAACAATATGCACAACATAATCACAACCAACAATACAATCAACTCAACAAAGAAGATTACCAACTGTCCACCCTGCTCTTCCATTCTCGATGCAAACTCTGCAAACAAAGCAAATGGTAAACGGGCAACAATACCGACCATAATCAACAACGATATACCATTACCGATTCCCTTATCTGTAATTCTCTCTCCGAGCCACATTACAAATAAAGTTCCACATGTAAGCATTATCGAAATTGGCAATACCCAATTAAAGAAATTCGGACTATCCGAACCTGTAATACTATATATGTGAGCTCCATTGATTTGCGCTCTAAGGTTTGCAAGATATGCAAATGATTGGAATATACAAACAACGATTGTGAGCCAACGTGTCATCTGGTTGATTTTTCTCCTGCCGCTTTCACCTTCTCTTTGCATTTTGGTGAAATACGGAACTACCATCGTAAGCAATTGCATTACGATGGAAGCCGTGATATATGGCATTATTCCCAATGCAAAGATAGATGCATTGGAAAATGCTCCACCGGAAAACATATTCAACAATCCCAATACTCCGTCCCTTGTTTGCTCTTGCAATCCCGCCAAATCCGAAGGATTTATTCCGGGAATAACAACATACGATCCGATTCGATAAATCAAAATCAAAGCCAAGGTGTAGAGAATTCTATCTCGCAAGTCCTTAATACTCCAGATATTCTTTATTGTATTGATAAATCGTTTCATCGGCTGTTAGATTATTGATGCAACACCACCTTTTGATTCGATTGCAGCTTTCGCTGTTTTTGAAAATGAATGTGCTGTTACGTTGATTGTTGTACCTAATTCTCCTCTTCCAAGAATCTTCACTCTATCTTTTCCCGAAGATAACAAACCATGTTGTCTCAAAACATCAATGGTAATATCCTTGATTTGTGTTCTTTCTGACAACTCGGTCAAGGTATCAAGATTGATTCCTACATATTCTACCCTATTGATATTCTTGAAGCCAGATTTAGGTAGTCGTCTGTATAGCGGCATTTGACCACCTTCAAAACCTATCTTGCGAGAGTATCCTGAACGAGACTTTGCTCCCTTATGTCCTCTTGTGGAAGTACCTCCACGACCTGAACCCTGTCCGCGTCCTATTCTCTTTCGGTTTTTTGTCGATCCTTCTGCCGGTTTTAATGTACTTAAATCCATGATATTTCCTTTAAAA
>SFPR01000039.1 GCA_004551865.1 Bacteroidales bacterium
TTCGACAGAGCCTTTGGCGGTTTGAAGTCTTATGAAGTAAACGCCTTTTTGCAAGGAGGAGACGTCCAAAGCCATGCTGTTGGCGTTGCATTTGCCCGAAAGGAGTTCGCGACCTGTTGCATCAACAAGGGTATAGCCCTTAATCTTGTACGAACACACCACGTTCACGCTCTTGCTTGCAGGATTTGGATATAGCGAAGTGTAACTATCCAAATTCACATTTGATGCCATAAAGATACAAAATTGTTGTTCAATGACAAATTTTTTTTCAAAAATTGTTGAATTGTTTTTCTGATATTGTCCAATTCAAAATAAGCATGGCAAAGAGAAAAGAGGTAATCGCATTTGTAAACCTCTGCAAATCAGATACAACAAAACGCCATTTCAGCAAAACGACTCGGCGTTTTGTCCGACTGAAACGCCGACTTATTTTCTTAACTCGGCGTTTTGCTTTCTGATTGATAAATAATGATTTATTCTGACAAACAAGCTGCCGTGTGGAACAAATATTGAGTTGTATGTTTGTCAAATTGTCCTATTTTTTTATACCTTTGCACAAAAAAAGAAGCGGAACGGTCAAACCCCTTTACCATTCCGCCTCCGAATTTGAAGGAACAATTAAAATTTTAGAAACGACTTACAAATTTTTACGCTGCAAAATTAGTGTCATTTGCCTATGTGGGCAATACCGCAAAAAGGGTATTTTTAATACAAGAGTTGAAGAGAGATGAAAGGATATTGTTGTGAAAATGATAAGTTGTACGATGTGATATGCCAAACGCCGGAGCTTTTGTGTGTCATTGCTCGTTTCGGAATAGGTTGCGGCTTTGGAGACAGGACGATAAGGCAGATTTGTCAGGAAAAGGCGTTGGATTGCAATACTGTTTTGGCGGTCTTGAACTTTCACACCAAGGCTGTGAGATTTTATGACCCTGAGGTCAATCTTTCGATTGAGTGTCTGCTCGGCTATTTGCAAAATTCGCACAAGTACTATCTTGATTATTTGTTCCCCACAATAAGGAAAAAACTTATAGAAGCTGTCGGCAGTCTGACAGATAACGAATTGGCGTTCATGATATTGAAGTTCTTTGATGAGTATGCGCTATATGTCAAGAGGCACATGGAGAAAGAGGAGAAGGAGGTCTTTCCTTACATAGATGCTTTGTTGAAGGGAAAGCAGGTAAAGCCTGTTGCAATAGACATGAGCCTGTTGCATCGAAGCCCGATAGAGAAAAAATTGTCAGAACTCAGAGAGCTGATAATCAAGTTCTACGACATAAATGCGGATGGTATGTTGTTAAATTCTCTTCTTTACGACATCTTTACGCTGGAGGAGGATTTGACCTGCCATTGCAAGATGGAGACTACTCTTTTTGTCGAACAAGTCAAGCGAATTGAAGCCTCGGGAGGCAGAAAGTTCAATCAGGCTCTCTCGGAGGAGAGAGATAGCACTCTGAGCGAACGAGAGAAAGAAATTGTAGGCTGTATTGCCATGGGAATGAGTAACAAAGAAACCGCCGACCGTCTTTGCATATCGACAAACACCGTTGCCACTCATCGCAAAAACATAGCCAAGAAAATCAACATACACTCTTCGGCTGCCTTGGTGCTGTATGCGATAATGAACAACATCATAACAACCGAACAAGTTCGCTCGGCAAAAAAGCAGGACAAATAGCCTCTCTTTCGATTGGAAAAGTTCTAAATCCGACAGCGTAGGCAAACACAATCACTCCTCAACTACTATCGGCAAAATGTCGATTTAGGGTAGAATTTTGAGCAAAAAGTATCAAGAAATCATGATATATTTCCAAAAAGTACTATTTTTGCAGTGTTTTAGAAATGAAATAGCGTGCCAAGTTTTTTAGAATTTAAGTCTGAACTGCTGCCCTTGGGGTGTTTTTCGGTTCATCAGGCGAGAGTGTTCTTCCCTTTGTTTGACAGGAATAACCTCAGTCGGTGGTCGCAAAGGGGGTTGCTTGTCAAATTGAGGCAGGGTTGGTATTCTTTTCCCGAACTTTTGCAACGATGCGGCTTTTCTCGTTATGTGGCTTGCCGAATTTATCGTCCCTCATACGTCAGCCTTCATACGGCATTGAGCATCTATGGAATGATTCCCGAGGCAGTTGCGAAAATAACGTCTGTAACGACACTCAAAACCACCAATTTTGAAAACAAATTTGGGCAGTATTCTTACCAAAGTGTCAAACCCGATATATTTTTTGGCTACAAGCCGGTGTTGCTTGCTCCAAATACTGCCGTTGTCAATTCCCCTCAACAAACTTGGCTCTTGGCTTTGCCCGAAAAAGCCTTGTTGGATTTGCTTTATCTCTATCCTTTTTATGATACCGAAGAGGAATTGGAGCAACTGCGTCTTGACGATTATTATATGACGGAGGAACTTAACCTTGACCGTTTGGCAGAGTATCAGCAGAGAATAGGCAACAAGGCTTTGGATTGTCGAGTGGAGAAACTTCTAAAAGTATATAAATTATGATAGACCTCAATTATATTTCTTCGTATTATCCTGCCCATATCGCAACAAGGGCAGATTTTCAAAAGCATATATTGAAAGAGTATATTCAACTTATGGTTCTTGACTATTTGTCGTCCTCTCCATATATCGGTAAGCTGGCATTCATAGGCGGGACTAATCTTAGGCTTATCAAAGGGATAGACAGATTTTCGGAAGACCTCGATTTTGATTGCAAGAGCTTGACAGAGCAAGAATTTATCAAGATGACAGATGACATCATTGTGTTTCTCAGAAGAGAGGGTTTGTCTGTCGAAGCACGAGATAAGGCAAACGCTAAATTGACTGCTTTCAGGAGGAATATATATTTCCCCGAATTTCTTTTTGAACTCGGACTTAGCGGTCATAAAGAGGAGAGGTTTCTTTTGAAAATAGAGGCTCAGGACCAAGCAGTGGCATATTCGGTTGAAATGAATTTCGTTCAACGATGCGGCTTCTTCTTTTCGCTGCCTACTCCTTCGATTTCGGTCTTGTTGAGCATGAAATTGTCGGCTTTGCTTGCAAGAGCAAAAGGGCGAGACTTCTATGATTGTATGTTCTTGATGCAATATGCCAAGCCGTCGTATGAGTTCCTTGCCACAAGATCGGGGATAAGCAATCACGAAGAATTAAAACAAGCTCTCAAAAGCAAATTGGCAACAATAGATTTGAATGTCAAGAAACGTGATTTTGAACATCTGTTGTTTGACAGCCGTTCTGCGGGAAAAATTCTGCGATTTGCAGACTTTGTGGAGTTGAATTTGTAAAATGAATTGGCAAGAGGGTATAAAGAAAGCGGCGTACCGCTTTGACGATACGCCGCTTTGTTATTTTCTTTCGGCAAGTTAGATTAGTTTTGCCAATCTTTCAGCCAAGTCGCACACTCTGTTTGAGTATCCGTTCTCGTTGTCGTACCAAGAAACGACCTTTACAAAGTTGCCGTCCATTACCATTGTGAGCTTCGAGTCGAAGATTGAAGAGTGGGTGTTGCCAACTATGTCGCAGCTTACGATAGGGTCTTCTACGTATTCCAAGATACCTTTCATCGGACCTTCTGCTGCTGCTTTCATTGCTGCATTTACTTCTTCTACTGTTACGTTCTTTTCCAACTCTACTGTCAAATCCACAACAGAACCGTCAGGTGTAGGAACTCTCATCGACAATCCGTGCAATTTGCCTGCCAATTCGGGGATAACCAAGCCCACTGCCTTTGCTGCTCCGGTTGAAGTAGGTATGATTGAACAAGCTGCTGCTCTTGCTCTTCTCAAATCTTTGTGAGGCAAATCCAAGATGTGTTGGTCGTTGGTGTAAGAGTGAACAGTGTTCATCAAGCCACGCTTAATGCCGAAGTTGTCGTTCAACACTTTTGCAATAGGTGCCAAGCAGTTGGTTGTGCAAGAAGCGTTTGACACACAAGTCATTTCTTTTGTCAATATGTTGTCATTTACTCCCAAAACCACTGTTGCATCTACGTCCTCTGCTTTGTCTGCAGGCACTGTCAAGATTACTTTCTTTGCTCCTGCTTTGATGTGCTTTGTCATCAAGGCTTTGGTCTTGAAATGACCTGTCGATTCGATTACTATGTCTATTCCGAGTTCTCCCCAAGGTAGTTGTTCAGGGTCTTTCTCGGAGTAAACGCGTATCTTCTTGCCATTTACCACCAAATACTCGCCTTCTGCCTTTACTTCTCCGTCAAATCTGCCGTGAACAGAGTCGTACTTCAACAAGTGTGCAAGTGTTGCTGCATCGGTCAAGTCGTTGATAGCCACAACCTCAACATTTGTTTTTCTTTGTATGTTCCTAAATGAGACTCTGCCGATACGACCGAATCCGTTAATTGCTACTTTTACCATAATCTTACGTTTTTAATATGTTAGACTTTATTACGCTAAAAAAAATCTTTTGCAAAGGTATGACTTTATTTCAAAGTGAGCAAAACTTTATCGCATGAAAATGGACTTTTCTATCTCTTCCCATAGTGCGTTGTACATCATGTCTCCTTGTAAATAATAACCTGAGAGCGTCAGATGTACTTTATCTTTTTGCATTAGTTTTTCTCGTTCCCATTTGGTCGAAGAGCCTTTTTTGCCCATTATGCTGTACCAATCCCAGACTGCACAGTTGTTTTTTTGTGCCACTTGTTTGATTTGCTCACAGGCTTGTTGCATATTTTGGTTTATTTGTTTGCGTTTGTACCAACAGTCGGAAGGAGTGGTCAAAAGTATTGCCACTTCGGGAAGTTGGGTTCTTATTTTGGCTATCAGGGTTTCCATGTTGTGTTCAAAGGTATTTACTCCGCCCGGTTCGTAGCAATCGTTTGTTCCGAGGCTTATGATTATCAGGTCTAAATGCAGTGTTTTGAGTATTGCATCGTTGTTTGTATTTATGTAGTGTCGGGCTTCGGCAGAGTTTACTCCGATTGCGTTATATACAACCCCTGCATCGCCACTATCAAAGTAAAATCCATAAATGTACAACGTGTCATCACTCGATTTGTTTACTCTTACGGTTATTTTGTCGGTGTAGTCGTTGAGAGAAAACAAGGTGTAGCCATTTTCGTTGTGGCGTTTGGTGTATGAAGGATAGTCTATGCTTATCTCATCGCCTTCTTTTAGAGGAGAATGATAAACTCTCAGGTCGTTGAAGTCGTATTTCACAGGGTTGCGATTGTTTACTTCTATGGTGATTTCGGCACTTTGAGCATTGGTGCTTACTGTGTTTGCAAAAAAAGTGTTGTGTTGAGGGTTGTTTGAGAGTATGTTGTGGTGTTTCCACTGCGGACTGTAAGAGAGCTTGTAGCTGTCGGGACAGCCGTTTGTGAAGGGGCTGACCATGCCTCTTGATGCTTGAAGCCCGGGAAGTATCGACTGGAAATTTGCTCTTGCTCTTCCGCTGAAAAAGTCTGCTTGCAGGTGAGAGTCTCCAATATGCAGGATATGCACTTGTCCTTTGCCTTGCTTAATCGGACGGACGAACTTGGCATATAGCTTTTTGAAAGAGTTGAAAGAGTTGCCGCAGTACTCTATTTTGTTCGCTTCGTAGTCGATAAACGAGTAGTGCTGCAGTTCTTTTGGCTGAGCAGTGGTTGTAAGAGGTGTGATTGCAAAAAGCAAAAGCAAAACAAATCGCAATAGCTTCATCAGATATTTGCGGTTATTTCCCTGAATGTCTTCTCCAAACTGCCGCCTGCCGAAAGGTGTTTGGTCTCATCGTCGGCAACCAATCGTCCGTTGTTGATGATGATTACTCTTGAACATACTGCTTCTACTTCTTGCATTATGTGGGTTGAAAGAAGTATGGTTTTGGTTTTGCCAATTTGTTTGATGAGGTTTCGTATTTCCACAAGCTGGTTGGGGTCTAATCCTGTTGTGGGTTCGTCAAGAATGAGAACTTTGGGGTCGTGTATCAACGCTTGTGCTATGCCTACTCGCTGTTTGTAGCCTTTGCTCAGTGCTTCTATCTTTTTGTTTGCTTCTTTTTCAAGGCCCGTAAGAGCGATTATCTCTTCCACTCTGTCTTTTCTGAGTTTTCGCTCTATTTTATGCACTCCTGCAACAAACAAAAGGAATTCTCTCACATACATATCCATATATAGAGGGTTTTGTTCGCTCAGATAGCCTACCGATTTCTTTATCTCCATCGGATTATCGAAAATATCGTAGCCGCATACCTTCGCTTCACCCGAAGTAGGAGGAATGAAACAAGTCAGTATTTTCATCATTGTCGATTTGCCTGCACCGTTTGGTCCGAGCAATCCCACAATCTCACCATCTCCAATGGACAAAGAGACATTGTCCAAGGCTTTTTGCTTTCCATATACCTTCGTAAGGTTGTTCACAATAATCGACATAACAATATCATTGTTTTAATGGTGCGAAGTTACTCAAAAAAAACGTATTTTTGCAGGTCGATAAACGGAAAAATATGAAAATAACGGCAAAAGAAGATTGTAACTTGTTGAAACTGCTTGGGACAACATTTCCCGAAACTTCTGTTACCAAGTTGAAGAAAATGATAATGTACGGCTGCATAAGCTACAAAGGAGCGACCATAAAGAGCTTGGAAATGCTCATCAGGAAGGGTGAAAGCATCGAATACACAAAGTATTCGGGAGGAAAGGGCGTATCAAAACAGAAAACTGACCTGCCAATTATTTTTGAGGACAGAAACCTGATTGTGGTGAACAAGTCATGCGGAGTGAAGTTCGCTTCGGAGGTCTCTTACAAAGGAAAGACGATTTGCAGTATGACAAAATCATACTTGAAACGTAAATATGGTGATGCTCAGTCTGTGTTTCCGGTATGCCAAGTGGGAGATTATGATTCGGGATTGTGTGTTCTTGCAAGGGACAAGCGTTCTGCCGCAGCTATATCGGCAATTTGGAACAAGATAACAAAACAATATGTCTGCATTGTAAGAAACGATTTGCTCAAAGGGGAGAACGGACGCTTCAACAACTACATTCTCAAAGGTAGCGGCAGGGTTGTGAGCTTGAAGTACCGCTTGGCAGAGCAGATAAGCCTCAAAGACGAGAGTCTTTCGGTGCTTGAAGTAATACAAACCGAAGGAAACATGAAAGATTGCAGGGAATTGTTCAACGAAATCGGCAATCCGATTGTGGCAGATTGTGATTTTGACAGAGCGGCAATGTCAAACAATTTCTCAAAGATATGTATGAACGGAATATCTTTCCGACATCCTGCAACAGGAAGAGTAATCTCGCTCGAAATAGCAGAACCGAGAGGATTTAGAACAGTGAACCAATAGAATGTTTTGAGACAATATGGAAGTAAAAATAGGAGATATTACAGACCTTCTTGAATCCATTGCACCGCTTTCTTTTCAAGAGCATTATGACAACGCAGGTCTGTTTTGCGGAAGCAAAGATGAGGTTTGCAGTGGCGTGTTTGTGTGTTTGGACGTGAGCGAAAAGGTTATCGACAATGCCATAGAGAAGGGGTGCAACCTTATTGTATCACATCACCCCTTGGTGTTTAGAGGCTTAAAGAGTCTCTTGCCGCAAAACAATGTTGCAAAGACAGTACTCAAAGCTGTTACAAACAATATATGTCTTTATTCTTCCCATACCAATCTTGATGCGGCAAAGGACGGAGTGAATACTCTGCTTGCCAAAACAATAGGATTGGAGGGCTTTGAGCCGTTTAATGTTGGCCAATCTGACCCGAGATATTTCGGAATTGGCGGTATGGGCTTTTTGTCCGAGCCTTTGATGGTCGAACCCTTCCTTCGGAAAGTCAAAGACGCTCTTTCCAATCCGCACATAAGGTATGTGGAGGGCAGAAACAAGCAGATAAAAAGCGTGGCTCTCTGTTCGGGAAGCGGAAGCGAGTTTATACCTCTTGCAATCGAAAAAGGAGCAGACTGTTACCTTACGGGAGATTTGAAATATCACGATTTTCTCGATGCCGAAGGTAGGATTGTGCTTGCAGATATAGGGCATTTTGAAAGTGAAGCCCTAATAAAACGGCACATTGTTTCAATCATATCAAAAAACTTTTGTAATTTTGTACCCTTATTTTGCGATGATTTGCCCAATCGGGTAAAAAGTCTCTGAACAATTAGGATTTAATAAAAAACAAAATATAGACATGGCAAAGAAAGTGAAAGAAACGGAAGCCCCAAAGCCTGTAATCAAAAACGAAGAGGCGGACTTGGCGGTAGAAAAACGATTGATTGCCCTTTACAGACTGCAACAAATCGATTCACAAATTGACAAAATCAGAATAATACGAGGAGAGCTGCCTTTGGAAGTTCAAGACTTGGAGGACGAAACCGAAGGTCTCAAAACCCGAATAGGCAAGTTCAAAGATGAAATAGCTTCTTGCGAATCCATGATAGAGGAAAAGAAGTTGAAAATGCAGGAATGCGACACCCTTATTGCCAAATACACCGACCAACAGAACAATGTGAGAAACAATCGTGAGTACGAATCTCTTGCAAAGGAGATTGAGTTTCAAGACTTGGAGAAGCAACTCTGTGAAAAGAAAATCAGAGAGTATAAAGCGAGCATCGAGAACTACAAAATGGAGATTGCGAAATATACAGAGGTATATGAGGATAAGGTAAAGGACTTAGAAGTTAAGAAATCGGAGCTTGACGAGATTATAAGGGAGACAGAAGAGAAAGAAAGACTGTTGTTGGCAAAGGCAGAGGAGAATGAGAAACTCATAGAGGAGAGATACCTTACCGCATTCAAGAGGATACGTTCCAATGCGAGAAACGGCTTGGCTGTTGTTACCGTCGATAGAGATGCTTGCGGCGGTTGCTTCAACAAAATCCCTCATCAACGCCAAATGGACATTCAAATGCACAAGAAAATCATCGTTTGCGAGTACTGCGGCAGGATTTTGGTCGATCAAACCATAGCAGCAGAAGTTGAAGACGAACTATCAAAAGAATAATGTACAGATATTTTGAAAACGCCTTGGTGGTCAATCAGGGCAAAGCTCAATACGCAAACGTATTGACAAAATCAAATCGGATAGAGGCGGTAAGTACGGAGCCTTTATCCGATTTGCCTTTTGGCACGGAGAGGATTGATTGTGGCGGATTGTTGCTTCTGCCCGGAATTATCGACGTTCACGTACATTTTCGTCAGCCCGGAATGGAGTACAAGGCAGACATGGAGAGCGAAAGTCGTGCAGCAATCGCCGGAGGGGTTACAACAGTGTTGGAAATGCCCAATACCAACCCCGCAACCACAACTATCGAACGCCTCAGAGAGAAACTTTCGCTTGCCAAAGAGAAAATGTATTGTAACTACGGCTTCTATTTTGGTTTGACAAACGACAACTGCGAGCAGGCAAGAGAAGTATCGAGAGAAGATTGTTGCGGACTGAAACTCTTTCTCGGTTCTTCAACAGGCAATATGCTTGTAAACAGCGAGCAGAGTTTGGAGAACTTCTTCTCGATAGGCGACAAGGTTATCTCGGCACACTGCGAAGATGAGACCATAATAAGACAAAACCTTGCACGATACAAAAGCGAATATGGCGATAGGGCAACGGCAAGCCTGCATCCGCTCATTCGTTCAAATCAAGCCTGCTTCAAAAGCTCCTCTTTTGCAGTACAGATGGCACAAAAGCACTCTGCACACCTTCATGTTGCACACCTTTCGACCAAGGAAGAGCTTTCGCTTTTTGAACAAGGCGATATGAAACACAAACACATCACTTGCGAAGTCTCTCCCATACATTTGTGGTTTTGCGATGAGGATTTTGCTCACTATGGCAACCTTATAAAGTGCAATCCGAGCGTAAAGACACGGCAGGACAGGGACGCTCTCAGAGAAGCTCTCAGAACAGATAAGATAGACATCATTGCAACCGACCACGCTCCCCACACATGGGAAGAAAAACAAAAGCCCTACTTTGAAGCTCCCTCGGGAATACCAACGCTGCAACATTCTTTGCTTGTCATGTTGCAGTTGGCAAAGCAAAACGAGATAACTTTGCCTCAAATAGTGCAGAAAATGGCACACAATCCGGCAGATTTATTCCAAATTAAGGATAGAGGATACATCAAAAAGGGCTATTTTGCCGACTTTGTGCTGATAAATCCCAACAAAAAAACGACAATTTCAAAGGAAAATTTATTCTCAAAATGTGCATGGTCGCCTTTTGAGGGTGAAACGTTTGACAATAAGATAGTTGCGACTTATTTGAATGGCGAAAAAGTCTATGAAAACGGGCAAATTTCGACCCAAAAACACGGCATGAAAATATAAAAACGCAGAAAAAGTTGCCAAAAAATTTGGTGGGTTCAAAAAAAGGCTGTATCTTTGCAAACGCAAACAAGGGGGGAACGTTGGAGTGATGAGGTGAGATGGTGAATGCAAAAGTTCCTAACTTTGAGAGGGAGTATAGCTCAGCTGGTTTAGAGCATCTGCCTTACAAGCAGAGGGTCCTAGGTTCGAATCCTTGTACTCCCACAAACAAAAGAAGCGACTACGAAAGTGGTCGCTTCTTTTTGTTTATTTCGCTTCTCTGAGTTGCCAATCCGTTTCATCATATCGGCAATATCGATTTTCATAAGTTCAAAACATCAAGCAGACAGAAAGAAAATGCAGAGCAAAATTCGTTCTGCTCTGCACTTGCTTTAATACGATATTGCTTTTTCCTGTATTATTGCTTTGTTAGCTTGTAATCGCAAAAGTCGGTATGAAGAATAAATCCGCCTTTTTCTTCCTTGAGGGTAAGGATTTCACCGCTTTCCGCAACTATTTCCCAAACTCCTTTGCTGAACTTGGCGTCTTTGAATTTGAAAACTTCTTTGTCGTCCGGTCCGCTCAAGATTACAATTCGGGGTAGCCGCCGCCAAGCTCTGCCCCGAGTGGAGATTAAATGCTTTTTTATTTGTTACTTTTGCGTCTGTTGCATTGTTTGCAGAGCATTTGACAGTTGTCTCGTTCGGTTTTTCCGCCTTTTGACCATGGCGTTATGTGGTCTGCTTCCATTTCTTCAAAGGAAAAATGTTTTCCACATTTAGCACAAATTCCTAATTGGTTCTCGTAGGCATATCGTTTGTCGCTTTCTCTGAATGCTCTGATGTTTAGGTGTTTTTCATCGCCAAATAAGATGTATTCATATATGCCTCGGCGGTTTGTAACGTCCTCATCTTTCATCAGGCGACTTACTTCTGCTTCCAATTTTGCTGAGTCAAGAGGCGTATCCTTTAATTTAT
The DNA here is from genome assembly GCA_004551865.1 of Bacteroidales bacterium. Taxonomy (GTDB): domain Bacteria; phylum Bacteroidota; class Bacteroidia; order Bacteroidales; family P3; genus Onthomorpha. The sequence continues at coordinate 11,216 of SFPR01000039.1, forward strand.
TGTACCAAAGTCCCCAATCTAAGCCTTTCATTTCTTTTCTGTAATTTGGGAAAACGGCTTTTACCCATGCAATGACGCTCTGAAAGTACAGCCAAAGTTCGTTTGCGTTTGCGTCGTGCTGATGATTTCCCATATAAGTCTCGATATTGCCTTTGCTAATCCACGAAATGGCTGTTTCAAGGTAGTCTTGGCGAATTGAACTTCCGCTCATATATTCGCCACCCAAGCCATAAGCCGGAGCATTTGTTTTACTGAAATAGCGTTTTGCGTTGCTGACCCACGAACCCGAATAAACTGCATTGCGAATTTCTTGTTCGGTGAGTTTTTCGCCTGCAATGTTGATTGTCTGAAACCATTTCAGTTTTTCACTCTCAGTACCTTCGCAAAAGTAAACCATAAGGTCGTAATCCAAAATCTGGTTTTTCTCGTCGTCTTGCAAGTTGTGGAAATATCTCATGTCGAAAGAGAAGTCTCCGTTTATGTATTGGCAAATGCTTATCGTTCTTTGCTGCCCGTCAAGCACCTCATATTCATCTTCGCCGCACTTTACCCAATACATGACGTTCAAAGGAAAGTTCTTGCTTACCGTATCGATAACCGCATCTCTCTGTTTGTCTTTGTAAACAAACTCTCTCTGATACTTGGGTCTTATATTGAGCTTGCCGTTCCAACCGACAACGCCTTCTTCGTTGCTGTCCTTATAACCTTCTGCCAAATCTCTGATTTTAATCTTGTGTAATTCGATTTTCATTGCTGCTTTCTATTTCTTTCTAATGAATATTCGTTTGTACATTGCTTTGCCATTGATTATTGCATGAGGATTTAATCCGTCCCATTCTGCTTCCGCACCACTTAAACCTTTGCCATTGTCTTCTGCCATACCGATTATTTCAAATTGTTCCGGATTAAATTTGTCCATAAAGGTAACCGGAACTCCCATAACGCCGTCATAGTCCATTGGAATGTCTTTTGTCTTGCTTACTTCTATGGCATCGTAATTGTCATACTTGGGATACTCTTCCGGATTTTCCTCGGGATTATATTCTTTGTAAAGAATAAGTTTTTCATGTCTTTTGTCGTGTTCCAAATTAGTAAACCAAGTAACACCCGAAACTCGTATCATTCCCTCTCTGTGGTCTCCTGCTGTTGCAATGTCTTGATATTTGGAGATAAAATGTCCTGCTCCACCCTTAAATCCATAACCCAACCAAATTTTATTCTCTTTTAGTAATCTGAATATCTCCTTGTATTTTATCGCATTCTGATGTCCTATTATCAAAAACTTCTTATCGTATTCTATAAGTTGGGCAACGTATTCACGGAATAGGGAAAAGGGAGGGTTGGTTACTACAATGTCGGCTTGTTTCAGCAGTTCTTTACATTCGTCGCTGCGAAAGTCGCCGTCATGTTGCAGTTCTTTTATGTCCAATTCGCTATCGTCCACCTTGTGATTGCCGTTTTTGTCTCCCTCATAGACTATATAGACTGCCTTTTCTGCCTTTCCCTCGCTGAATAGGTTGATGTCTCGGCTTTTGTAGCAGGTCGCAATCAGCTTTTTCAAGCCCAAGTATTCAAAGTTTTGAGAAAAGTAAAAGAAAAAGTTGCTTACTCGCGGGTCATCGCAGTTGCAGAGGATTGTTTTGCCCTTGAAGTGTTCTTTATAGTGCTTACACTCGTTTTCAATATCGGATAATTGGGTGTAAAACTCGTCTGCTTTTGCTTTTTTTGCTTTGTGTAGGTTCTCGTTCTTTGCCATAATTTATCGGTGTTTGGATTTGAAACCCTAAACTCCGATTCGGGCAAAAGAAAAAGGCGAAACCGCTTTGCATTTGCTTATTCCCATTGAGGTACCGCCAAGAACCTACACACAAAATAAGCACAAAACGGTTCACGCCCTAAGACGCGAACCTTTCGCTGCTTATTCCCTTGTGTGAACTGAAAATTGGCGGTTTTCAATTGGAGAGAATAAGAGCTTAAAGCTCAATTTATTATCAAACTATTTGTTTTCTGTCTTCTTTATTTTTCTGTTCTTTGTTTTTTGTTTTGTTATTCGTTATTTCTGCATACAAAGATATGAATTTTTTTTGTTCAAGAGAGTTCTTGCATTCAAAAATCGCACAAATTTTGTAGGGGAGTGGTTGGTTTGGGGTCGGGGTTTGGGAAAATGACAAAAAAGTTTGCTTTTTGTAAAACATAGTCAGATTTCTTTCGTATAAGCTCGCAGAAAGAAAATACTTGAAAGACATATAGGGTAAAGATGAATTTACTGACTTTTTCGCAAGATAATCCGTTGCTGTTTACTCAGTCGTTGTTCTGGGTGTTCTTTGCTGTGGTTTTGATGTTCTATTCTCCGCTCAGAAACAAGCTCCGTGCAAGGCATTTCTATCTTTTGGTGGTCAGTTTCTTGTTTTACTATCTTTCGAGCGGGCTTTTTGTGTTTCTGCTCTTTGTTACTACGGTTTTGACGTATGGTTTTGGCAGGTTGCTCTTCCGACTGAAAAGCACGAAAGCACGAAAAACCTCGCTTGTTTTCGGTATTGTGGTCAATCTTTTCTTTCTTTGTTATTTCAAGTATGCGTATTTCATTATTGATATTATAAATGGTTGTTTCGGAGCGTCGTTGCAGGTTGTCAATGTGCCGGCTTTGTTTGCCAATGGTACTTTCGGAACAAGTTTTTCGGTCGATAAGATTGTTCTTCCCGTCGGAATTTCGTTCTATACCTTTCAGGCAATATCCTATCTTGCCGACATATACCGCCGAAAGATTGCAAAGCAGCCCTCGTTTGTCGATTTTGCTTTCTATCTCAGCTTCTTTCCTCAGCTTGTCGCAGGTCCGATTGTCAGAGCCGAAGACTTTTTGCCTCAGTTGGACAAGCCCTATTCGCTGTCCAAAGCAGAATTTTCGTGGAGCGTGTTTTTCATTCTCAAAGGCTTGATTAAGAAGATAGTCATTTCGGACTATATCAGCATAAACTTTGTCGATAGGGTGTTTGATATGCCTTTGATGTATTCTTCGTTTGAAAACCTCATGGCGGTGTATGGCTATACCTTGCAGATCTATTGTGATTTTTCGGGATATACCGACATTGCGATTGCGATTGCTCTTTTGCTCGGCTTCCGTTTGCCGATTAACTTCAACTCTCCTTACAAATCGCACAACATAACCGAGTTTTGGAGACGTTGGCACATAAGTCTGTCTTCGTGGTTGAGGGATTATCTTTACATAAGCATGGGAGGCAATCGCAAGGGTACGTTCAGACGCTATTTGAATTTGTTTCTGACCATGCTTATCGGAGGATTGTGGCACGGAGCAAATGTTCGCTTTGTTATTTGGGGCGGATTGCATGGTTTGGCTCTGATTTTCGACAAGTTGTTGCACAAGCTGACCGATTGGTTTGAGACAAAGCCTCTGTTGAGGTTCGTTTCGCTGCTTGTTACCTTCCATTTCGTCTGCTTTTGCTGGATATTTTTCCGTGCAGACGATACTTTGACGGCTTTTGATATGATTTCCAAGATTTTTTCTCCCTACACCATGGAGCAAATCTCGGCTGTGGCAAGTTCATATTGGAAACCCTTTGTGTTGATTGTTGTCGGATTTGTCATTCATTGGCTTCCGACAAGGTTCAAGGACGCTTTGCAGAAGGCTTTCACCTCTTCGCCCGTTGTGATACAGCTCTTGGCAGCAGTATTGACCGCCGTGTTGCTCTATCAGTTCAAAAGCTCCGACATACAAGCCTTCATCTATTTCCAATTCTGAGAAACGAGAAATTAAAACGCCATTTAGCTCATATTAAAACGCCGTTTCGCCCCTCGTAAAACGGCGATTTATTTCCGCAAAACGCCCTTTCGTCAGAACAGATCGGCGTTTCATTTTTCCAAGACGGCGAGTTATTTTTGCCAAGAATTTGAAAAGAAAAAATCAAACTTTCCAAAAAGCATGGATAATTATTGATAAACAGATATTTACAGCGGTTTCGCAATATGGCAAATCAAGAAAAATCAAAAAAAGTTGCTCTTAGTTGTTTACTTTTTCGCAAATTTGCTGTCTGTAAGGTTGAACATAAATAAATCGGAGGGCAGTTGCACTCGGTAAAATGAGTAAAACAAATACAATCATTATGAAAAACAAGATTTTTAGCATTATTTGTGCTGTTTTATTCGGCTTTGGTGCATTTCCTCAGAGCCAAGAAATTGAATACGATACCATTATTTATTTCCCTTCGACCATTTTGGAATGTCCGATGCTCTTTGACACGGCTGCAAACAGAGTTTTCCTTAACAATGGCGGCTATGACACTCTCTCACCTTTGGGTTGGTTTCACCCTAATTATCATTCCTTTGGAAGATTATCCGATTTGAAGATACATTGTAACATGGATGTACCGTATAATCCGGGCATACATTTGGCTAAGGTGGTAGGTCATCAAAGTTTGCCGGGCATAAGGAGTTTTGCTCAGCCGTATTATCTGCCCGATTTGGACACTGCTGCCTTGATAATAGGAGTTGCTGCAAAGATTTACGGAGATCGTCCGCCTATGAGTACCGTTCCTCACTTCTTTTTGTACAATGCTCAGGGCAACAGGGTCGATAATTGTCCTATTACTTACATGAAGCCTACGGGTGCTGAGCCTCCGTATATTTGGAACAATCCTTGGGATTGCGAACTACGCTATTATATGTTCCAACACCAACACAAGATGCAGGCATTCTCGATTGCATACGACAAAAACCATACTTATTATGGAGAATATGCCAATGTGCCGTACGAGTTTGACCACACAATGGCTTTTGAGGGCGGATTGAAAGACGTTCCCTATCATCACATCTGTGCTTTTGAAGATCACGGTTGCTACGAGTATATGCCGCCGTTCTATTTGATGTATGATGCAGATAGTTGGGTGCGATTTGACCAAGATACTATTTATTCGTATTACCGCAAGATGCAGATAGGCTTTTACCCTATCATCTTAGTGCCGAAAAATCACGATGTGGGAATGAGTGAAGCTGAGCTTTCGCAACATTGCAACCTCGTTCCGAACCCTGCTTCTACCTATTGCAAGGTGATAAGTCGCTATAAGATTGAAAGGGTTGAAGTGTTTGACATGGGAGGAAGGCTTATAACCGAGGCAAAGCCGAACGATTATGAATACTTCTTCGACTTCGATGTGTT
>SFPR01000040.1 GCA_004551865.1 Bacteroidales bacterium
AACGCTTCAAGGAGAATTGGAAAGAGGCAAAGCAGAATAATATCATTGTTGGGGCGTATCACTTTTTCAGATTTAACAAAGACGGCAAGGAACAGGCATACAACTTTATCAACAATGTGTCTCTGTCTGCCGACGACCTGCCTCCGGTGTTAGATGTGGAGCTTTATGGTGGCAACAAGTACACACAGGAAACAAAAAACAAGGTCATAAGCGAGATATTCAACTGTTTGAGAACATTGGAACGCCACTATGAACGACGTCCGATAGTCTATACGAACATTGAAACCTACCAAAACTTCATCAAAGGCAACTTTGACGACTACGACCTTTGGATTTGCAAGCTGTGCAGCGAACCCAAGACCTTGGATTGGACGTTTTGGCAATACAATCACTCGGGAGATGTTCCCGGAATACGCTCCGAGGTAGATTTGAATATCTTTAACGGAAATTATTCTGACTTTATCAACTATCTTTACGACAACAAAAATGGAGAAACAGAAGATATTGATTCTTGACAAGGCAGACAAGGTTCTGTCGGATATGCTTTCTGAAGCCGGATTTGAGACTTGCATTCACACAGACTACGCAAGGGAAGATGTTTTACAACAGATAGACCAATATGAGGGTGTTGTAATCCGCAGCAAGTTGGTTTTTGACAAACAAATCATAGACAAGGCAACAAACTTACGCTTTATTGCCAGATTGGGAGCAGGTATGGACGCAATAGATGTTGATTATGCTCAAAGCAAAGGTATAGTCTGCATAAATTCTCCCGAAGGTAATAGGACTGCAGTGGGAGAACATACAGTGGGATTGCTGCTCTGTTTGTTTGATAAGATAGTTCGTGCTGACAGACAGGTAAGGCAAGGTTTGTGGCTCAGAGAAGATAACCGCGGATTGGAGATTGAAGGCAAAACAATCGGTATAATAGGATACGGAAACATGGGAAGGAGCTTTGCCAAATGCCTCAGCGGCTTTGATTGCAAGGTGTTGGCATACGACAAATACAAGAAAGACTATTCTGATTGCTATGCCGAACAAGCCTCAATGGAAGAATTGTTTGAGTATTGCGATGTTGTTTCGTTCCATGTTCCCCTCACAGAAGAGACAAAGTTCATGGCAGACGAAGCATTCTTCAATCGGTTTGCAAAACCCCTTTATCTGCTGAATACTTCTCGTGGAAAAGTAGTCCGATTGAAAGACTTGCTTTCGGCAATCAAGCAGGGCAGAGTTCTCGGAGCAGGATTGGATGTATTGGAAGTAGAAGCCTTTTCCAACGAACTTGACTTGCAGACGCTACCTGCCGACTTGCAGGAACTCTTTCTTATGGACAATGTAGTCTTTTCGCCTCATGTTGCAGGCTGGACAAAGGAAAGCTATCACAAGTTGGCATATCATCTTGCCAAAAAGATAATAGAACTATTTGAATAGAAGATTGTTGATATTGAAGTCTAATCACAAATATATAAGTTGTATGAATAATTTTGAATTTCGCAATCCCACACGATTGGTATTTGGAAAGGGACAGATAGCAAGGTTGTCCGATTTGGTAGGAAAAGACAAGAAAGTACTCTTAACCTATGGCGGAGGCTCAATAAAGCGAAACGGAGTGTACGAACAAGTAATCGCAGCACTGAAAGGAAGAGAAATAACAGAGTTTGGCGGAATTGAGGCAAATCCTGACTATGACACTTTGATTAAAGCGGTAGAAATCTGCAAGCAAAAGAAGATTGACTTCATTCTTGCGGTCGGAGGAGGCTCTATTATCGACGGAACAAAGTTCATTGCAGCCGCAGCAAAGTGTGATTGTGAGGATACATGGAAGTTGATTACCGATAAGAGTTTCAAAATGCCCGTTCCGATAGATTTCGGAGCTGTTTTGACACTTCCGGCAACAGCTTCTGAGATGAACAATGGAGCAGTCATTTCTCGAAGAGCAACAAAAGAGAAATTTGCTTTTCACAATCCTAACGGCTTTCCTTGTTTCTCCATTCTCGACCCGACGGTTGTGCTTTCGCTTCCAAAGAAGCAAATATCCAATGGCATAGTCGATATTTATGCACACACGTTGGAGCAATACCTTACGACTTGTCTCGATACCAAAGTGATGGATTATTGGGCTGAGGGCTTACTTAAAACTCTTATTGAGGAAGCTCCGAACCTTATGAGCGACAATCCTTCGTATGACAGCTGTGCAAACTTTATGCTTACTGCCACAATGGGACTTAATGGTTTTATTTCAATGGGAGTAGATGAAGATTGGGCAACACACATGATAGGACATGAATTGACAGCTCTTTGTGGCTTGGATCACGGAGAAACACTTGCGATAGTACATCCTGGAGTTATGGCGGTGATGCGTCATGAAAAGCACGGAAAACTTCTTCAATATGCACGCAGAGTGTGGAACATAACCGAAAACGACCAAGAAAAGGCAATAGATATGGCGATTGAGAAGACTGAGAACTTCTTCCGCTCGATTGGAAAGAAAACACGACTTGGCGAATACGGCATAGGTAACGATGTTATCGACACCATAGTGGAGCGATTTGAACAAAGAGGCTGGGCTGTAGGCGAACACGGTATAGTAACCCCCGAAAAGACACGTCAAATTCTCGAAAGAGTAAAATAAGTCATCAAGATAATCTGATGAATGCACACTTGACAGGAAGGAAGTCTCGTGCTTTCTTCCTGTTTTTGCCAAAACAAGGCGTTTTTCCTTTGGAGCAAAGAAATAATTTAGTAATTTTGCCGCCGCAAAAACGTATAGTAAACAATGAAAGTCTTCAAAATAAACTTAGGTTCTGATAATCCTTCGCCTTTGAGCGGCAGATTTTGGACAAAAGCACTCGTTATGGCGTTGGCAATCTTTATTTGCTCGCTTCTTTTTAAGTTTGTAGATGTTTCTTCTCCCTTGGCAGCTGTAGTGGCCGCCCTTGTAATAAGTCTGTTGAACGCTTTTATCAAACCACTGCTCACATTGATTTCTGCACCTCTGATATTGATGAGCTTTGGTCTGTTTCAGCTGATAATAAATGCCGTCATAGTTCTTTTGACTTCCCATTTGGTAAAGGGATTTCACGTCGGAGGACTTTTAGATGCGGTTTTGTTCAGCATAGTTGTAACTTTCATCAGTTTTTTGTTGGATTTGCCTATCAAAATCAAGCGAATGAAAGACGCTCTTTTCCCGAAAGAAGACAGAGACTTTAAGGAAGATGAGGAGTTTACTCCTTACGAAGAGGTGGATAGTACGACCGAGGACGAAGATAAGGAAGAAAAACAATAGTAAAACGATATTATTATGCAGGTTTGTCGAAAAATTGACGAGTTGCTCTCTTGTGTGGAGCAGTTCAAACAACAAAACAAAACAATAGGTCTGCTTCCTACAATGGGAGCTTTGCACGAGGGACATTTGAGTCTTGCAAAGCGTGCAAAAAAAGAAAATGACGTTTTGATATGTAGTGTGTTTGTCAATCCGATTCAGTTCAACAACAAAGAAGACCTTGAAAAGTATCCGAGGGATCTTGATGCTGATATAAAGATGCTTGAAGAGATTGATTGTGATGTAGTTTTTGCTCCTTCGGCAGAGGAAGTCTATGCAGAAAAACCCACAGAGACTTATTCTTTCGGAGCATTGGAACAAGTTTTGGAGGGACCTCAGAGACCCGGACACTTCAACGGAGTGGCTACAATAGTACATCGTTTGTTTAAGTGGTCAAAAGCCGACCGTGCATACTTCGGAGAAAAAGACTATCAGCAGATAGCAATCGTCAAAGACTTGGTTCGCCAATACCAAATTCCGATTGAAATTGTGGAATGTCCTATTTTCAGAGACCCCGATGGTCTTGCCACAAGTTCGAGGAACCGTAGGCTTTCACCCGAAGCAAGAAAGATAGCCCCAAAAATTCACGAAATTTTGACCAAGTCGGCAGAATTGAGCCGCAATATGTCCTATTCCCAAATCAAAAGCTATGTAGAATGCGAGTTTAAGATGAGAAAAGCATTCGATTTGGAGTATTTCGAGATTGTAGATGCCAAGACGCTTCAACCGGTACGTCGTCCGAGTGAGAACGGAACGGTAGGTTGTGTTGCCGTATGGCTTGACGGAGTGAGATTGATAGATATTCAAAAATATTAAAACCATGAAAAAGTTACTGCTTTGTTTCGTTTCAATTTCGTTTTGCAGCCTTTGTATGGCACAGAGTTCGCAAGACAATTATTTGTTTTACCAAATCCCTCAACAAGACGACTATGAGGGAGAAGTGGTAAGTACACTTGTTGCTCACAAGGCTAACAATCATCGAAACAAAGCGGTGGTTTATCTTCACGGATACAACGATTACTTTTTCCAATACCAAATGGGAGACAGCGTGATTGCCCACAACATGGATTTTTATGCCATAGAGTTGCGAAAATATGGCAGAAGCAAAAAGGACAATCAGCGTTGGTTTGAGGTAAAAGACCTTTCGGAATACTATCCCGACATAGACAGTGCAATAAGTCGCATACAGGCTGCGGGTACAGAGAGCATTTATTTTCTTGCTCACTCTACCGGAGGACTTATAGCTTCTCTTTATTTGGACGCTCGCAAAAGTGAGAGCAGCATAAAGGCGGTTGTACTCAATTCTCCTTTCTTAGACTACAACCTTCCCAAGTTTCAGAAAAATGTATTGATACCTTGTCTTGCTTTTTTCAGACCTCTGATTGGCAAAATGACTATTTCGCAGGGAAATGACAGAGTTTATGCCAACAGTTTGCTCAGCGACTATGGCGGAGAGTGGGTTTTTGATACTCTGATGAAGTTTCCCGTTTCTCCTTCGGTAACTGTGAATTGGCTTTCGGCAATCAAGAAAGGTCATCGCAAGATTAAGCACGGTCTTTCAATAGTTCAGCCTGTTCTTGTGTTGAGCAGCGACAAGTCGAACGCCATGCCGCACAATTCAGACCTTGTTCTCAACTATCGACACATACAACAAAGAGCCGACAAGCTCGGAAACAACATAACCAAAGACACAATCCCCGACGGAAAACACGACCTTGCATTGAGTATCAAGCCTGCAAGAGAGATGTTTTACCGCAAGATGTTTGCTTTCTTTGAAAAGTACTGAAACAACTCGGCGTTTCAGAAAAATAAAACGGCGATTTATTTTGCCAAAACGGCGATTTGCTCGGACAAAACGCTGTTTTGTTTTTACTTGATTTTGAAAGCGATACAAATCATTGTTTGTTTCAGATTATTCTCAATTAAAATGGAATTATTATCTTTGCAACTTGTTTGACATGAATAAGGTTTTGATATGAATTTGGCAGCTGTTGTATGGGATTTTGACCCGATTGCGATTTCGATAGGCTCGTTGGAGCTGAGGTGGTACAGCCTTCTGTTTGCTCTTGCCTTTGTTGCAGGTTATCTTATTTTGAGCAAAGTGGTTTTTGACAAAGAAAAAGTTCCGCAAAACTACTTGGACAAGTTGGCGTTCTACGTTTTTTTTGGCGTATTGGTCGGAGCAAGATTGGGACACTGCCTTTTCTATGAACCTTCTTACTATTTGTCTCACCCGATTGAGATGTTGTTGCCCGTAAAGATTGATGAGGCAGGCTGGCACTTCATAGGCTATCAGGGACTTGCGTCTCACGGTGGGGCGATAGGCATATTGATTGCCGTATGGCTCTATTGTCGTAAGACCAAACTTCCTATTTTGTGGGTACTTGACCGTTTGGTATTGATTGTTGCCCTTGCAGGAGCGTTTATACGTCTTGGCAACCTTGCCAACAGCGAGATTTACGGACTTGCAACAGGCAGCGATTATGGTTTTATCTTTGTTCAGAATGGCGAAACCCTTCCCAAACACCCCACACAGCTGTACGAAGCAACGGCATACTTTATTTGCTTTGTCGCATTGCTTTCCTACTATCTTGTAAAGAAGAGAAAACCCGAAAATGGTGTGCTTTTCGGAGCTTTTTTGGTCATAGTGTTCCTTTCGAGACTTGTGATAGAACATTGGAAGCAGGTGCAGGAAGCATGGGAACAAGCAATGGCATTGAACATGGGGCAGTTGCTTTCGTTACCTTTTATCTTGGCAGGAGTGATAGTGCTCATACTTGCTTTCAAACACAAGACAGGACCAATATTTGATGCATCAAAATTTACCTTTCAAACAGATAAAAAGAAGAAATAACCAATTAAAAAATTAACTGACATGAAGAAATTGATATTAGTAAGACACGGACAAAGCGAATGGAATTTGAAGAATTTGTTTACAGGTTGGACAGATGTTGATTTGACAGAACAAGGAATACAAGAGGCAAAACAAGCCGGTAAAACACTGCTTCAAGAGGGTATAGAGCCACAAATGTGTTTTACTTCTTACTTAAAAAGAGCCATAAAGACACTTAATAACATTCTTGACGCAATGAACATGGACTATCTTCCCGTCGAGAAAAGCTGGCGTTTGAACGAGAAATCATACGGCGACCTTCAAGGCAAAAACAAAGCCGAAGCGACAGAAAAGTTTGGCGAAGAACAAGTTTTGTTGTGGAGAAGAAGTTTTGATGTTCAAGCTCCTGCACTCTCTGCCGACGATGCTCGTTCGCCATACAACGATAAACGTTATGCAGGTGTCGATAGAGCCGAGCTTCCTTTGACAGAAAGTTTGCAAGACTGCATAAACCGTCTCATGCCTTTCTATACAGACCACATACTCAAAGCATTTGAAAAATATGACACCGTTTTGGTTGTTGCACACGGCAACTCTTTGAGGGGTATCGTAAAGACCTTGAAGCAAATGAGCAACGAAGAAATCATAAAGTTCAACATACCGACCGGTATTCCTTATTTGTTTGAGTTGAATGACGATTTAAGTATGAAAAGCGACCGTTTCCTTGCCGACGAAGCAACGTTGAAAAAACTAATGGACGAAGTTGCCAACCAAGGCAAAAAGAAATAGTCTCCAAAAACAGACACCACAAGAAACAAGAACAACTTTGGCAGATGTCAATTCTTCAAAAAAGATTGACATCTGCCTTTTGTATTAAATCAAATCTTGTCCAAAGCTGTCTTTATTCGTTCTATGCTTTCGGTGATTTGTTCATCGGTGATGATAAGAGCCGGTTTGAGACTCAGACATTGACTATTGAAAAGGTGTGTTCCCGTGATTATTCCCTCAGAGAAGCAAGAAATCAAAGCCTTTTGCCAATCGACATCTTCTCTCAGCTCTATACAGTTGAACAATCCTATGCCTTTTACCTGCTTAATCAAAGGGTGGGTAAGCTCGTTGCGGTATCTTGTGCCTTTTCTTTCCACATCTGCCATGAGCTTGTCCTCAATTATGCAGTTGAGAGTTGCAAGGGCGGCAACGCAACCAAGAGGGTGTCCGCCAAAAGTGGAGGCATGACCTATCAATGGGTGATGATTGTTGAGGCTTTGCATGATGTCATCTCTTCCGACGAAAGCTCCTATCGGCATTCCGCCTCCCATACCTTTTGCAATGCAGAGAATGTCAGGCACAACGCCATCAAAGTGTTCAAAAGCAAAGAGTTTGCCCGTTCTTCCGAAACCTGTCTGAATTTCATCGAAGATTAGAACTGTTCCTGTTTCGTTGCAGCGTTTTCTGAGGGCTTGCAACCAACCCTCGATAGGCAGTTTGACCCCTTCACCCACGGCAACAGCTTCTGCAACCACGCAGGCAGTACGCTCAGTTATCTTTTCAAGGTCTTCAAAGCTGTTGTAACCAATCTTGTTGCAGTCGGGGAGCAGGGGACGAAAGCCTCTTGTGAACTCTTCTTGCGAAAGCATAGACACAGCCCCGAGTGTTGAACCGTGGTAAGAGGCTTTACAGGAAATAATTTCACTTCTTTTGGTGAACAACTTGGCGGCTTTTAATGCTCCCTCTATGGCTTCCGAACCGCTATTGACGTAAAAAATTTGCGAAAGGCTTTCCGGCAGAAACTCTTTAAGTCTTTTGATATATCTGTATTGGGGACTTTGGACAAATTCTCCATACACCATGACGTGCATATACTTATCCATTTGCTCCTTGACAGCCTGCACAACCTTGGGATTGCGATGTCCTACATTTCCGACGCAAATACCGCTCAACATATCCATATATCGCTTTTTGTCGGTGTCCCAAACATAAATGCCCTCAGCCTTTTCGACATCTATCATTATTTGGTCTATTTCGCCCACTTGGGCAACCAATTTTCTGAAATCTTGTACTGATGTTTTCATTCTTATTGCCGTTTTTCGCTGCAAAGGTAAAATTTATTTTGACTTGGTTGTTTACTTTTTTGGTTTTTTGCTGTCTGTTGTTACACCAAAGTATTAACTTTGCAGTTGTTTTTTTGACCAAAACGAAAACTATGATTAGAAAAAGAAATTGGCTTTTGCTTGTCGTATTGCTTTGTTTTACAACATCGCTTTCGGCACAATATGAAATCAAAGTGGAAATTGAGAACTCCAAGGACTCTTGTCTGCTTTTGGGACACTACTATCTTGACAAGACATACGCCATCGATACCGCTTGGAGTAACAAAGGCAAGTTTGTATTCAAGAAAAAGGACAAAAAGTTGGAACCCGGGATTTATTTTTTCAGCAATCTCAAAGGCAGGTTCTGCGAATTGATGATTGATACAGAGCAGAAAATGAGCCTAAAAACCGTAGAGAATGACTGGGTCGGCAAAATGAAAGTCAAAGGTTCAAAGACATCTGCACTCTATTTTGATTATATGCAAGCCAATGAGCCTCTCAATAGGGAATATGAGCGTTTGAGTAAGGCAAAAGATGCCATGACAAAGCCGGAATATGACAGCTGTTTGAGGAGTGTGCAACTAAGAGGTGACAGCTTGAAAAACAGCTTTATCGAAAGAAATCCTCAGCATCTTTTGAGCAAAGTTTTGCTTGCAACAAAGGCTGTTCAAGTGCCGGAAATGCCAATTTTACAAGGAGAAGACGGCAAACCCGACAGCACAGAGTGGGCAAATCGTCGTTGGTATTGGTACAAGCAACATTTCTTTGACAATATCGACCTTGGTTGTTCGGGACTTTTGAGGACACCTTCGGCTGTTTTCTTCCGTTCCTATGATTATTTTTGGAACGAAATCATGAAGTATGAAAGCGTGGACACTATTTTGGTCTATGCCGAACAGATTATCGACAAAGCCAAAGGCTCAAAGGCAATGAACCGTTTCCTTATTCACAATATCACCGAACGCTATTTGCAAAGCCCTGTCATGGGACATGACAAGGTTTACGTCGAAATGGTGAAGCGATACATCAAAACAGGAAAGGCGGACTGGCTTTCTCCTTCGTCAATCGAGAGCGAAGTTCTTCGAGCCGAGAAGTGGGAAAATATTTTGATAGGGAAAACAGTACCAAACCTTGCCTGCCCCGATGAAAACAATGTTTGGCATGACCTCTATTCAATGAACAACAAATATAAAATCCTGATTTTTTGGTCTGCCGACTGCGGTCATTGTTCTACGGAAGTACCCAAGATTTACGACTTCTACAAACAATACAAAGAGAAGTATAATCTTGAAGTCATGGCAGTCAATACCGAGAGCGACACACTGCATTGGCACAAGTTTATTGCAGACAAGGATTTGCAATGGGTCAATGTGAACGGCTTGGTTGCCAACTTCGATTGGCGAGAGTACTTCGATGTGGTAAAAACTCCCGTGGTGTTTATTCTCGATGACAAAAATAAAATCATTGCCAAGAACATTCAGGGAGACAATATCGCAAAGATTATGGAGTTGTTGGACGAGGGTAAACTTAAATTTTGATTTTGATGAGAAGCGATTTTCGATTTTGCGGCACGAGGCGGCTTTGTGTATTGATAGTTGTATGTTTTGTATTTGTGATTTGTGCATTTGAGAGCTTGTCGGCTCAAAACCGCAACTACAATGTGAAACTTTGGATTTATGAGTTTGAGGATAGTGTGGTTTATGTGAGGGGAGCATACGGCGAAAGAACGGATATATTGCTCGATTCTCTCACCTTGCAGTCAGACGGCAGCTTTATTCTCAAAGGAAACTTCCACCCCGGAATTGTTGTCGTCTCTTCGGTAAAGGAAGATATGTTTTCATTCGTATTGGACAAAGAGACTGACTTTGAAGTGTCCATTTTCCCCGACGGATTTTACGAGGTAAAGGGCAGTATCGAGAATGACCGCTACTTGGAATACCAAAAGATGAACAGAGAGTACCGACTTGTTCTCTACCAAGCCGAGCTTGCTCTCAAGGAAGACCCTCAGAAGAAAGACAGTCTCAATTCTGTTGTGCAAAAAGCAAAAAACACTTTCGACACCTACCGCAATAGCTTCCACGAACTCTACCCTGACAATATGATGAGCGTACTTGTAAGGGCGGTTTCGCAGCCCGAAGTGCCTAAACACTATCTCAATCCCGACGGAAGTGTGAAAAAAGAAACAGCCTTGGAGTATGCTTATTATTTTCGTACGCACTATTGGGACGATTTTGATTTCTCAGACGAGCGAATTTTGGGAACACCATATTTCTACAAGAAGTTCCAAACCTATATCGACAAGATAACGATGCAAAATGCCGACAGCGTTTTTGTTTCTTTCAAGTCATTTATTGATTTGGCAAATAGTCGCAAGGGAGAAAGCTATTCTCGCTACATCATGGAGCTTTATCTTACCAAACTTCCGCGTCTTCCGTTCTCCTTTAATGAGATATTATACACTCGAATAGTCGATGAAATGATAAATGACGACTATACACCATGGCTTTCTCTCTCGGAAAGGGAAGCTCATCAGTCATATATTGAGCAGATACGACCATTTCTTCCCGGAAAAGCTTTTCCTAACATTTCGGCACAGACTTTGGACGGAAGAGAACTCTCGCTTTATAACCTCAAACACCGATACACTATTGTTTTCTTTTGGAGTGCAGGTTGTGAGAGTTGCAAAAAGAATGCAGAAGAGCTGAGAGAGTTTTATAACAACAGCAAAGACAAGTATGACTTTGAGGTCTTTTCAATCGAAATGGGAGGAGACAGAGACAAAACTCAAAAGCAAACCTCCGAAGAGGGTTTGGAGTGGTTTGTTTTACAAGCCAATCCGGCTCAAATAGAGAGCCGCTATGGTCTTAACGTAGAGCATACTCCCGAAATTTACATTCTCGACAGCAACAAGAGAGTGCTGAACAAAACAGTCCTCTCTTCACATATCAAAGCAGTGATTGAACAAGAAGAAAAGTTCTCGCCAAACTCTCGAAAAGAGAAATAATTTTTACCAAAAGCAAACACAGAAAATCCATTGAAAATGAGAGTACATTTTATAGCCATAGGAGGAAGCGCAATGCACAATCTTGCAATCGCATTGCACAAAAAAGGATACATTGTCAGCGGAAGCGATGACGAAATTTTTGAACCGGCAAAGTCGCGTCTCCAACAATACGGACTATTGCCCGAAAGCGAAGGTTGGTTTCCCGAAAAGATAAGCGGGGAGATAGATGCAGTCATTCTGGGTATGCATGCAAAGGAAGATAATCCCGAATTGATAAAGGCAAAGCAAATAGGATTGAAGATTTACTCCTATCCGGAATATCTGTACGAACTCGGAAAAGACAAAACAAGGATAGTGGTGGGTGGAAGTCATGGAAAAACAACCATAACTGCCATGATACTTCACGCATTGAAGACTTTGGGAATAAATACCGACTATATGGTAGGGGCAAAGATTGAGGGATTTGACGTAATGGTCAAGTCTGACGAGCAGAGCCGTTACATGGTGTTGGAAGGAGACGAATACCTTTCATCGGTTTTGGATATGCGACCAAAGTTTCATCTCTACAAACCTCATATCGGTATAATCAACGGAATAGCATGGGATCACATCAACGTCTTTCCGACTTTTGATAACTATGTGGAGCAGTTTAAGATTTTTGCAGACAAGATAGAGCAAAACGGAAGCCTGATATACTATAATCAAGACGAAAATATAAGAAAGATAGCAGCCCAAGCACGAAAGGATATTAGTCTTTTGCCATACGAGGGTTTGAAATGCAAAATAGAAAACGGCATTACCATAGTGCAGGAGGGCGGAAAGGAATATCCTATAGAAGTTTTCGGCAGGCACAACCTGATAAACATGAACGCAGCCATGCTTGCCTGCGAGGCAATCGGTGTCAAGAGAGAAGATTTCTTGCAAACGATGTGTTCTTTTGCAGGTGCGGCAAAGCGTCTTGAAAAGGTGGCAGCAGGAAAGACACAAGCAGTCTTTTCGGACTTTGCTCACTCACCCTCAAAGCTCAAAGCCACAATACAGGCTGTCAAAGAACAATATCCCGACAGACGTCTGCTTGCCTGCATGGAGCTTCACACTTTCTCTTCTCTTTCTCGCAACTTTTTGTCTCAATATAAGGGTTGCATGGATATGGCAGATATTGCAGCGGTTTACTTTTCCAAGCATGCTATAGAGCTTAAACGTTTGGAGAATTTAGATGTCAAAGAGGTTGCTGAGGCTTTTTCAAAGAGCGGATTGAGAGTATTTACCGACAGATGCTCTTTGCAGGAGTTTATAATAAGCAATTCCGAGAGCAATACCAACGTTCTTATGATGAGTTCGGGCAACTTTGGCGGTATAAACATCAAAGAATTTGCACAAGAGTTGATTAAATAACGCAAATAAACAACATATACAAATGGGAAAGTTCAAAGTAGGAGACAAAGTAAGGTTTTTGAGCAGCAGCGGCTGCGGAATAATACGCTCATTTGCCGCAACAAACGTGGCAAATGTCGAAGATGAAAGCGGATTTGAAATCCCGACAATGCTGAGCGACCTTATACCATATTATCTTCCCGAAGCAGAGGGAACGATTTTCGCAACAGAAAAACAAGACACTCAACCCTCTCTCAAAGAAGAGAAAACAAGCAGAGTGTCAAGCCCCGAGCAGGAAATACCTGCGGAAACAGAGCCGCTTGATAATCGTATCTCGCCACTATATCTCAATAAACTGAGAAACAAAACTTCCGAAGGCGTGTATCTTTGCTTTGTTCCTCATGAGCAAAGGTGGTTGGTTTATGGCGACATCGATGTTTATGTGGTCAATTTCACTCCTCACCGCATCATCTACTCACTTTTGCTTGCCAAGGAGGGCTGTGGATTTGTTTCTCAGGACTTTAGTTCTTTGGAAGCCGAAGAAAAAGTTTTGATAGACACCATTTCGAGAGAGCAAATAGACATCTGGAAGAGGGGTTGTGTGCAACTACTCTTTCACGACGACAAGATGCAGAACGTACTGCTTCCGATAAATTGCGAACTCAAAGTGAGAACAAATCGTTTCTTTACCGAGGGCAGCTTTATCGAGAATGCCTTCTTTGCCGAAAAAGCAATAGTTTATCCGCTTTGCACAATGTTGTCGGTAGGTGTCTTTATGCAGGGCGAAGTTGCCGAGACAGAAGAATGTAAAGACAAGTCCGAAGAGCCGATTGTGGAAACAATATATAAAAACGTTACCGACACATTTTTGCACAAACACTTGAGCGGACGAAGCACCGCAGAAGTCGATTTACACATCAATGAACTTGTTGAAGATGCCGCATCACTTTCGCCCGAGCGTATTTTGCAACTGCAACTTCACTATGCGACCAAGTGCCTCAATGAAGCAATAATCGAAAACGTAAATACAATCATTTTCATTCACGGAGTAGGGCAGGGCGTTTTGAAAAGGGAGCTTTGCAAAGAACTTGACAAATATAAGGGTTTGCACTATTTTGATGCTCCAATGGCAAAGTACGGAGTAGGAGCGACGCAAGTATATATTGGAACGAACTTTGAGAAAGTCAGATAGCGATGACACACCTTCCGACCATAATTACCGATTTGTCGCTCATACTGATATTGGCATCAATTTTCAGTGTGTTGTGCAAAATCCTCAAACAACCGGTCGTACTCGGCTACATAGTGGCAGGATTGCTCGCCGGACCACATATTTCTCTCATTCCAACCGTGCAACCCGAAAACATATCAACTTGGGCAGACATAGGAGTCATCTTTTTGCTCTTCGGAATGGGATTGGAGTTTAGTTTCAAGAAAATGATGTCCATTGGTAAGGTGGGAGGAAAGGCAATGCTTTTTGAAGTTCTCACACTCTCTGTTTTCGGTTTTGCAATCGGCAGGCTGATGGGTTGGAATGTTATTGATAGTATGCTCTTGGGCGGAATGCTCACAATGAGTTCGACTGCCATAATCGTCAAGGCGTTCAACGATATGGGACTTCAAAAAGAGAAGTTTGCAGGCATAGTTTTCGGAATACTTGTCTTTGAGGATTTGTTTGCCATTTTGCTCATGGTTATTCTTTCAACCTTTGCCGTAAGCAGGTCTTTTGAGGGTAGCGAGCTTGCAATGATGGTTGCAAGGTTAGGATTTTTTCTTGTGATGTGGTTTGTTTGCGGAATATATCTTATACCAACCCTACTCAAAAAGATAAAGAAATATCTCAACAGCGAGACGCTTCTTTTGGTTGCCATGGGTCTGTGTTTTCTTATGGTGGTTTTGGCAACCAAGGCAGGCTTTTCGTCGGCTCTCGGTGCGTTTATCATGGGTTCAATCCTTGCCGAAACCATAGAACTCGAAAACATAGAAAAGGTAATCCAACCCATCAAAGACTTTTTTGGTGCAATCTTCTTCGTATCGGTCGGAATGATGGTCGATCCTCAAGTGTTGTTTGACAATTTCTCCACGGTAATCATTATTGCCGCCGCTTCCATTGCCGGAAAGATGATTTTCACAACCACAGGCGTAAGATTGGCAGGCGAAAGCATGAAGACGGCAGTTCAGTCCGGATTTTCACTTGCACAGATGGGAGAGTTCTCTTTTATCATTGCCTCTATGGGTATGAGCTTAGGTGTAACCTCTGCAAGTATATACCCTATTGTGATAGCGGTTTCGGTCATCACCACCTTTACAACCCCATATACAATAAAACTTGCTCTTCCTGCCTACCACGTACTCGAATCTGTTTTGCCAAACTCCCTCACCGACAAACTCAACAAGCGAGAAGACAAGAAAGCAGGTGAGAAAGAATCGCAATGGAAACAGCTCTTGATGTCCTACTTTTTTAATTTGGCAATTTTTTCTGCAATCTGTCTTTCGGTTTACTTTGTTTCGGCAGCTTTTCTTTTGCCTCTGTGTGCAACTTTCGACAACTTGGACTTTGGACATATCATTTTCAGTTTCGTTAGCATTATTGCGATGTCTCCTTTCTTGATAGGAATGGTGAGAAATCGAGGAAGGCAGTCTTTCCTCTTTCTCTCGTTATGGTCTTCGCACAACAACAATCGTTACTTCCTTACCGCAATGATAGGACTCAGATGGGTTGTGGCAATAGTTTTCCTTTTTATGACGATAAAGCTCTATTGGAACATATCTTCGGTTGTGATTGTGGTTGTTGCACTTGTTGTTTTTGCATTCATTTTCCAGAACAAAAATCTGCAAAAAGGTTATTGGAAGTTAGAAGCTCGCTTTGTGAAGAACTTTAACCAAAGGCAGATAGAAATGAGGCTAAATCAAAACAGCAAACAAGAGGGCAATATGCACGAATTGGACAATCTGCATTGGATAGACAAAAATCTATATGTCTCAACCTATCTTGTGCAGAAGGGAGGGGTTGTCGAAAACAAAACATTGAAAGAACTGAACCTCCGAAAGGTCTATGATATCATCATTGTCTCTGTTACAAGGAACGGAAAGCAGATAAACTTTCCCGACGGCGACTTTCGCTTGGAAGTAAACGACACCTTGCTTGCACTCGGACAGATACAACAACTCAAAAACGCACAAATAGACTACAAAGGAATAGACTTGGACTACTCAAAGGTGATAAACCTTCACGACTTTACGCTCAAACAGCAGGCAGACAAGCACAGCAGCATCAAATGTATGACTTTTATCATTGGAGAAAACTCATCTTGGATTGACAAAAGCCTCTACGATGCACAACTGAACCGCAAGACCAACTGCCTTGTTGTGGGAATAGAGCGTGGAGACATACCTATACCAAACCCTTCGTCTCATGTGAGGTTCAAAAAGGACGACATGGTGTGGGTTATGGGCGATGACAAGTCGCTTTACAAACTCTTGGAAACTAACTTTTTTGAATAGAAACATCAAACCAATGCAGACACGCACAAGAGAAGAAGAGGTGCTGAGCTTGCAAAAGCAACTCTCTCGGCAAGCACCAACTGTTGCAATCACTGAACGCATAAAAGCATTGAAGCATCTTCGCTCGGTGATTTTGAGCCACCTTGATGAGATTGAACAAGCACTCTTTGAAGACTTGCACAAGAGCAGGGAAGAAAGTTACATGACCGAAACAAGTCTCTTTCCTTCCAAGGCATACAGAGTGCCTCAGGCTTACGGAGTGGTGTTGATTGTATCTCCATGGAACTATCCCCTGCAACTTAGCCTTCTGCCTTTGGCAGGAGCTTTGGCAGCCGGCAACAGAGTATTGTTGAACCCCTCTTTGCAAAGTCCTGCCACCACATCACTTTTACAAAAGCTGATAAACGACAACTTCCCAGCTGAATTGGTTTACTGCCTTGGCGGAAGCATAGACGAAACCAACAAAATCCTTGAACAAAAGCCCGACTATCTCTTTTTCACAGGCTCTCCGATAACAGCAAAGTTGATAATGAGCAAAATTGCCGACAAGCTGATACCCACAACTCTCGAACTCGGAGGCAAATCGCCCGTCATTGTCGATGAAGATGCTGACTTATCTGTCGCAGTCAGGCGTATAGCACTCGGAAAATTCATCAACTGCGGACAAACCTGCATAGCACCCGACTATCTCTTTGTTCATAGCTCGCTCAAACAGCGATTTATAGAGCAGTTTCAGGCTTTTGTTTCATCGGAGTTTGGAGAAAATCCGCTTCAATCTCCCTTTTATGGCAGAATTATCAACTCTCATCACTTCGATCGCCTCAGTTTGCTCATTGAACAAGACAAGGTAATTTTTGGAGGCAAAACCATAAGAGAGCAAAACTACATAAGTCCCACCCTTATCGACAGCCCTGCACACGACAGCCCGATAATGAACGAAGAAATTTTCGGACCGCTCTTGCCGATTTTAACCTTTGACACAATCGACAGTGTACTTGACCACCTTCGTTTGCAAGAACGACCGCTTGCACTCTACTATTTTGGAAGCAAAAACAAAGACATAGTTGATAAAACAACTTCGGGAGGTTGCTGCATCAACGATACAATAATGCACATAGTACCACATTCGCTTCCCTTTGGAGGAGTGGGAAACAGCGGTTTGGGAGCCTACCACGGCAAAGCCTCCTTTGACACCTTTACTCACTACAAATCGCTGCTCGTATCTCACAAACACATTGACCTTCCGTTCAAATATCCGCCATACGATAAATATTCATACACCCTTTTCAGACGCCTGATGAGGTAAAACGTAATTTGCAAACTACTTTCTCCAACATTTTGAGAGCAAAACAAAACCCTCTTTTCATACATCAATAATTGATAAAATGAAACAAAGAGTTGAAAAAATGAAACCAAGAAACGATTTTTTCAGTATAACAACAAGAGAAAAATGACGAAAGAAGGCAAAAACATAATTGTAAATAAATAAGGCTGTTAGGTTTTGAAGACGGCAAAAAACACCAAAAAAAACGAAGAAACGCTCGCAGTTTGCATATTTTTTTGTAATATTGCCAATTCAAAAACACAGTATTAACAAGAGGTCGCAGAGCGACACAGAGTTGAGATATGAAGAAAAAGATACTATTTTTAGCACTTGCGTTTGTGAGTTTGTGTTGCGGAGTTCAGGCACAAGATCCGCACTTCTCGCAGTTCTATGCCAATCCGCTTTATACCAATCCTGCTTTGGCAGGAACGGCAGTTTGTCCTCGATTTTCGTTATCTTACAGAAATCAATGGCCCGGTTTGGACGCATTCAAAACCTTTACGGCGAGCTATGACCAACACTTTGACTTTCTTTCGGGAGGCATTGGAGTTATGGTGATGAGCGATGCACAGAGCGAGTTTTACAGAACCAATACCGCAGCCTTGATTTACTCATTGCGATTGAAGATTGCAAGAGATGTTTATGTCAATGTTGCGGCTCAGGCAAGCCTTACCAACCGCAGTTTGGATTGGGATCAGTTGTCATTTCCCGACATGATTGACCCTCGTTATGGATTTATCTACACCACCATGGCAGAAAGACCCGAAGACTTGTCTCATACCTATTTTGATGTGGGAACGGGAGCTGTTGTTTATGGAGAGAATTGGTTTGTGGGAGCGTCTGCATTCAACCTTTTGAGACCGGACGACGGCTTTATATCGTACAACCGTATCCCTATCAGATTTACAGCCAATGCCGGCATGAGGTTTAACCTTGCAAGAGACCAGAGAAGAACAAATGCCTTCTTTGGAGCTCCGATAATATCACCAAACATTATCTACTCTTACCAAGGCAAGTTTCAGATGTTGAACTATGGTTTGTATTTGGATTGGAGTCCTTTCATTGTAGGAGCATGGTATCGTCAAGCAATCACCTTTGAGAACTCAGATGCCCTTGTGCTGATGTTCGGATTGCAATACCAATCGCTAAAAATCGGATACAGCTACGATATAACAGTATCAAAGCTCTCCAATGCTTCGGGAGGAGCTCACGAGGTAACCTTGGGCGCTCAGCTTCCTTGTCCGGAGAAACGCAAGAAAGTAAAACCAATCAAGTGTCCGTCATTCTAAAAACAGATGACAATTTGAGTTGAGAACGTATATAATAGTATATGAATAACAAAAACAGCAGAAATATGAAATTAGTCGGAAAAGCAATTCTTGGTTTGAGCGTTGTTGCCCTTCTGTTTGGTTGCAAAGGAAAGGAAAAATCTGCAACAACCGGTTGGAACTTGGACGATCCCAAATGGGGAGGATTTGAATCGGCAAAGGTGAAAGAGCAGATGACACCTCCGGGAATGGTATTCATCGAAGGCGGAGCGTTCGTCATGGGTTCGATGACAGACAACGTAAGATATGAATGGCACAATCAACCAAAGAAAGTAACCGTTTCGTCGTTCTATATGGACGAGTGTGAGGTAACAAACTTGGATTACAGAGAATACCTCTATTGGTTGAACAGAGTGTATGGCAATGACTATCCCGAAGTATATCAGAAAGCATTGCCCGATACCTTGGTATGGAGATCAAAGCTAAGCTACAACGAACCAATGGTCGATTATTATTTCCGTCACCCTTCATGGGCAGATTATCCCGTTGTGGGCGTGAGCTGGGTACAAGCCTCCGAGTATTGTAATTGGAGAACAGACCGTGTAAACGAAAAGATACTTATAGACAAAGGCATATTGGAGTTTGACCCCGATCAGGCAGGCGACAACGTCTTCACAACCGATGCATACCTTGCAGGACAGTACGAAGGATATGTGAAAGAAGACTTGGAAGACCTCAATCCAAACTCACAAGGAACTCGTAAGGTACAACCCGAAGACGGTATATTGTTGCCACGTTTCCGACTACCAACCGAAGCAGAGTGGGAATATGCAGCCTTGGCATTGGTTGGCAACACAGTCGATGAGAGAATAGTTGAGAGAAGAATTTACCCATGGAACGGACATATCACACGTACAGCAGAGAAGAAGTACTACGGTGAGATGATGGCAAACTTCAAGAGAAGCCGAGGCGATGCAATGGGAGTTGCAAGTGCCCTCAACGACCACTGGGAATACACAGCACCCGTTATGTTCTACTTCCCTAACGACTTTGGTCTTTACAATATGGCAGGCAACGTGGCAGAGTGGGTGATGGATGTTTACCGTCCTAACACAGGCTTGGACGCCGAAGACATGAACCCATACAGAGGAAACGTCTATATGACCAAGGTAACAGACAGCGACGGCATGATAGCAGAGAAAGACTCTCTTGGCAGAATATCGTACAGAGCAGTTACCACCGAGGAATGTATCAACCGCTTGAACTATCGTCAGTCTGACAACATCAACTACTTGGACGGAGACTTGGCATCTCAACTTTCCGACTCGTGGATAACCGAAGGCGGTGAAGAAGAAGGCGGCGAAGGCGGATTTACCGACGAAGAGGGCGAAGGCGAAGAAGCCAAATCGGAAACCAACGGAATGTACAACTACGGCAAGACATCAATGATTGACGATAAAGCACGAGTTGTCAAAGGCGGCTCTTGGAAAGACAGAGCATTTTACCTCAGTCCGGGACAAAGACGCTACTTAGACCAAAACCAAAGCGCAAGTTGGATAGGCTTCCGTTGTGCAATGGACAGAGTAGGTTCGAGAGAACAATAGAAATCAAGGAGCTTTTTCATAAAGTTTAATGCAAGCAAGGCGTTTGACCACAGCAGTCAGACGCCTTGTTTTTATATTCAACTACCTTTTGTGAAAACGCTGTCCTACTTACTGATTGTCCTTATTGATTAGATTGACTACGACATAACTCTGCCATTTGGCTTTGAGTGAGCCAAACCATATCTTGCTCCAACTTTACTTCAAGTTGGGTATTGCCGTCCTCTGTTGTGTAAAGGACGATTGACGAGCCGCTATTTGCAACAATCCTGTTTTCCCTCGTCTTTCAATAGTGTTTCAAAAAGTGTATTTAACGTGAGTTCGATGAATATACTTTAGAATAAAGTAAGCTGTCTGTCATTTGAAATATCCACGGTCTGTACTCGTATGGTTGGTTTCTTTGGGAAGTA
>SFPR01000041.1 GCA_004551865.1 Bacteroidales bacterium
AATGCTCTTTTGGAAGAAAAAATCCGCATACTTCAACAAAAAGAAATCCTTTTTGCCGAAAAGGAACAGGTGTATAAGGAAGCTATAAGCACCTCCAACATCGATAAAGCTAAGATTGAGGGTTTGGTGGAGGCAAAAAATGCAAGTATAGAGGGCAAAGACAAAGAAATATCTTTGCTTCAAAAGAGCATAAACGAGAAAGAAACTCACATTTCGACCAAAGATGCACAGCTAAGGCAAATATCGGAAGAGCGAGACAGATATTTCAATATGTCGGACACCCTGAGAGAACAGCTCAAAGCCGCACAGATTGTCATAATGCAACGTGAGGAAGAACTCAAATACACAAGAAAACGAGCCGAAGAGGCAGAAGAAAAAGTCCTAACGGCAACCAACCGTAAGAAAAAGGTGAGAGTAATTCAGGGATTGGCAATGCACTTTGCTCCGATGCCCGACTGGGTTATTCGTCCGAGGTTTAATAGCAACAAAGAGTATGTTAATATCATAGAGAACGCCAATGCAGGAGCGGTAGATTTCGATTTGGTTGTCGGAGCGTCCGTCATGTTGTTCGATTTGACCAAGCCAAACCAGAGGTTTACCCAAGATTTGGGTATTTATGTGGGCTTTGGAGGCAACAATCTGTTCAAAAATTTCTATTTGGGACCATCTTACAAATTTCTTGACTTCTTTCACTTGTCCGCAGGGGTGAAAATGGCTCATTATACGGTGCTTGCCGACGGCTATGAGGCAGGAGACGAGCTTCCGCCGGGCTGGGCAATCCCCACATCGAAGAAATGGATTGTTACTCCCTATATTTCACTCTCGTTTGATCTCGACTTTATTTCATACATAGGCAAAAAATAAAATCAAAATGGCAAAAACACTCATACACAACGCACGTTTGGAAAACAGAAAGGTAGATTTGTTGATTTCAAACGGTATTATAGAGCAAATTTCGCCCGAAATAGTTGCTCCCGAAGCCGAAGTTTTTGAAGCAGAAGGCTTGGCTGTCATGCCGGCTTTTTACAATATGCACACCCATGCGGCAATGACGCTGATGAGAAGCTGGTGTGAAGACCTTCCCTTGTTTGATTGGCTCAACAATATATGGAAAAGAGAAGCCGAATTGACAGCCGAAGACATCTATCACGGCACTCGTCTTGCCATATTGGAGATGATAAAGAGCGGAACGGTATTTTTTGCTGATATGTATTGGCATAGTTCTGCCGTTGTGGCGGCTGCCGAGAGCATGAAGATAAGAGCAAACGTGGGAATGACCATTGTAGATACTCTTTCGGAAAAAGCCCTCGAACAAGACTTTGACCTTGCAAAGCAATACCCAAAGAACGAACAATCACTTGTCAGCATAGGCATCGCACCTCACGCAATTTACACATGTGGAGCAGATTTGTATCGCAGATGCTTTGAATTTGCAAGAGAAAACGATATCCTATTTCACACACATCTTGCAGAAACTCAAAAAGAAGTTGAAGATTGTTTGAAAAACAACGGAAAAAGACCTGTGGAATACCTTAACGATTTGGGTGTTCTTGACAACAAGACTTTGGCAGCCCATTGTGTTCATCTGTCTTTGGAAGAAGCTCAAATCCTTTCCGAAACTCAAACCACCATTGTTCACAATCCTTGTTCCAACATGAAACTTGCCTCGGGTGTGTTCAACTCCTTGCAAGCTCAAAATTGCGGTTGTAATATTGCATTGGGAACCGACGGCACTTCTTCCAACAACAATCTTTCGATGATTGAGGAAATGAAGTTCGCATCTCTGCTTGCAAAATCCCATTACGGTAACCCTCAGGCAGGAAAAGCCTCAGAGATAATGCAATGGGCTACACGGAACGGAGCAAAAGCCATGGGGTTGAATGCAGGAGAAGTAAAAGAAGGTAAACTTGCCGACTTAATTTTTGTCAATCTTGATAACGAAAGATTGTTACCCGATAATGACCTTGTTTCGAGCATGGTTTATTCTGCTGATTCGAGATGTATCGACAGCGTAATGTGCAATGGCAATTTTTTGATGAAAAGAGGGTATATCGAAGCCGAACAAGAGATTATTGAAGAGGTCCGCCGATATAACAAACACAAATAACATCAGACTATTATGAACATTCGTAACATTCTTTGCTTTATTTGTTCTCTTTTTTTGACCCTTGGCGTAAATGCTCAGGGCAAAAACAGCGTCAAATGGGTGAGAGTGGAGGGCGGAGAGTTCCTTATGGGGTGCAGTTCTGCCGACAAGGATTGCTATCCCGACGAAGCGGAACACAAGGTCTATGTTTCGACTTTTGAAATTGCCGCTTGCGAAGTTACAGTTGAGCAATATATGTACTTTTGTGAGCAGACGGGACGACAAAAACCCAAAGAGCCGCCCTTTGGCTGGCAATCGCAACACCCGATTGTCAATGTAACATGGCAAGATGCCGCCGACTATGCACAATGGGCGGGATGCAGACTGCCGACCGAAGCAGAGTGGGAATATGCCGCCAAGGGAGGAAAGCAAAGCAAAGGATACAAATATTCGGGCAGCAACAATCCGTTGGAAGTCGGCTGGTGCTTTGAAAATTCTGCCGCAAGCACACACCCTGTTGGCGAAAAGCTGCCGAATGAACTCGGAATATATGACATGAGCGGCAATGTATGGGAATGGTGCAGCGATAATTACGACATATATTACTATAAGGAAAGTCCGAAAAGCAATCCCAAAGGACCGGCATCGGGTTTGGGTAAATGCAATCGTGGAGGCTGCTTTAACTTTGACGCAAAGGTTATGCTGACTACCCATAGGAGAGGTTGTTCAGAGGATAGTAAGGGAACGGGAACAGGTTTCCGTCTTGCAAGAGACGTAAAACGCAAGTAGAACTCTCAATCCGTCATCTTAATTTCAAGTTTGTTTGTTGTAAATCTCGGTTTGACAGAATCAAATTCTGTTTTCGTTTTTTTCAATCTCCCAAAACAAAAACGCCCCTGCAAAACTTGCAGGAGCGTATTAACCAAAACATTTTTCAGCTTATTATTTCATGTTGGTAAAGACGTTCACCACGTCGTCGTCATCTTCCAAACGATTGACCAACTTCTCGACATCTTCTTGTTGTTCGGGTGTTAGTTCTTTCAAATCGTTGGGTATGCGTTCAAAACCGAAGGATTTTATCTCAAAATCGTGATCTTCCAAATATTTTTGGATAGGTCCGAATGCAGAGAACTCGGCATAGATGAATATTTCGTCTCCATCAACAAAGCATTCATCGACTCCGAAATCTATAAGCTCCAATTCCAACTCCTCCATGTCGATTCCTTCTTTCATTGCGACCTTAAAGTTGCACTTTCTCTCAAACAAGAAATCCAACATACCCGATGTGCCGAGTGAACCATTGCCTCGGTTGAATGCAGCTCTCACATTGGCAACCGTTCTGGTCGGGTTGTCGGTTGCAGTCTCCACAAGAACGGCAATTCCGTGCGGTCCGTAACCCTCATACACCACTTCCTTATAGTCAGCCGTATCTTTGGAAATCGCTCTCTTGATTGCCCTGTCCACATTGTCCTTGGGCATATTCTCATTCCTCGCAGTCTGAATAAGAAGTCTCAATCGGGGGTTGGCACTCGGGTCTGCACCACCTGCTTTCACCGCAATCTCGATTTCTTTTCCCAATCGGGTAAATGTTCTTGCCATATTACCCCAGCGTTTCAACTTTCTTGCTTTTCTATATTCAAATGCTCTTCCCATTATTTGATGTTTTAACTTGTCAAAATTTATTCTTGTTGCTTTTTTGAGTCGCAAAATTACAAATTTTCGGTCGGTTTTTTGCCAAAATACCCCAAAAACCTGCAATGAAACGGCGTTTTGTTTTGTCAAATGCCGAAAAAGGACTACTTTTGCAGGGTGAATAACATTTGTAACAAGTAGTTTAAGGAAATAGTATGAAGAGAAGGTTGTTTATAGTTTTGATTTGTTTTGTTTTAATGAGTTTCGGCTTTGAGCTTTCGGCTCAGGAGGGTACTCATTCTTTGACAAGAGAAAATATAAGCATGGTTGTGCCTAACGATTGGCTCGCAATCAGAACAGGAAAGAAGTTTGGTGATTTTGGGTTGAAAATTCAGAAGCAAAATAGTGTGGCTTTTGTGGAAGTAAACTGCATAAGACGAAAAACAGACCCTGTTTCAAAAGCAACAACCTTGGCTTCGGAACGCAGCAACAAAGAAACATTCGCATATATGCAGATTGATGCGGTCCAAGATGCCAAGTTGGACAAGAAAAACGCCAAACACCTTGTCTATACCAACGCTTATTTGACCGACACTTACCGAGGCGGCATTTATGCCTTGGTCGATAACGGATATACTTACACGATTGAGTATTACGGAGCGGACACTCCTGCGGGCAGAAAGGAGATTGAACAAATCCTTTCTTCAATCAAAATAGAAAAACCTTTGGCTCAGGACAATATTGTCAAGATTGAACAAGACTTTGTGCCGAGTGATTGGAAAGAAGCTCCGATTGAGCAAACAGAGCAGCCGACAGAAGAAAATGTTTCTGCCAAAGAAAAGAAGTCAAAGAGCGAGAAGGTAAATCTTACCAAAGAAGAAAAGAAACAACTCAAAGAACAAAAGAAGCGTCTCAAAGAAGAAACTAAAAAGGTAGAGAAAAAGAAAAAAGAGTTGGAGAAGAAAAAGAAAGAATTGGACAAAAAACAAAAGCAAGAACAAAAAGAAAAACAAAAAGCCGAGCAAAGACGCAAAAAAGCCATGAAGGCAAAGAAAGATGATAGTGAGTTGAAAGAGCTTTTGGAGCAGAACAACCAACAAAACAAATAATCATTTCTCTTTTTTTTTGATTTTAGGGCAGATAGACGATGAAACGATTTGCAATTTTGTCCTTTCTGATTGTCTTTGTGTCTGTTTTGCCTGCCAAGTCTCAATTTTGTTTCTCCGATTGTGAGACTTGTTTTGCCGATACAGCAATCCAAAGTCATAGTTTGCTTTTTCACATTGATGACAAATCCTTTTTTGTAGATAATGAGTACAAAGGAGAGAAGACTTACGGCTATTCTCTTCCCGGATTTAGGCTTACACCCTCATTGTTCTATGCTTTGAACGAGAAAATATCGCTTGAAGCAGGTGTCAGTATGCTTCGTTACCATGGTGCAAACCGCTATCCTTGCGTCATCTACTCGTATTTTCCTGCATGGCAGGCATATCAGTTCCTTTCGGGCGTTCATTTGATACCTTATTTCAGAGCTTTGTGGAATATTTCTCCCGCAATACACTTCTCGTTTGGCAACATAGATAACCAAAACTCGCACCTGTTGCCCGAACCGCTCTACAACGTCGAGCATACCTTCTCTTCAGACCCCGAAGCAGGCGTTCAATTTCGATTAAACAAGCCACACCAATATTTAGATGCATGGCTGAATTGGCAGAGCTTTGTATTTGCCAATGACATTCACCAAGAGACTTTCACACTCGGAGTAAATTGGCAGACAAAACTCGACATCGTCAAAGAAAAATTTCGATTGCTTGTTCCCCTCAGCCTTATTGTCCAGCACCTTGGAGGAGAAAATCTTAGCGGAGACTTTTCTGTCTGCACATGGTCAAACATTGCTGCAGGAATGCGGTTAGATTACAAACATAATCGTTTAATCAGTTCAATCGGAGCAGACTATCTGTATTACAATCAGGCGGGAGAATCGGACATCATGCCTTTTGAGAATGGTTGGGCGGTATATCCCTACATAGAGTTGGCATATCAAAAGCTCAAAGTCAAGTTTGCATACTATGACAGCGAAGATTTTGTGAGCCTTTTGGGCAGTCCTCACTTTTGCAACTTCTCTACAAATACCCCTGACTTGGTTTTTGACCGTTCAAACCAATTTTACGTTCGGGCAACGTATAGTTACGACATTTACAACGGCTGTTCATTCGATGCCTACTTCCAACTGTTCAGACAAAACCACCTTACGGGCGACCGACCCGGCTTCGACAAGGTGATAAGGGACGGATTTACCTCATTTTCTTTCGGAATTATCCTCAATATAAACCACTCTATTTTACTGAAACACTTTTAGAAACAAGCCCTTCACCAACCCCTTAAAATAAAACGCCGTTTTATTTCGCCAAAACGCCGTTTCAGCAAAATAAAACGGCGTTTTGATTGAACCAAAACGGCGTTTTATTTTGTGTAAATCAATCCTTTTTGCGAACAGCTCTTTTTTTCTTCTGAACAGAGAAGCCGAAAAAGCCCAATCGTTTGCCCAAAGAATAGTATTTTCCGTGCGAATAGGCAAGCAAACCTGCTTTTTCGAGGTCGAAAAGACCACTATGCTCATCTATATACTCGCTATCGGCAAGCACACCGACCACTTTTGCCATGAACATATCGTGAGAGCCGAGTTCTCTGACCTCCACAACTTCGCATTCGACACATAGCGGACTTTCTTCGATATAAGGAGCCTTTACATCGGGAGCTTGAATAGGTGTAAGACCCGTTTGCTCAAATTTGTTGAAGTCCCTACCCGAGCGAACGCCGCACCAATCGGTTGCACGGCACATCTGTTCGGTTGTAATGTTGATTACAAAATGTCTTGTTCTTGAAATAATGGAGTGGGAGAGGCGTGTCTTTCTAAGGGAAACGTAACACATTGGCGGCTCTGTGCAGAGCGTTCCCGTCCAAGCGACGGTTGTTGCATTATATTCCTCCTTTGTTTCGCCGCAAGATACAATTACCGCCGGCAAAGGGTAAATCATAGTCCCCGGTTTGAACTTTACTTTACTCATGACAAAAAATTATTTTTTGAAATCTTCTGCTGATATGGTTATTTCTTTGGGAATGAATTTTGAGACGTCTCTTCCGAATGACAAAATTTCTCTTACGAGTGAGGAAGAGATTGCTGCATCATCGGGTTTGGTCATAAGAAATACTGTTTCTATATCTTCTGCCAATTCTTGGTTGATTCGGGCTATGTTTCTCTCATATTGAAAATCCGAAGAGTTTCTTAGTCCTCTCAAAATGTACTTTGCTCCGACTTGTTGGCAGAAATCGACGGTCAAACTGTCGAATGTGACAACTTCAACCTTGTCGTATTTTGCAAAAGTCTGCTTTATCCATTCTATTCTCTTGTCCAAAGAAAATACGGAGTGCTTTGCCGTATTGCAACCGACGGCTACAATTATTTTGTCGAACATCGGCAATGCTCTTTCGACAATGCTTTGATGTCCTTTGGTGATAGGGTCAAAACTTCCGGGGAATAGTGCTGTTTGTTTCTTCATGTGTCAGTATGATGTTCTGTTAATATTTCGGTCTAACTCCTTGCTGCTACGTTCGTTCAGCATATAGATGAAGCGAAAGCTCAAATAGTTGTTTTTGAAATCTCTACTCCACGATTTGTATTCTTGTGTGCCTGCAGGGTATCCGTTGTAAAACCATACGTCTTTCCTTATCGGAATGAGCGAGTATTGGTATCGGAAACTAAATTTGAGCTTTTCCCAAATTTTGAAGCGGATTTCGGCAACTATGTCTATGTCATTTTTTAAGAAAGCGGGGGTCGGAGGATAGTCAAACGGACGTTCAAAACCACTGATTACCTCTTCGGGCAGTCCCCAGTCTTCTTTTATTTTGATAAGTCTGCCATATTGCAAGCCGAGACCAAAAGTCCAGCCGCCTTTTGTGTCTATGAAGTGAAGCATAAGGGGAATGTCGATATAAGAAAGGGTTGTCTTATAGGCAAAAGGGTCGAGTGTTTCTCTTGCTCCCCGTTGCGAGAAAAGGATTTCCAAACTTGCCTGCCAGCCTTGGTAAGGGCGTTTCATGTCAAAGGGAACCATGAGACCCAAACCTGCCTGTGGTGCAACTTTCTTGTACCCATAGACTTCGTCTCCGTCAATTTGCGCAAGGTTGAAGCCGAGTACGGTGTAGGCTTTGAAGATTTGTGCATGCGTTTGAAGCGAAAGTGCAGACAATACGATAATGCCTGTCAGTATGTTGATGATTTTCTTTTTTGTCATATCGGTTTGTCGAGTTATTGTTTCATTTTTGATTTGATACTCTTTGTTTTCTCATTTGTTTCGGGCAACATGGAAAGTGAAATCCTCTTTTTTAGGTAATCCACTTCGCTTACTCTTACTTTGATACGCTGACCGATTTGCAATACATCGTTCACATCGGAAACGAAATCTTCGCTTATGTTGCTTATGTGCAACAATCCGTCTGTGTGTACGCCCAAATCAATAAACGCTCCGAAAGCTGTTATATTGCTTACCCTGCCATAGAGCCACTGATTGACGTAAAGCTGTTCTATGGTGTCGATTGAGTTGTCGTATTCCTGCTCCGAGAACATTGTCCTGCTTTCTCTGCCGTGGTTTGCGAGTTCTTGCATGATGTCATTGAGCGTCGGCAGTCCGCAGTCTTTGCTTATGTAGCGTTCAATCTTTACATTGTTGCGAGCGTCCTTGTGTTCTATAAGTTCTTTCACCGTACAATGAGCGTCTTTTGCCATTTGTTCCACAAGAGAGTAGCGTTCGGGGTGAACTGCTGTTGTATCCAACGGATTGTCAGAGGCTTTTACTCTCAAAAAACCTGCTGCCTGCTCAAAGGCTTTTGCTCCGAAACGTTTGACTTGCAGTAATTCTTTTCGGGAACGAAAAGCCCCGTGAGTGTTTCGATATTCCACTATGTTTTTTGCAAGAGAAGAGCCTATTCCGGAGACGTATGAGAGTAATTTTGGGCTGGCTGTATTGAGTTCTACGCCTACCGAATTGACGCAACTTATGACCTGATTGTTTAAGCTCTCTTCCAAAAGTGCTTGATTGACATCGTGTTGATACTGACCTACGCCAATGGATTTTGGATCTATCTTTATAAGTTCTGCCAACGGGTCTTGCATTCGGCGACCTATGCTTACAGCACCTCTGACGGTGATGTCATAATCGCCAAGTTCCTCAATGGCAATGTCCGAAGCCGAATAGACCGAAGCACCGTCTTCGTTCACCATACTGATTATAGGTTTTGTGTCAAGGTTTGCTTCTTTCACTAACTTCAAGGTCTCTTTTGATGCCGTGCCGTTACCGATTGCAATCGCCTGAACATCAAATTGTTTAACCCATACACTTAGTTGTTCTTTTGCTTTTTCGCTTTGAGATAGGTAGATGACGTTGTGATACAGCAACTTGCCTTGTGCATCTAAGCATACGCACTTGCAGCCTGTTCTAAATCCCGGGTCGATAGCCAATACTCTCTTTTCGCCCAAAGGAGGGGATAAAAGAAGCTGTCGCAAGTTCTTGGCAAAGACTTCAACAGCCACTTTGTCGGCTTTGTCCTTCAATTCGTTACGTAGTTCTGTCTGAAGAGATGGTTCAAGCAGGCGTTTGTAGCAATCTCTTGCCGCAAGCTCTTTCTGATTGCTGCAACTGCCCGACTTTTTTCGCCTTACGCATCTTGCCACAAGGAAGTCTTCGGCTTTTTCATCGTCCGAGGGCTTGATTGAAAGGCGTATATTACCTGCTTTTTCTTCCCTGAAATAAGCCAAAATCCTATGTGAGGGGGCGGCGAGTGCGTACTCGTTTTTGTAAGACGGCGTTTCATTTTTGCAAAACGCCGTTTTGTCCGACTGAAACGGCGTTTTATCGTCGTGAAATGCCGTTTTATTTTTGCTATTCTTAGTCTCTGTGGCACAGATAGTTGCATATCGTTTGAAATACTCCCTCATTGCAGAGCGGATTGAGGCATTTTCGTTGATGTTTGCTGCAACTATATCTCTTGCACCTTCCAATGCTTCCTGCACACTGCCGACTTGCTTTGACAAGGCAACGAGTTCTTTTGCTCGTTTGTCAATGTCGCAATCCGCTTCCTTTAGTATCAAATCTGCAAGGGGTTGCAAACCTTTTTGTTTGGCAATTTCGGCTCTTGTTTTCCTTTTTGGCTTAAACGGAAGGTACAAATCTTCTAACTCCGACAAGGTTTCAGCTTTCTTAATGTCAGACTTTAATTCATTAGTCAGAAGACCTTGTTTATCAATGCTTTCTATTATTGTTTTACGTCTTGACTCCAACAGACTTAGTTCCTCACTGCGTTTCTTGACTCGGGAAATCATAACCTCATTCATACAGTCGGTTGCTTCCTTTCGATAACGTGCAATGAAGGCAACACTACAATCTTCACCAATCAGGCGTAACACATTCTCAACCGCCCAAACCTTCAACCCGATCTCCCTTGCAATCCTTTCAGAAAACTCTCTCATTTGCAGAAAATTATATTTTGTTTATTCAAACAATCGTTTAAGTATTTCTTTTTCGACTTTGTCGCTGTGGCGAATGGAGTGTTTTGCCCATTTTATGAGAGTGTCCAAGCGTCTTTGTTCATTTAATCTATAGTTTATCTCTGATGCTCTGAGGCGTTCGGTAAGAGAGTACATTGTAATGGCTGCACTGACAGAAATATTGTAGCTTTCGGTAAATCCGTACATCGGTATTTTCATACAAATGTCCGCCATACTTTTGGCAAGTGGTGAAAGCCCTTCTTTTTCGGTGCCGAACATGATTGCAAGCGGCTTATCAATCGGAATTTCGGGCAGAGAAACGTCTTTTTCGGCAGGAAGAGTTGCAACAAGTGTGTATCCGTCTGCTTTTAACTTAGACAAGCAATCGGCAGTGTTGTTTTCGTTGCGGTTGAAGCGGTGAAGGTCCAACCAGTTGTTTGCTCCGAGAGCTACATCGGGGTTGAGGACATAGTCGTTATTGTTCTCGATGACGAAAATTTGTTGAACACCGAGACATTCTGCCGTTCTGAGTACCGCAGAGGCGTTTTGTGGCTGATAAATATTCTCGAGAACTATGCTCAAATGGTCGGTTCTTTGCTCAATTACTTTTTCAAACAGCTCTGTTCTGCTTGGTGAAATCATCTCGCACAGCGTTTTGTAATATTGTCGCTTCTGTTCAAAATTCAAATCTTTCAAGTTCATCTTGTCAAATCTTTATTATCAAAGTTCTAAGCCGCAAAATTAAACAATCTATTCGGATATAAGAGCTTTTTTGACGGCTTAAAACGCCGTTTTTCTTGTCTTTTTGCTTTCTTGAATTGGCAAAAATGTGTTTTAATAGTTTGTTTACTGCTTTTCAAATTGCTGTGAGCTATATATATTATTGTGTATTGAGAGATGGTCTTCTCGTTTGATTAAAAAAAAAGTCTTTGTTGCGTTGATTGGGTTTTTGGGATTGTTTTTGTCAAAACGAATAATTATTGCAATTTCTTTGTTTATTTGTGTTACAAAAATGAATTGTCAATATGTTTAACTCTTGTTTTATTGAGCTGTTTTTGTGCCTTTTGACCTGAATTATTGGGATTTGTTTTGTCGGTTCAAAAAAATGTTGTAATTTTACCGACCAAATAAGTAGAATGGAAAAGCGCTGGACGATAAAACAAAAGGGTGATAGTGAGTTGATTGGAGCTTTGGCAAGGAGGCTTTGCCCTATTGAAAACGCCACAAGAGATGAGTTTCGCACCTATGAAATAGTTGCATCTCTTCTTGTGCAGAGGGGTATATGCAGCTATGAGGAAGCAGAAAAATTCTTTCGTCCTAAGTATGAGCATTTGCACGATTCTTTCCTTATAAACGACATGGAAAAGGCTGTGGAAAGAATAATGCTTGCAATAAAGGCAGAAGAAAAGATTTTGGTTTACGGAGATTATGATGTGGACGGAACTTCTGCCGTGGCATTGGTTTATTCCTATCTCGAAAAGTTTTATACAGAAATAGATTTCTACATACCCGACCGATATAAGGAGGGTTATGGTGTGTCGTTTCAAGGTGTCGATTGGGCAGATGAAAATGATTTTAAGTTGATTATTTGCCTTGATTGCGGCATAAAGGCTCATAAGGAAATTGCATACGCCAAACAAAAAGGTATAGACTTTATTGTGTGTGACCACCATCTTCCTTCGGATACTCTGCCTGAGGCATGGGCGGTATTGGACCCGAAGAGGTGTGATTCCAATTATCCTTATAAGGAATTGAGCGGCTGTGGTATAGGCTTTAAATTGGTGTCGGCTTTGCAGAGAGAGAGAAATCTGCCATTTGACGACTTGTTGGAGTATTTGGATTTGGTCGCAATAAGCATTGCAGCCGATGTTGTGCCGCTCACAGGCGAGAACAGAGTGTTGGCATATTATGGTTTGAAGAAGATAAATCGTTGTCCGAGAATAGGCTTGGAAGCTATTTTGGCTTCGAGCAACGTAAAACATGAGAACAACAACGGCAAACTTTATTTCAACAGGGAATTGACGCTTTCTGACTTGGTATTTCTGATTGGTCCGAGGATAAACGCAGCCGGCAGAATGGAAAGCGGCAGGCTTTCGGTACAACTTCTCAAAGCCAAGAATGCCACAGAGGCAAAAGAAGCGGCAGAAAAGATTGAGAAGCATAACAGAGCCAGAAAGGAAAAAGACAAAAAAACAACCAAGGAGGCTTTTGAAACTCTCGAAAGAGACGCTTCTCTCAAAGAAAAGAAAGCGATAGTGGTGGTAAACGACAACTGGCACAAAGGGGTGATAGGTATAGTTGCTTCAAGATTGGTCGAAAGATATTATAAGCCCACAATAGTTTTTTCTTTTAATGATGATGACAATCTTATCACCGGTTCGGCTCGCAGTGTCAAGGATTTTGACATCTATTCTGTTATAGAGAGTTGTTCACATTTGCTTACGCACTTCGGAGGACATAAGTTTGCAGCAGGATTGAGCCTAAAACCGGAGAATTTGCAAGAGTTTACAGAGCTATTTGAGCAGAAGGTGAGCGAAAATATCACGGAAACTCAAACTATCCCCGAGATTGACATAGATTTGGAAATCAATTTGAGAGACATAACTCAGCGGTTATTCAGAATATTGAGACAATTTGCTCCTTTCGGACCTGAAAATAATGTTCCGATATTCTCTTCCACCCATCTGATAGGTACTGATGAAATAAGGATTGTGGGTTCTAATCATTTGAAGTTGTCTGTAGTTTCACGAGAAGTTCCTTCCTATCCATACAAATGTATAGGTTTCGGAATGGGTGAGCATTTTGACAAAATAAGAAACGGATACACTTTCGATATTTGCTATCAGATAGATGAGAATACGTTTAATGGTCAGACTTATTTGCAACTCAATTTGAAAGATCTTCATTTTTGACGAACTAAACATACAAACAAAAAGATTGAAATACAATGGCAGCAGAAGATAAAAAGATAATATTTTCGATGGTAGGGGTGGGAAAACTCATTCCTCCTTCGAGACAAATTCTCAAAGATATATATTTGTCCTTCTATTACGGAGCAAAAATAGGTATCATAGGCTTGAATGGTTCGGGCAAATCTACTCTCTTGAAAATTATTGCAGGAGTTGATAAGTCGCATCAGGGAGAAGTTCATTTTTCTCCGGGATACTCTGTGGGCTATCTTGAACAAGAGCCGCAGTTGGACGACAGCAAGACGGTGAAAGAGGTTGTTATGGAAGGCGTAAAGGAAGTTGCCGACCTTATTGCCGAATACGAAAAGGTCAATATGCAGTTTTGTGAACCCATGGACGACAACCAAATGGCAGCATTGATTGAACGTCAGGGTGAATTGACCGAACTTATGGAACAACATGATGCTTGGAATCTTGACAATAAGTTGGAAAGAGCGATGGATGCACTGAATTGTCCGCCGGATGATGCTTTGATTAAGAACCTTTCGGGAGGAGAGCGTAGAAGGGTGGCACTTTGTCGCATTCTTTTACAAGAACCTGACATTTTGTTGCTTGACGAGCCTACCAACCATTTAGATGCCGAGAGTATAGACTGGTTGGAGCAACATCTTCAACAATACAAAGGTACTGTAATTGCAGTTACACATGACCGTTACTTCCTTGACCATGTTGCGGGCTGGATTTTGGAACTTGACCGTGGCGAGGGAATACCTTGGGAGGGCAATTATTCATCTTGGCTTGAACAGAAAACTCGCCGCCTTGCAATGGAAGAAAAGCAAGAGAGTAAACGCAAAAAGACACTTCAAAGAGAATTGGAGTGGGTTAAGATGACCCCGAAAGCACGTCAAGCAAAAGGAAAAGCACGTCTGTCTTCGTACGAACGAATGATGAATGAGGACGTAAGAGAAAAAGAAGAGAAGTTGGAAATCTTTATTCCAAATGGTCCAAGGCTCGGCGACAGAGTATTGGATGCCAAGGGAATAACAAAAGCCTATGGAGAGAAAATTTTGTTTGAGAATTTGACGTTCTCGCTCCCTGTTGCAGGCATTGTGGGTGTCATTGGAGCTAACGGAGCAGGCAAGACAACGCTCTTTCGTATGATAATGGGCTTGGAAAAGCCTGACAGCGGAACATTTGAAGTCGGTCCGACGGTAAAAATCGGCTATATAGACCAACAACACAGCGAAATAGACCCGCAAAAGACCGTTTGGGAAACAATATCCGGCGGTAATGAGCAAATATCTTTGGGAGGCAGGTTGGTCAATTCGAGAGCTTACGTTTCCAGATTTAACTTCTCGGGTACTGATCAGAACAAGAAAACTGAAATCCTTTCGGGAGGAGAGCGAAATCGTATGCATCTTGCAATGACATTGAAGAGTGAGGCAAATGTATTGCTGTTAGATGAGCCTACAAACGACATTGACGTAAACACACTTCGTGCATTGGAAGAAGGATTGGAGAATTTTGCAGGCTGTGCCGTGGTAATATCTCACGATCGCTGGTTTTTGGACCGAATTGCTACACATATATTGGCATTTGAGGGCGATTCACAAGTTTATTTCTTTGAAGGGTCATATTCCGAATACGAAGAGAACAAGAAAAAACGTTTAGGGGATACAACTCCTAAGCGAATGAAATATAAGAAATTGATAGTTAGTTAAACCAAAACAAAAAAACAAAGATATGGAAGACAAGAAAGAAATCGTAATCTGTTTGGGTAGTTCTTGCTTTGCAAGAGGAAACAACAAAAATCTTGAATTTATTCAAGAGTATTTGAAGGTTAACAACTTGAAAGGCAAGATTACTTTCAAGGGACAGTTGTGTTCGCAACAATGTAGCAAGGGTCCTGTTGTCATAATTGACGGAGAAATGTTTACAGACGTGAACAAAACAAAACTCATGGAGATATTGAATAGTAAATTCGGTTTGTAATAACTATTGTCATTATGAATAAACTGCCACCTGTCTATACAGAGGAAAATGATTGCCGAGATTGTT
Organism: Bacteroidales bacterium; assembly: GCA_004551865.1. Lineage (GTDB taxonomy): Bacteria > Bacteroidota > Bacteroidia > Bacteroidales > P3 > Onthomorpha. The sequence goes on from SFPR01000041.1 coordinate 15,230, forward strand.
ACAAATGTATCAAGGCTTGTCCGGTCAAAGCAATAAAAATAGAATCCGGTTCGGCATCCATTATCCCCGAATTATGCATATATTGCGGCAAATGTACTCTTATATGTCCGGCAAATGCCAAGAAGGTGAGAAACGATTTGAGGGAGTTGAAACAATCGTTGATGAGAAAAGAGAAAATCATAGTTTCTCTTGCACCAAGCTACCTTAGCGAATATTCGGACGTAAATGTGCATAACCTCTTGGCTGCATTCAGAGAAGCCGGATTTTGGAAAGTTTCACAGACTGCAATAGGTGCAGAAAAGGTTGCCGAAGAAACAAAGAAATGGTTGGATAATCAGCCGAACGGAGTCTATATTTCTTCATGTTGTCCCTCAGCTGTACAGCTTGTAAAGAAGTATTATCCCGATTGTGCAGCCACAATAGCTCCTGTTTATTCGCCAATGGTGGCACATGCTGCCTTTTTGAAAGAGATATGTCCCGATGCAAAGGTCGCATTTGTCGGTCCGTGTGCAGCAAAGAAGAGCGAGATTGACGAATTTGGGGACAAAATTGATTTCGTTTTGACTTTCAAAGAGATAAGAGAGCTGTTTGAAGACATGGGAATTGATTTTGAGTTTATGAAACCAACTTCCGAAGACGTTTTCTTTCCATTTGCGGCAACTCGTGGCAACCTTTATCCGATTGACGGTGGCATGTTGGCAAATATGATAAACTCAATCACTACCGTAGAGGCAAGAATCAATCATAACATGGGCGATGTCTGTGTTCGTTATATGACCTTTTCGGGAGTTGAAAACATAAAAGAGATACTCGAAGACACAAAAGAGTTATCTCAAAATTGCAAAACCTTCCTTGAATTGATGGCATGCGACGGCGGTTGCATAAAAGGACCTTGTTCAAACGTAAATAATTCGTCTGCATCGAAAAGAGTAAAAGTTCTTCAGGGCGTTGAAACAGGTCCTACCAACAATACCTACAAAGAAACGTACGATAATCTTGATATTTATACGGATTATTCATA
>SFPR01000088.1 GCA_004551865.1 Bacteroidales bacterium
GAAGTCTTTTTGAAAAAAGACGAAGTGTTAGCACACAAAAGACGAAGGATTAGTGAGCTTAAGTCTTCGTCTTTTTTCAAAAAGATGCAGTCTTATTTTACCCACATCAACACTTACTTTACTTAAATCTGCACTTATTTTGCAAATATCTGAAATTCAAATGATTGCTAAACGCTCTGAGAATTGAAAAAATCGACCCGAACCCCGACCGACCTCAAAAAATCGCCGACATTTCGGCTTAAAAGACCGCCAAATGTTAAATAATTTGCTTGCTAAGAGTTAATCGATGTTGCTAAAAGTAAAAGTATATAAGATATTACCACCTATGATGACATATTAAAGTACGCCCGATGTCAGTTCTCGATTGCGTAACCGAAGGTCCATTCGATGTATTGGGCAACGCTAAATTGGGCTGCTCTCAGGTTAGCTCCGAAAAAACAGGAGTTTTTCATGTAATATCGCAAACCGACTCTTTGAAACAACAGCCTGCTTTCGTCCAATTTGTTTTTATAGAGGTATATCCCGGGTTCGAGAACAATTCCGAGGCGATGGATACGATATTCGTAGCTGATGTATGCCGAAAAGTTCAATCGGTCTGCATGATTTATTTCATAAAAATATGGCTTTCGGCTGAACACTCGGTATGATGTTCCCACGTATTGGTCATATCCTACTCCTATTCCAAGTCCCAAAGAGTGTTTGAGGTTAAACCGCCAAAGAACTCTTCGGTCTATTCCGCACACAAAGTAAGAGCGACTGATGTAAGGTTCATCGACCACCGAGGAAGAAAGGACCGTGAGAAAGTTGTGAGACCCTACAAATCCGCTCCACAAATCTATGATGTGTCCTTCAAAGTCGGGAAGTGGCAAAATTGTGTGTTGCACCTTACCTTTTGGGAAATAATCTACCGAGAGCTTGGCAGAGAGTACATTGACACCGTGATTTGGTCGCTTGATTGCTCCGTTTGAGTAGTGAGAAAAGGAAAGCCCCAAGCCCAAATCAAAATTCTTTCCCATCTGTCGCTTCAATACAAAGGAGGCATCAAGATAGCACGATGCCGCAGCTCCCATTGCCGTACGCTCCGGGTGTTCTGTGGTAAAGTGAAGCCAATTATAGGTAATGCCCACAGAATAATCTCCAAAGAGAGAGTATTTTCCTCTTTGGACAATGGGTTTGGACAAAAAGGCATAAAGTGTAGAAGGTTCGCCAAGCTGGTTAGGAACATTGAATGCTGCTCCCGACACACCCACTCCAAAAGAGGGGTAGTCATACAACTGATGCCAATACTTGTCTCCCGAAGTGTGTTTGACAAACCTCAGAGAGGCAACATACATTTGAGAAATAGGCGTATTGGAGGAGTTATCTCCTCCGAGAAATCCGTTTGTCGGAACAACCCAGCCCCACTGCCCGAATGTCGAAAGGGAATACTCTCCCTTGTTTTGCGACATCGAACATATACAAAGCAGAGACAAGAATACCAATAAGAGACTTTTCTTCATTCCTATTTCACATTCGCCGCAATATATTCCATTATTTGTATTGCATTTGTTGCTGCTCCCTTTCTGAGATTATCTGCCACCACCCACATATTAAGAGTGTTGGCTTGCGAAGGGTCTTTTCTCACCCTGCCGACAAAAACCTCGTCTCTGCCTCGGGAATTGATTGGCATGGGATAGAGATTTGCCTCCGGATTATCCTCAACCACCACCCCAGGAGTTGCATTCAACAGAGAATAAACATCAGAAAGAGTAAATGGTTCAAAAAACTCCACATTCACACTCTCGCTATGTCCTCCCAATACCGGTACTCTGGCTACCGTTGCACTCACTCCTATCGAGTAATCATTAAAAATCTTTCGGGTTTCGTTCACCAACTTTTCTTCTTCGGTGGTATAGCCCTCCGGAAGAAAGTCTCCGCCATGGGGAAGCACATTTTCATGAATTTGATATGGATATGCCCTTTGGCAAGGTTCGTTTCTCTGTTCACAAGAGAGCTGTTGCACAGCCTTGACGCCTGTTCCTGTAACGCTTTGGTAGGTCGAAACAACTATTCGCTTGATACGATATGTTCGATGGAGTTGCGAAAGAGCAAGAACCATCTGAATGGTGGAACAATTAGGGTTGGCGATGATTTTATTCTCTGCTTTGATTACTTCCGCATTGATTTCGGGTACAACAAGCGGTACATCATTGTCCATTCTCCAAGCCGAAGAGTTGTCAATCACCCTTGTACCCTTTTGAGCAAACAAAGGAGCGTACTGCTTTGAAGCCTTTCCGCCGGCAGAAAAGATTGCAAAGTCGCAACAACTCTCAATCGCTTCTTCAACACTCACAACGCTCAGCTGTCTGCCTGCAAAAGCGATCTTTTTACCTATGCTCTTTGGCGAAGCCGCCGCAATTATTTCACAATCTGCAAATCCTCTTTCTTCCAACACTTGCAACATTACACTGCCAACAAGTCCTGTTGCTCCTACAACTGCTATTCTCATTTTATTCCTCGATTTTTATTATTCGTTTGAGTATTTCTTTATGTAGCTTCGGTAAGTGGCAAACACATTTGCCCGAGAAATAAATCCCAGATACTTACCCTTATCAACCATTACAATGCTGTATCGGTCCGAACCAATGAATTTCTGCACAATGTCTTCGAGAGGCTCTTCAATGTCGGCAATAAACATTGGTGAATACCTCATATAGCTCTCGACTTTAATCTTGTCATAAAACTCCGGGCGGAAAAGAAGCGAACGAACGTCGTCCAAAACCACCACCCCCTTAAAGACACCTTCATTATCGACCACAGGGAAGAAGTTTCTGTTGCTTCTCTCTACCGCACGGACGATGTCCCTCAAAGTAGAATCGGGTCTGAGAATGACAAAGTTGGTTTCAATCAAATCTCTCTTGTCGATAAAATGCAGAGCTGTCTTGTCCTTATTGTGTGTCATCAAGTCGCCCTGTTTTGCAAGGCTCTCGGCATAAATCGAATACTTGGTGAGCGGTTTGACAACAACGTATGCGATTGTAGTTGCAATCAAAAGTGGCGTAAAGAGTGCATATCCACCGGTAATTTCGGCAATAAGGAAGGTTGCAGTCAGAGGAGAGTGCATCACACCTGTCATCACGGCAGCCATTCCGACTAAAGCAAAGTTACTTTCTGCAACTGTGATAATGCCGGTCATGTTTACAATTTTTGCAACAAAAAATCCGCAAAAGCCTCCAATGAAAAGACTTGGAGCGAACGTACCTCCCACTCCTCCCGAAACACAGGTTATCGAAGTGGCAAAGGCTTTCAAAATGATGATTGCGAGCAAAATCAAAAGGAAAAGCCATTTGTTATCGGTATAAGAGTAGAAAAAACTGTTGCGAAGCATACTATCGGGATTGTTGTTCAACAAATCGGTCAGTGCAGAGTAACCCTCGCCAAACAAAGGTGGGAAAAGATACACCAACACACCAAGGGCAATGCCGCCTACAATAACCTTGTTGGTTCTGCTCCAAGGACGAAACGTCTTGGAAACCCATTTGTTGATTTTCAGAAAGTAAAGCGACACAAACGCAGCAACAACTCCAAGCAACACAAAAGCCAAAATCTTGTTCAACTCAAAAGGAGCATCGACCTTGTAATAAAACTGCACACCCTGACCGAAGAAAAAGTATGATATAATGGAGGAAGTTACGGCAGAGATGAGCAAAGGCACTGCCACATTCATACTAAGGTCTATCATCAGCACCTCAAAAACAAACAAAATGCCGGCTATGGGAGCTTTGAAAGCTCCTGCAATAGCTCCTGCAGCACCACAGCCCAAGAGAATGATGACCCATTTGGTATTCAAACGGAAAAAGCGTGCAATATTTGAAGC
>SFPR01000089.1 GCA_004551865.1 Bacteroidales bacterium
TTCTCTTCATCAATATTAAGAGAAATTTCAATAAATGAGAAGCGATAGGTTGCATCGTTATCTTCAGGAACGAAAGCAACAAGGGCACGGTCTTCCATCTCGTCGGTCAACAAGCGGAAAGCCTCTTTTGACAACGATACCCTTGCATCATTCTTTGAAGTATGTCGAATCTCATAGACTACAAGGTCGAGCGACTCGCAAGTGCCCAACTTTACTGCTTGAGTAGAATACTTTGTTTGGGTAACAAATTCAACGTTTTCTTCCGTCTGAACGAAGTCCTCTGGAAGGAAACGGTTTTTCAGGAAACCAATAAATTCCTGTCTGTTATATGCTTTATTAAATTCCATAATATTCAGTTTCTATTATTGAAGTTCTTCACTCATGATTAGTGTTTCTTCACCATCATCCACTTTGTTTTGAGACGAAACGATACGCGCGATATATTCCGGAGTTATCTTCTGATGAAGCAATGCCGCATCTTTTAATGTCAGCTGATTGATGAAACGTATTTCATAACCTGACAGGGCATCCGCCTTGATGACAGTGATTAAGTCGAAAAGATAGTCCTTTGGCAGTATTTTTGCTTTTATCAGAACTTTTATCTTGGCTACGGCATTGACCAACTCTTTGTCATTACGTTCCTGTACCTCACTCTTGAACAAAGAAGATTTGACCTGCTGGTAAACCTCATCGAAGTCCTTGCTCAACTCCACAGGTTGTTCGTCCTTATCTGCCTTGAAAAGAGCCAATGCCTCTTCAGCTGGCAACATGGAGGGAGTCTCATCTTTACTGCCAATCTTGAAAACAAAGTCATTGCCTTTTTTCCCGAACGACAGCACACCCTTACGTCTTTGTTCGTTTCTGTCAGAGAACTCTGCAAGTCCTTTCTGTGCAGAACAAACATTTTCACGTCCTGTTCTAGCCCTATGAGGGAGGAGCAAAGCCTGTTCGTATATCTCCGTTCCTTTCATTTCATTAAGCAGTTTCCTGTATGGAGTGTCCCAAGACCCCTCTTCGTTGTTGGCGAGTTCCCTACGGTAGCGTTCATTGAAATAAGCCCTGACCTCTTCGTCTTTTGTAAGAGCCTTGGTGTCCTCACCCATTATGGCATGAATCATTGCCATTTTCAGCGTGGAGATTTCCTTGGTTCGTGTTTCAGCCTCGCCGACATCAGTTGGAAAATAGTTGTAGATATACAGTTCGTCAAACACTTTCTTGTTGATACGGTTTATTCGACCAATACGTTGGATAACTCGTGTCGGATTGTAAGGAATGTCGTAGTTGAATATGGCTCCTGCACGATGCAAGTTGTATCCTTCAGATATGGCATCAGTCGCCACCAATATGTGATAGTCATTACGTTGCAAGGCTTTCTTAAGTCCTGCATCAAAATTTGCACGTATACGTTCCTTGTTGGTGTCAGAAGCATCCGCTGAGGTATATTTCATCACAGGGAGGCCAGCGTCCACTTCATCTGCTTCCTAACGATTTCGATGAACGATTCAAGTTTGGGATCAAACGTGATTTTGTTCTCTTTGCCGAACCACTGTTCCCTAAGATTTTTCAGAAGGGCAATATCTGCATTCACATCATCTATGAACTCAGACTTAACATACTTCATATCAATCTCAAAGAAACCTCTTGACTCATATTTCTCAAAAGCTTCAGTTATTTCTTCTGTTCCATCGTCTGTATAGAAATTCTCAACTTCAGGCAGATTGCCTTTTTTGTAAACAGGGATTTTGTGACGTTTGTCAATCCATGAGAGAAGGTGTTCTGCCGACTGAATCATATAGTCTATAGATGACTGGAAAGCAGCTACTGAACTCTCAAAACGTGAAACCAATAAATGGCGCATAAAACTCGAAACGTTGGCCTGTCGTCCTACCAACAGTCCAAACTTTATGCCTGTCTTTTCTTCAAGCTCTTTGGCTAACTGCTCTTTCTTGTCTTCTTGCACATACAACACAGGAGAATAGCGTGCTGCCTTGAAACGGTAAACGTCATCGCTACCTCCTTCTGTCTTACATATGCGGTCAAGCGTACTGAGATACAAATCCTTAAGTTTACTAAGGTCGTATGTCAACTCTTCCGGGTCGTTGGGTATTACCAATTGGATGTTCTGTTGTTGTAAGTCTTCAGCATATTCGGGTATTTCCATCAAGTCAAGACGTGAACGCCTAACAACCAACGGTCCTATTATTGAACGTATCTCCTTAGATATGTTTTCCACTTCTATTTTCACTTGTTCTTCAGTAATCTCACCTTTGCGTTGAGCTTCCCTCAATTCTTTATATTTGTCAATAAGTTGCTTGAAGGCAACACCCAAATTTTCCACTGTTTTCAATGTGGAATGAGAAGGAATCTGGAACAGTTTTATAAGTGAATATATGTCAGAAGGCTGATTATTAAAAGGCGTTGCCGATAGCAACAGCACTTTGTTGCCTGTACATAGATTATGAAGCAAAGCGTAGTCCTGGGTATATTCATTACGGAAACGGTGAGCTTCATCAATGATTATCAGGAACTGTTCGTCTGCTTTCACGATATTTTGGTAATGACTTACGGCATCTTCAATCTTTCCACTGCTGAAAACAGAAGCAGTAAATCCAAATTCATCTTTGTATTCTTCCCATTGTCTGCAAAGGTGTGGAGGACTTATGATAATAGTTCTCAAACGCAAGTTACGTGCAACGGTTGAAGCAACAATACTTTTACCGAGACCAACTACGTCGGCAATGATTGCACCATTATGGTTTTCCAAAGATTTTAGTGCAAGCAAAACAGCGTCTGTCTGATATTTCAGATTGCTGAATCTGCCATCTGTTATATCGTACGGAGTCAACAAGTTGTCCTTGGAAGGGATGGCAAAGTATTCAATAAGTACACGAATGAACATAAGATATGGTGAAAACAGAGTATCAAACCAAATATGTTTCATTACCTTATTATTCCATTCATCAATATTGTTTTTGTCAACTATGACTACAGCATCTTTCCAAAGTTCTTCAAATATCTCTTTGCCTTCGTCATATTCTATCTTATCGTTGAAACGGGCGTTGAGTTCAAGACGTCCTTGCAGTCCTTGGTATGACAGATTACTGGAACCTGTTATAAGAACTCCAGGGTTTTCTCCTCCCTCATTGATAATATCATTGTATGCGAAAAGATACATCTTGGAATGACACGGTTCAAGTGTCTTTCTTATTTCCACAGTTCCGTCAAGAATCTTTGAATAAAACATCTTGAACTGCTCCATCTTTTCTTTTGTATCGAGAAAATCTGTATCATTGAAGGCTTTCACGAATTGTGCATAATACTCCTCTTTCAATACTCCACGTGACTGCAAATGCTGCCTGAAATTCTCAACTTCACATACATATTTGGCCATTCTGATATCAATGTCCAAACCAACCAAAATCCTGACATGCTTGTCTTTTAGTTGGTCAGATAATTGTTTATAGCCAGAATAATAGAAATATCCGACAAGGAAATCAACAGCATTTGTTTTGGGGAGGATGCCATTGATAATGTCTGACAGGTATTTGTTCTTATTTGTTATAAAACTATTGCTCATAGCTATTGTTATTTTATGATGCAAAAGTAAATAAAAACAATCAAATCGCCAAACAATTCTTGATTTTTATTTGTTGTTGAGCAATTAAAAAGTGAAATTTTCCTGTTTCTTCCTTCGCTTCCTCTCCGTTTCTTCTCGCTTCCATAACGGAGACCGAACGAAGGTCGAACGAGAAACTAACGGGAAATGAACGAGAAGCTAACGGAAATCTAACGGGAAACTAACGGAGAAGCGGCTTACAATTAATAGAGCAAAAAAGACAATATCTTGCGTGTGAGATGGATGTCGCTACAACTCTACACTCTACATTCACTCTACACAGTTCACATCTGATTGCCCTATTCAGTTCTCATCTGATTGCTCTATTCAGTTTGCAACTGATTGCCCTATTCAGTTCTCAACTGATTGCCCTATTCAGTTCTCAACTGATTGCCCTATTCAGTTTGCAACTGATTGCCCTATTCAGTTTGCAACTGATTGCCCTATTCAGTTTGCAACTGATTGCCCTATTCAGTTTGCAACTGATTGGGGGATTACAAAATCATGTAGGGTGAATGTAGAGTGTAGTGGATCATGAGGACAGGTTCCTTGGTTCGTTTCCACTTAGAAAACGGATTACTTATACATAGTGGATTCATCGACAATGCGTGTTTATCAATTCCTCCCTTTTGTCTAATTCACGTTGCATGACTTCAAGCCTTGCCCCTACCCTTTCTTCCCATTCTCTTTTACGTTGCTTTGCTCTGCGAAGAATAGAAAGGAAATTTTCATTGCCTATAGTCTTGTTTTCCATTATTCTATAATTTTAAATGATTTCGACTGCAAAGATATACAAAAAATCCCGAACTGCCCAAGGAATTCGGGAGATTTTTTTGTTATGTGTATGATTGCTATATGCGGGGGCGGTCTTACACGAGGTAAGACCCTACAAGAGGACTCATGATTATTGTTTCTTCTCCATCATCCACCTTGTTTTGCAATGAGACATACGGGCGATGTCTATTTTTATTTGTGGCAAAGATAAGGGTTTATTTGCAAACTGCCAAACAAATCGCACGTTTTTTTGAAAGAATGAGAGAATTGGGCTAACGAAAGAAAAATATTCGAGTTTCTTTCTTTTCTCTCACTCAGTTATTATGTTAATATTTGACACAACAGAATTAAACCATTACTTTTTCTACGATGAAGGTGAGCGAAGTGAGGTCGTGGAAGGCGAGCGTCACTTGTCGTAGCTGTTCATTGCAAAGATGATGTGGGTGAGCTCTTCGGTAGTGAGGGTCTGGTTGCAGGGAATGGAGACTTCCTCACGGTGGATCTGCTCGGTGATGGGGAGATGGAGCGCAGCCCAGGCCTGGTAGCATGTCTGCTGATGGGGCGGAATGGGATAATGGCGCATGGTGCCGATGCCATGATCTTGGAGATGGCGCTGGAGCGTGTCGGGCGACTTTACCAGAACGGGGAAGATATGGAACACATTGTCGTGGCAGTATTCTGCCGACGGCATGGTGATGAGTGGGTTGCTTACCTCCCCTATAAGACGTTGGGCTGCATTGCGGCGAAGGGCATTGTCGGCATCGAGGTATTTCAGCTTCACGCTCAGCACAGCAGCCTGCAACTCGTCGAGACGGCTGTTGCGACCGCAATAGTCGAAGACGTATTTGCGC
>SFPR01000001.1 GCA_004551865.1 Bacteroidales bacterium
TATGAGTGCAGCGGATTGACTTCTGTTACAATTGGTAATAGCGTTACTTCGATTGGTGAGGGTGCGTTTTCTTGGTGCAGCAGTTTGACTTCTGTTACATTGCCTAATAGCGTTACTTCGATTGCTGATTATGCGTTTCAGATTTGCAGTAGTTTGACTTCTGTTACAATTCCTAATAGCGTTACTTCGATTGGTTATTGGGCGTTTAGGGGTTGCAGCGGTTTGACTTCAATAGTTTCTAATGCTGTTGTTCCTCCTGTGCTTGGTGGTGAAGTTTTCTCTTACACGAATAATTATTGCAATGTAACAGTCCCTTGTGGTAGTTTGGAGGCTTACACTTCTTCTCAATGGAATAATTATTTTCCTAACCGCATTGAGGAAGATTGCTCTTCTGCTTTGCAGGAGGTTGAAAGCACAAGGGAGTTTATTGTTTATCCTAATCCTGCAAGAGGCTTTGCAACCGTGGAATTTGAGGCTTTGCAAGAGCGTAGCTTACTTAGAATTGCAGACCTTGGAGGAAGAGTTATCAAAACGTTTGACCTTTCGGCAGGCACGGAGAGCGTAAGGCTCGACCTTAGATACCTTTCGAGCGGAGTTTACACTCTCATGATTGGCAACACCACAAAGAAACTAATCGTCGAGTAAGACGATAAAATTGACTAAGCATTTTATTTGAGAGTTGCAAAGCATACTGCCTTGCAACTCTTTTTGTTTTTTGCCGGCTTGTTGTCGAACAATATTCGGAAGCAGAACTTTAATCCGTCATTCTTTCCGAAGCGAAATCGAGAATGGATTTCAACCAATCGCATAAGAATATCGGAATATTGAGTATGTTGCCATTGATGTTAAGATTTTTCATCGAAAAACGAACTCGCAGCTTGGGGTTATACTTTTCTTGATATACTTTGAGGCTTTGTCCCGAGATGTTCCCTTCGGCTTTTACCTCGACAGGACGCACGTTCTCTGCTGCCGCTCCCTTAAATTCTTTCAGGAGGCTGCCTTTTGAAATCACAGCTTCGGGAGGCAGTTCTGCCATTGTGCGGAGTATTGCTTGGTCAAGTACATAGACCTTAAAAGCAGATGTGTTCTCGTAGTGTTTGAGTGGCAACAGCGGAGTTTCACACGCATAGATGCGATAGACCATACCCGAAAGAACTAACCAATCGAGAGCAGATTCATATTCGCGAGCTCTTGCACCCTCTCGGATAACTCTGAAGATGAATTTCTTGTTTTCTCGGGATAATTGAGAAGGTATGCTTCTCCAAATCTCTTTGATACGAGGAATATCTTTGTCGTCGATATGCTTTGTGAAGTCATATTCGTACGATTTGGTCAGGTCGGCAAGGTCTTTTTCGATTTGTGTTATTCCTTTGCCGTCCAACATATTGCTGCATGGCTTTGGGAGACCTCCACAGACTTGGTATCGTCTGTATTGCTCGGTGAGTTTGTTGAACAGAATTTCGGGAAGCGGTTCCAAGTCTTTAAGTCTCAACTCTGTTTGTCTCATAAGACTTGAATCGCTCATGCGAAGGTATTCACGGAATGTAACAGGGTACATTTGAAGAAAGCTCACCTTGCCTACGGGAAAAGTATTGCTACTCTGACTTGAGGCTTCTTTATCTGATTTGCTTTTTCGGTTTATGGCAACTCCGAGCAAAGAGCCGGCTGCAATGATGTGATAGTTCGGAGCATCTTCCTTAAAGTATTTCAGGGCATTGAGGGCGGGTTTGCACTCTTGGATTTCGTCAAAGAAAATGAGCGTTTCCTCTTCTTTCAAGGGAACATTGGTATAGAGTTCCAAGTCTCCTATGATACGTTTGATGTCTTTTGTTCTCTCAAAGATGCTTTTCAATTCTTCCTGCTTGTCAAAGTTGAAGATTGCAGTGTGTTTGTAATGGGTTTGCCCAAACTCTTTCACAATCCACGATTTACCAATTTGTCTCGCTCCCTGAATGATGAGCGGAGAACGGTCGCTTGAACCTTTCCACTGCTCCAATTTGGATAATATTTCTCTCTCGATTATCATGATGACACGGCTTTCTTTGCCTGCAAAATTACAAAAAATCGTCATTTTTCACACATCAGCTCACAAAAATGTGAGATTTTGCACATTTTTGCCACCTATTTGGTGCAGAAGATTGCAAGAGGTCGGCTTTATCCGACCAAATTTGATGAGTGTCTGTCTATGTTTTTTTTTGCTGACAATAACTATTAGCTGAAAACAAAGCTGTATTTTACACAAAAAGAAGCCTATGCCTTTTCTTCTTGCACCTTGTTGTCTCAAGCAGAGGAGAATGAGATAATAAGACACGCAGACTTTTCAGCCGAAGCAATTCGGTGCTATGCAGAGAAATTTCAAGTACACCTCCGGAATAATGTAGGAAGACTGCAATACATCAATTATATTAACGAATGCCCAATAGGCAAGGTTAAATATGCACTAAGTTAATTCCGCCAACGAGTAACATTATATCTATTTTGACAAGGCACCAATGATTGACAAGAAATGTTTCAGTAAAGCCCCGGCATTGATACAATAAAAAAGAGGTTGCCTGACAAGTTTAGGTAACCTCTTTTGTTTTGTAGCGGGAACGAGAGTTGAACTCGTGACCTCCGGGTTATGAATCCGACGCTCTAACCAACTGAGCTATCCCGCCGATTGAGGTTGCAAAATTACAACATTTTTTGATAATGCCAAAAAAATAGCTGTGTTTTTTGCTCTTTTGAGTTCATGTTTTTCTTAAAGCTCTGATTTATAGTTCGTCTTTTAAGTATTTTCCTATGCTGTTTGAGGCAGATTGAGCCAGCTGTTCGGGTGTTCCGCATTCTGCAATCCTGCCTCCGCTCTTTCCTCCTTCGCTTCCCATGTCGATGATGTAATCGGCAACCTTTATGACATCAAGGTTGTGTTCTATCACAAGCATGCTGTTGCCTTTATCGACCAACTTTTGAAGTACTTCCAAAAGTATGCGAATGTCCTCAAAGTGAAGTCCTGTTGTGGGTTCGTCAAGTATGTAGAGTGTGTTTCCGGTGTCTTTTTTGCCAAGCTCGGCTGCGAGCTTTATTCTTTGGCACTCTCCTCCCGAGAGTGTGGTGGAGGCTTGCCCCAATGTGAGATAACCCAAGCCCACTTCGTTCACTATGCTCAGCTGTCGTTTGATTTTTGGGTAGTTCTCAAAGAATACCACGGCTTCCGAAAAGCTCATGTCAAGAACTTCGTTTATGCTTTTGCCCTTGTATCTTACTTCCAAGGTCTCTCGGTTGTAGCGTTTGCCTCCGCATTCTTGGCAGGTTACGTAAACATCGGGAAGGAAGTTCATTTCAATCGTCTTGACGCCTGCTCCCTGACATTCTTCACATCTGCCGCCTTTCACGTTGAAAGAGAACCTGCCTGCAGGGTAGTTTCTTATCTTGGCTGTCGGCATTTCGGCATAGAGCTTACGTATCTCGTCAAACACTCCTATGAAGGTGGCAGGGTTGCTCCTCGGTGTTCTTCCTATGGGTGATTGGTCAATTTCTATCACTTTGTCGATGTTGTCTGTGCCTTTTATGTCTTTGTATGGCAAAATCTTCTTTTCGCTCCGGTAAAAGAGCTTGCTGAGAATTGGGTGCAGGGTGTCGTTTATCAGAGAGGACTTTCCGCTTCCCGACACTCCCGTGACGCACACAAAAAGCCCCAACGGAAGATGCAAATCGACGTTTTTGAGGTTGTTTCCGCTCGCTCCGATAAGGTCGATGTATTTTCCGTTGCCTGTTCTTCGGGTCTTGGGTACTTCAATCTTCTTTTCGCCCTTGAGGTATTGGCAGGTGAGGGAGTTTTGTTGTAAAATCTCTTTCGGACTTCCCATTGCGGTCAGCTTTCCTCCGTTTATGCCTGCTCCCGGTCCTATATCGACAATGTAGTCTGAGGCAAGCATCATGTCTTTGTCGTGTTCGACAACGATGACCGTGTTGCCGGCATCGCGAAGTTGTTTGAGCGATTTTATCAGACGCACATTGTCCGATTGGTGAAGCCCTATGCTCGGTTCGTCAAGGATATACATCACATTGACTAACTTACTTCCTATCTGGGTTGCAAGTCTTATTCTCTGGCTTTCGCCTCCCGAGAGGCTGCGAGAGCTTCTGTTTAGGCTCAGATAGCCCAAACCAACGTCCAAAAGGAAGTTGATTTTGGTGTTTATCTCTCTGAGAATTTCAGAAGCTATCTCTTTTTGTCTTGCTCCGAGGCTTTCTTCGGTCTGTTTGCACCAAAGGGATAACTCTGTTAAGTCCATGTTGGCGAGTTGTGCAATGTTTTTGTCTGCGATTTTGAAGCACAGACTTTCGGCTTTCAATCTGTCGCCATGGCAGTGCGGACAAGTGGTGCTTGACATGAAAGAGGCGGCCCATTTTTGAAGTGATGCAGGCAGAGAGCTGTCGTTAAATTGTGAGCAAATGAAGTTTACCACTCCTCCGAAGTCAGACAACAGACCTCCGTCTTGCTCTTCGCCATACAAGAGAACCTTCATTGCTCTTTCGGAGTAGTCTTCAAATGGTGTATCCAAGTCAAAGCCGTATCGTTTGCCCACAGAGATTATCTTTTTGACAAACCAGCTGTTCATGTTGGGTTTTCCGATTGGTATCAGACCGCCTTGAGCAATGCTCTTTGTCTTGTCGAGTATGATTTTCTCAATATCGACCTGCGTTACCTCACCCAAGCCGTTGCAAACAGGACAAGCTCCATACGGAGAGTTGAAAGAGAAGGTGTTTGGTTCGGGTTCGGGATAGGAAATGCCGGTTGTGGGACACATCAGCAACTTCGAGAAGTGTTTTATCTGTCCTTTTTCGTCCAAAATCATCAAGCTGTTCTTTCCGTGCTTGAAAGCTGTTTCCACCGACTTTTTCAATCTTTCCTGCTTTCCCCCGGACGAAATCCGCAACTTGTCGATAACTATCTCTATATCGTGAACCTTATATCGGTCGGTTCTCATTCCGCTTGTTATGTTGAAGATTTCTCCATCTACCCTGACCTTTAAGAAACCTTTTTTTGCAATCGACTCAAACAGCTCTCTGTAATGACCCTTTCTACCCTTGACAACAGGGGACAAAATCACTATCGAACTATCGTCATAGCGTTTTGTAATCTCGTCCAATATCTGTTTCTCGGTATATTTCACCATCTTTTCGCCCGTATTGACCGAATAGGCCTCCGACACCCTTGCAAACAACAACCTCAAAAGGTCGTAAATCTCGGTTGTGGTGCCGACCGTGGAGCGAGGATTTTTGTTTGTGGTTTTCTGTTCAATCGAAATCACGGGAGAAAGACCCGTAATCTGCTCCACATCGGGCTTGCTTATTGAGCCGATGAAGTTCCTGATATAAGAAGAAAAGGTTTCCAAATATCTTCTCTGTCCTTCGGCATAAATTGTGTCGAAAGCAAGAGAACTTTTGCCGCTTCCGCTCAATCCGGTTATCGTAATGAGAGAATTGCGAGGCATCGACAGCGATATGTTTTGAAGGTTGTGCGTCTTGGCTCCAAGTATCTCGAGTTTGTCGTCAGTCATTGTCTTTTTATGATTTTGGTTTTTGGGCTGCAATTATACGAAATTTCGCCGTTTTGGCAAGACAGAAGAGCAAAAAACCAAGAAAAAGAACAAATTTTTGTGCATGATTGTTGATTTTGTACTAAATTTGCCGACTGAAACGTTTTGAGAATAATAAACCGAAAAAGAACAACCAAATCATGAGAAGAAAACTTTGTACAATCGTTTTGCTGTCTGCTGTGGCTTTTACAGCCTGCAACGGCAATCTATCAAAAGAAAGAGAAAAACAATTGCAGGATTCCTTTGCTGCCGTAATGTCAAACAAAGACGCAGAATTGGAGACCTTGTTTCAACAACTTAACGAGATTGACGCAAGCCTCGGAGAAATTGCCAAAACATATGGCGAGGTGGCTCAGGCTTCCGACATTTCGGGAGAAGTGAACAAAGATGCGGTATCGAGCATCAGAAGCAAGATAACCACAATCAGCAACATTCTTGCCTCAGATAGAGAAAAACTTGCAGCCGTAAGTGCAAGAATAAGCAAGAATCAACGCCAAAACAAACAACTTCAAACCTTTGTGGGCAACCTCGAAGAGAGAATAAAAGAGCAAGAAATGCAAATACAATCTCTTACCGAAGAGTTGCAAAAGAAGAACGTCAAGATAGACGAACTTACAAAGAACGTGGAAAATCTTGAGAGTGCATCAAAGCAGAAAGACAAGAAGATAATGCAGATAGAAGATGAGAAAAACACTGCATACTTCGCAATAGGAACCAAGAAAGAACTTAGAGCAAAGAACCTTATCGACCGCAAGGGAGGATTTATCGGTTTGGGCAGGGCAGATGTGCTTTCAAACAATACCGACTTTGCTTCATTGACCAAGATAGACACAAGAAACACACAAGAAATACCATTGACGGGAAAGAAAATCAAAATCGTTACTTCACACCCTACAAGCTCTTACTCTTTGGAGGGAGACGAAACGCGACCAACCTCAATCCGCATTACCAATCCCGACTTATTCTGGAAAGCAAGCAAGTGTTTAATCATCATGGTCGATTAAGCAATTTTGCAAATACCACAAAAAGGAAGACGAAACCACAAATCGCCTTCCTTTTTTTTTGTAATGCACACAAATAACTCGGCGGTTTATTTCGGTAAATAGGTGTTTTACCCAAATAAAACGAAGAGTTATTTTTGTAAAACGCCGATTTTTTTTGCTGTATATTTGCTTGCATTACAATAAACTCTTATCTCTGCGGTTGGTATCCCAAACACATTGTTGTGAACAAGGCTGCACAAGACAGAATAATACCGTCAATACGGAAGTATTTCGCCACTCAGCCTTTTCAAATATGCCGACATGATTTGCCAATCAGAGCAACTGCTTAATCAAAAAGTTGATTTGGTTGAAGAAAGCCCGTTGCTTCCTTTTGCACAAGAGACGGCGAACAATGATAAAATATTGATATATGAGAGAAATTGTTAAAGATAAGGGCAGGGCGGACGCTCGTTTTCGGTTTTGGGATTGGTCGAATTTGTTTGTTTGAGACTTTCTGCTTAGAATTTTGAGAAAAAGGGAGGAAAAGTACTCAAATAATTTTGCAGTTTGGGAAATGTTGTTTAATTTTGTGGTCGGAAAGCGAGAGTAATGCTTTCGAGTAAATAACAATAAAAAACAGAAACAACAGGAGACAAAGAAGAATTATTAGTTTGACTTAGCAGTTTGCAGCATATTAAAGCGTTTTTGCTTATTCTCAGACGTGTGAAACCTCGAAATTTTCATACAATTCTGTCAATAGATAAGCCAAGAACGCCTGCGATTATATCGTGGGCTTTTCTTGTTTGACAGAATAGGTAGTCGAGGACCTCACACGTTGATAAGAAACAAGTCCCACGTTTTTTTTATGTCCACAAGTCAGGGTTTCTATTCCCTTAAATCACTAAACCAATTAAGTAAATCGCCTCAGGGGACTTGGGCAGAGTAAAAACGAATTTTGAAATGAGAAAAATCAAATTAGCGTCATTGTTTATTGTAATCGTATTATTCGCTTCTTGTATGACTAATCGTCAATATATTAGCGATTATAGTAGTCGAATGAATATAGTAAAGACAATGTTTCCTGAGATTTATGATCTTTACAGACAAGGAGATGTTATTATTAACTCAGTGTATCTGGATTTAGATACCAATAAATATCACATTGAATACGAGTATAGGACAAATACAACATACATTAGGTAAGTAAGATATGGTAGAATATAGCATAAATGTTGGAAAAGTATCAGATTCTTTTGATACGTTAAAAAGATTGTGTAAGGAGAAAGCAGATGCGTTAGTTAAATCATTTTCTGACCAAGAAGTAGAAGACGTTGTAGTTACGTTTTGGACTGAGGGTTTTCCGGAATTGATATGTGTTGCTCAATTTTCTAAAAACGAAAATAAGGAAGTGGTTTATAATCTTGACTTTTCGCAGACTACATTGTAGCTGTACGAGAATGCAAAAACGGCAAAGATAGCGGGTGTTTGGAGAGTTCTGTGTCTCCGGACACCCGTTTTTCGGTTTTGGGATAGTGAGAATATGTCAAAAAAGCGACAAAAAACTGCAAGAATGGGTATCTTGTGCCTTAGAAGTTTGGTTAGTTACGAAATAATTAGTAATTTTGTAGTCCGTAAGGACGTTTGAAGAACGTAAAAATGAAGTATAAACATCAAAAACGATAGAAATAATGGATAAATTGCTTTTACTGGGTGACGAAGCCATAGCACAAGCTGCAATAGATGCAGGTTTGTCAGGCGTTTTCGCCTATCCGGGAACCCCTTCAACCGAGATTACGGAGTATATTCAAGACTCCAAACAAGCAAAAGAATTGGGAATAAGAAGTAACTGGGCTGCCAATGAAAAAACTGCAATGGAAGCAGCGTTGGGAATGAGTTATGCAGGAAAGCGTGCAATGTTTTGTTGCAAGCATGTGGGAATAAATGTTGCGGCAGACCCATTTATGAACTCTGCAATAACGGGAGCAAATGGCGGATTGATATATGTGGCTGCCGATGACCCTTCGATGCACTCTTCTCAAGACGAACAAGATTCAAGATTTTACGGAGACTTTGCTCTAATCCCCGTGTTGGAACCTTCAAACCAACAAGAGGCATACGAATGTTACCAAACAAAATTCTCTTCGCTTGCCCGAAAAGAAAAATCAGTTCATCTTGTTGCCCGTAAATGCAAAGGTACAATACAAAGACTTGATTTCAAAGCAAGATTTGTTTGTTGAGCAGAGCCAAACTTCTGGATTTAACAAATATATAGACGGAAAAGACAAGTCGATGGGTATTGTTGCCTGCGGAATTGCATACAACTACCTTATGGAGAACTATCGCAACAGCGAATGTCCTTATCCTATATTGAAGATTTCTCAATATCCTATGCCGCAAGAGCTTCTCAATCGCTTGTATGAGGAATGTGGTACAATTTTGGTGCTTGAAGAAGGTCAGCCGTTGTACGAAAGACTTATCAAAGGCTTGCTGAACAAGGGCAAAACGATTAGAGGTCGCTTAGATGGTGCGTTGCCGAGAACGGGAGAGCTAAATCCAAATCTTGTGGGCAAGGCTTTGGGATTGAATGTCAAGGAGGGCTTCCCTATTCCTTCGTTGGTTGCTCCTCGTCCTCCAAAGTTGTGCGACGGATGTCCTCACTTCGATTCATACACTGCTTTGAACGAAGCGATGAAAGAGCATGGAGAATATAAGGTGTTTGCCGACATAGGTTGCTATACCCTTGGTGCGTTGCCTCCTTTGAAAGCTATCTATACCACAGTCGATATGGGAGCTTCGATAACCATGGCAAAAGGTGCTGCAGAGGCTGAGTTGAGACCTACTGTTGCCGTTATAGGAGACTCAACCTTCACCCACTCGGGTATGACAGGCTTGTTGGATTGCTGTGTAGATAATGTTCCGGTAACAATCATGATTTTGGACAACGGAATAACAGGTATGACAGGTTCGCAAAAGTCATCTGCAACAGGCAGAATTGAAAGCATCTGTCAGGGTATAGGAGTTGCACCCGAACATATAAGAGTTATCAACCCTCTTCCAAGCAAGCTCGAAGAGAATGTGAGAGTTATCAAAGAGGAATTGGAATATCAAGGAGTTTCTGTCATAATTCCGAGAAGAGAGTGCATCGTTTGGGCAAACAAGAAACGTAAAATGGCAAAGAAACAAGCAAAGTAAAACCAAACAAAGGAGATTATAAAGATGAAAATAGACATAATATTGTGCGGAGTAGGCGGTATGGGAGCATTGAGTTCGGCAGCAATCATATCGAAAGCAGCACTTGAAATGGGAATGTACATGAAGCAAGCCGAAACTCACGGAATGAGCCAAAGAGGAGGAGATGTGCAATCACACCTTCGCCTTTCGGACCAACCTATTGCCTCAGACCTTATTCCCGAAGGAGAATGCGACATCATTCTTTCGGTAGAACCAATGGAAGCATTGCGTTATCTTCCGTTCCTCAACCGCGAAACAGGCTGGGTAATCACCAATCAAAACCCATTTGTCAATATTCCGAACTATCCTGAACACGAAGCAGTGTTGGCAGAGGTGAGAAAGGTGAAGAACCACATCTTGTTTGATGCCGACAAGATTGCAAAAGAAGTGAACAATCCTAAGGGAACTAACATGGTTGTTCTCGGAGCAGCTTCAAAATATTTGGGAATAGACATCGAAAAGTTGGAAGCAGCCGTGAGAAGCAACTTTGCAAGAAAAGGCGATGCGGTGATAGATGCAAACATAGCAGCATTGAGAGCCGGAAGAGCCGTTGCAGACCAAATATAAGACACTTTGAATTAAACAGAAAGCACCGAAATGTAATAGTTTCGGTGCTTTATTGTTTTGTGTAGGCAGATATACAATATATAATATGGAAATCATACTCGGATTTGGCAGCAACATTGGCAACAAACAAGCAACAATAGAGCAGGCGTACGATATGCTTGCAAAAACTCTCGGAAAGATGAAGGCTTGTTCCTCTTTTATCGAAACAGAGCCTTGGGGATTTGAGAGCAAAGACAAGTTTATCAACTCGGTTGCAGTGTTTGAAACACTCCTTTCGCCTTTGGAAGCACTGAAAGTGTGCAACGAAACAGAATATGCCCTTGGCAGAAGACGCAACAACGAAGTCGGCTATTCTTCTCGCACGATAGACATCGACATTTTGTTTTGTGAAGACAGGATAATCTCCACCGAACAGCTGCAAGTACCACATCCTTTGATAGACAAACGCAACTTTGTCCTCATACCCCTCAAAGAAATCGTTCCCGACTTCGTTCACCCACTTTTGAATAAGAAAATAAAAGACATATAATCGCAAAAGAAACTGCGGTTTTGGTATTACCAAAAATTTTTCCTTGTTGGTAATAGTATTACCACGCCCATGGTAATACCATTACCAAGCTGTGGTAATCCGATTACTTCCCATGGTAATACCATTACCACGCCATGGTAATCCGATTATCTTCCCATGGTAATACCATTACCACGCCGTGGTAATCCGATTATCACAGATTGGAGTGCATTTTAAGTCCTGTTTATAGTTTTCAAACGTGGAAAAAGTTTCCGCAAAAGAGCGACAATACAAGAAGAACACAAGATATTCCGAAATGATGTAGGCGAATGTGGATTTCGGAAGGGGTTTTTCAGATAATTTGAATTGATTAAATGAGAAAAATTTGCTCTTTGAGCAAATTTTTCATCGCTTTTCATTGCGAAATATCGAAGAATGCAGCACAGATTTTTGTGGTATTGCAAAAGCATTTTGCTGCCCTGCAATCAAAAAAGTATCGAAAAAACAGAGCTTGTCGGTTGTGTTGTTGTACAATCTTGGCGAATATAAGTGCTTGAAAGACAAAAGAAAAAGGGGCAAGCAAGCTCACCCCTTTCATTTTGTACATCTGGCCGGAATCGAACCGGCACGGGTTTTACCCCACTAGATTTTGAGTCTAGCGCGTCTACCTATTCCGCCACAGATGCCCCTCATTTGCGATTGCAAAGGTACGACATTTTTTGAAACCTGCAAATATTTTCGCTTTTTTTTTTCGATTTGAGAAATTGTCCGTAACTTTGCAGCCTCAAAATCAGTCATTCTTTATAAGAGAAAATTATGTCAGATACTAAACAAAAGGATACAACGGCACTATTTACAGGAAGGGCAACGCACTATCTTGCAAATAAAATATCGGATGTATATCAGAAACCACTGGGTAAGTCAATCGTTTTGCAATATGCAGACGGAGAGTTTCAACCATCTTACGAGCAGAATTTGAGAGGTTGCGATGTGTTCATCATTCAATCGACTTTTGCTCCTTCGGACAACCTTATGGAGTTGTTGATGCTTGCCGATGCAGCCAAAAGAGCTTCTGCAAAGAGAATTATTGCAGTCATTCCTTACTTTGGTTTTGCTCGTCAGGACCGAAAAGACAAGCCGAGAGTTCCGATTGCAGCCAAATTGGTTGCCGATTTGTTGCAAACAGCAGGCGTAAGCCGAGTAATCACCATGGATTTGCACGCAGACCAAATTCAGGGATTCTTCAATATTCCGGTCGATCACTTGTTGGCATCTTCCATATTCATACCTTATTTGAGAGGGCAAGAAGTTGCAACAGAAGACCTCTTGTTTGCCTCACCCGATGTTGGAGGAACAAAGAGAGCAAGTCAATATGCAAAAACCTTGGGAACAGGTTTTGTGATGTGCTACAAGCAGAGAAACAAACCGAATGAGGTAGGTACGATGCAGTTGATTGGAGATGTGAAGGACAAACACGTCATTTTGGTCGATGACATTGTCGATACGGGAAACACTCTTTGCAAGGCAGCAGAGCTTATCAAGTCTTGCGGAGCTGCAAGCGTAAGGGCAATGATAACTCACCCCGTGTTGAGCGGAGAGGCTATGGAAAAGATAGAATCGTCCTGCATGGAAGAATTGATAGTTACCGATACCATTCCTTTGAGAAGAGAAAGTCCGAAAATTAAGGTTCTTTCCACCGCTTCCATATTTGCAGAAGCAATCAGAAGAGTTGAGAACTATGAATCGATAGCCGATTTCTATGAAATAGCAGTTAAACAAAAAGGTGTTGTAGAGAGATTTTAGCAACGCCCTATCATTATTTAATAACAACAAAAAAAACAAATTAACAATGTACACAGTATCTATGAGCGGTTCTCCAAGAGAGAACGTAGGGAAGAAAGATGCAAAAGTATTACGCAAACAAGGATTGGTTCCTTGTGTTGTCTATGGAGGCAGCGGAGAACAAGTAAGATTTACCGTAGAACAAAAGGCTTTCAAACCTTTGTTGTTCACTCCCGACACACACTATGTTGAGTTGGAAATCAAAGGCGAGAAGTTCCGTGCAATTCTTCAAGACATACAATACCACCCTGTTACAGATGAGGTTTTGCATGCAGACTTTTTGAGAATATTTGACGACAAACCGGTTTCGGTTGCAATTCCTGTAAAAACGGTAGGCACAGCTCCCGGAGTATTGCAGGGAGGTAAGTTGATGACCAAGATAAGAAAATTGAAAGTAAAAGGCTTGCCTGATGCAATTCCTCAGTATGCAGAGGTATCAATCGACGGTTTGGGAATAGGACAAGGCGTAAAGGTTGAACAAGTAAGCATAGACAACGTAGAATTGTTGGATGTGAAGTCAAGCGTTATCGTTTGGGTAAAACCAACTCGTGCTTCAGGAAAGTAATGTTTGAACATAATTATTGTGATGAGGCTGCATGGATTATTCTTGCAGCCTCAATTTTTTGAGATATGAAGTATTTGATAGTAGGACTTGGCAATCCGGGCGAAGAATATGAGCAAACACGCCACAACATAGGCTATATGGCATTGGACAGGTTCGTAAAAACAATCAACGAAGAAAATCCGGCAAACTCATGCAGCTTCTCAATCGACCGTCATGCATACGTTGCACAAACAAAAGTAAAAGGCAGGTCGTTGGTGTTGGTCAAGCCCACAACCTTTATGAACCTAAGCGGCAAGGCTGTGAAGTATTGGTTGGACAAGGAGAAAATCCCTGTCGAGAATATGTTGATTATTGTCGATGATTTGGCATTGGACTTGGGAGCGATACGCCTGAGAATGGGAGGAAGCGACGGAGGACACAACGGATTGAAAGACATAATCGCCTCACTCGGTCATAACAAGTTCAACCGCCTGCGTTTCGGAATAGGAAACAACTTTGCACGGGGCAGACAGATAGATTTTGTTCTCGGCAAGATTGAAGGTGAAGATTGGAATGTTGTAGATGAAAAACTAAATACCTGCTGCGATATAATCAAATCCTTTGTTACAATCGGCATGGACCGAACAATGAACCTTTTTAACCGAAAGTAGATCGGCTTTTTCAAAATAGTGGTTTTCAGAAAGTTGATTTGTCTGATTTGTTCAGTTCTCTGAGCTTTGCATACTTCCAAAAAGTATAAATTGCAGAGAGTGTGCATATCTGGAAGCCTGCATAGCCGTCTGCAATGCCTGCCTTAAAGAAATAATCTCTCACAAATTTCCATGCAGGTCGAAGCAAAATTTTTGCAAATGAGGCTTTTCTGCCTTTTTTGTGAGCCTCTTGTGCAGAGAGAGAGGAGTATTTGTCTATTCTTGCGATGTGATCCGAAATGTTTTTGTACGAATAGTGAAGCAGGTCGCCTTTCAAGCGGGTTATTTTCGCATTTTCAGGTATCGACAGGGTCTCATGCACAAACTCTCCCTGCCATTTTACGGTTTTTCGGTTAAAAACTCTGATTTTTCTGTCGGGATACCAACCGCAATGCTTTATCCAATGTCCGCAATAGTTTGTAAGACGAGATAACTCGTAAGTTTGCAGAGGGTTATCGTCTTTTGCTTTCAGTTGTTTTATGCT
Source organism: Bacteroidales bacterium (assembly GCA_004551865.1). Classification (GTDB taxonomy): domain Bacteria; phylum Bacteroidota; class Bacteroidia; order Bacteroidales; family P3; genus Onthomorpha. Next base: position 14,452 of record SFPR01000001.1, read on the forward strand.
TTCGGCAAGCTCTTCTGAGATAACTTCGTCAGCATCTACCGAGAGGATTGTGTCATATTTTGCAAGAGAGTTTGCATAGTTCTTCTGCTCGGTGTAACCAAGCCACTTTTGCGAGAAAACTCTCACCTTGTCAAAACTCGATGCTATCTTGCAAGTGTCGTCTTGCGAAAGGGAATCCACAACCACAATGTCGTCTGCAACGCTCTGCAAAGCATTCAGACAGCGTGCAATATTATCCTGCTCGTTGCAGGTTATGATGACGGCAGAAAGCAACACGACTATTATCGTACTTGTTCTACATCTTTGAAAACGAACTCTTTGACCGATGGAAGCAAACTATTTACATCTATTATGTTGATTGCTTGTTTCTTTATCGTCTTGTCGAGTTCCATTCCTATCTTTTCGGCATATCCGTCGGCTGCTTTGGCAGAAAATTCAACGTACAGGGTAACATTTTTCGGGCGTCTTTCGACGGCAGACACAAAGTCCTTGTGTGCCCATACCGATTTGATGTCATAATTTTCAAGAGCCGACAGAATTTCCGCAAGCAATTTTCGTCTGCTTCGCCTTGCCCACCAGCCGGGTTTTCTTTCTTTGGTTTTCAACCCTTTGGAGAGTTGTTTGTTAGCTTGTTTGTCTATCATCAGATGAGAAACGCTTCTGTTAAATCCTTATAATTTCACAAGTCCTGCAAAACCCATGAATGCCATTGCAAGAATGCCTGCGGTAATCAAAGCAATCGGAATGCCTTTCACTCCCTTTGGAACTTCCACAAGTTCGAGATGCTCTCTCAAACCTGCAAATATGACCATTGCGAGGGTGAAACCCAACGATATACCGATAGCGTAGGTAATTCCTTCCAACAAATTGTAGCCCTTTTGTACGACTAAAATAGATATACCCAAAACTGCACAGTTTGTTGTTATAAGCGGCAAGAACACTCCCAAAGCCTGGTAAAGCGAAGGACTGATCTTTTTCAAAATAATCTCAACCATTTGCACCAAGGCGGCAATCACGAGAATGAACACGATGGTTTGCAAAAATTCTATGCCAAACGGCACTAGCACAAACTTTTGTAACAAAAATGTAACGATTGTAGAGAGTGTCATCACAAAGACAACTGCCGCTCCCATGCCTGCCGCGGTGCTGACCTTGGTCGAAACACCCAAGAAAGGGCAAATTCCCAAAAACTGGGATAAGATAACATTATTCACAAATACAGCGAAAATGATAATAGTAATGTATTCCATATCTGTTGAACATTATTTTTATTCTGCAAAGCTAAGACTTTTTTTTCAAATCCCGATAAGAAAAAAAGATTTTTTTTGCTTCTGTGGTCTTCCTTTATGTGTTTGTCTTTGAAAAACACCGACTTGTGTTGCAGAAAAATGATTTTTGTTTTGTAATTTTGCCAAGCGTAACACCAAAATCGAACAAATGAATTTCTTTTACAGAGAACTCGGCTCTTTTGAGGGCAGAACACTGATGATTGTTCATGGTTGGCTCGGCATGAGCGAACATTGGCTTAGCATAGGCAAGTATTTGGCAGATATTGGTTATCATGTCATTATACCCGATTTGCCAAACCATGGCAGGAGTTTTCATACCGATATGTTTTCTTACCAATCGATGGCAAGATTTCTTCACGATTTTCTTTCCAATCACTCTTGCGGCAAACCAATTCTTGCAGGTCATTCGATGGGAGGAAAAATTGTAATGACGATGCTTGATTTGTATCCCGACGATTACCAATCGGCTGTGATAATCGACATACTTCCCAAAGCCTATCCCGATTTGTGCAAAAGCGGAGGAATTGCCGATTTGATAAGTCGCACAAACCTTTCTGCATTTGAGGGTAGGAGCGACTTGCTCTCTCATTTCAAGGGCTTTGTGAGCGACAAGGGTTGGCTGGCTCTGCTTATGCAAAATGTAAGCGTTGAACATCAAAAAACAAAACGCCCTTTCGCTGCGACAAAACGCCGTTTCATCAAAATAAAACGCCGTTCTATTTTGCCAAAACGGCGTAAGAATTTGCTAAGGTGGAAAAGCAATGCTCCGATGATGTCAAAATACATGAACCAAGTGGCAGGAGAACTCTCTCTAAGTGTCTGCAAACTACCTGTTTTGCTCATTCGAGCAGACAATAGTGAGTTTACCTTGGAGCAAGACTTGCACTTGTTTTCCGATTTGTACCCAAACTCACAAATAATCACCATAAGAGACGCCTCACACTGGGTATTTGTCGATAAACCTGCACAATTTGTGAAAGAATTTGCCACATATCTCGAACAAATTGAACAATAAGACACATTTTTATCTTATCTTTGCAAGATAAAGTTCCAAACATGGTGATACAGACAGAGATAATACTTTTGGTTTTGTCGGTTTTGTTTTTCCTGAGCGTCTTTGCGGGAAAGGCAAGCTCCAAGTTGGGTGTTCCCGCTCTGCTTTTGTTTCTTGCAGTCGGTATGTTGTGCGGCTCTGACGGCTTGGGAATACAATTTGACAACATTTACGTGGCACAGGCAATCGGAACGGTGGCTCTTTGTATCATTTTGTTTTCCGGAGGTATGGATACAAAGCTCTCGGAGGTCAAACCGATAATGTATCAGGGAGTTATACTCTCTACCATTGGGGTTTTGCTCACCGCACTCCTTACGGGAGTTGTGATATGGTTTGTTCTTGGTAAGACACTTCCTGCGGCAGGTATAGGCTTTGTGGCATCTTTGCTTTTGGCTTCCACAATGGCATCAACCGATTCGGCATCTGTATTTTCCATTTTGAGAGGCAAGAACCTCAATTTGAAGCACAACCTGCGGCCCATGTTGGAGCTTGAAAGCGGAAGCAACGACCCTATGGCATATATGCTTGTGGTAACCATACTCGGAGCAATGAGTAAAGGTGCTGTTTTGTCATGGTACTTAATTGTTTTGCAACTCCTTATGCAAATAGTCATAGGAGCGGTGGCAGGATTTTTGCTCGGAAAATTTGCAGTGTGGGTTATCAACCGCATAAAAATAGAAAACGATGCACTCTATCCCATTTTGGTATTAACCTTCTGCATCTTCATTTTCTCCTCAACCTATTTTCTGCAAGGCAACGGCTATCTTGCAGTATATATCGGAGGATTGGTAATCGGCAATTCCAAGTTTGTACACAAGCGTTCTTCGATGAAGTTTTTTGAAGGCTTGGCTTGGCTTTTTCAACTGATAATGTTCCTCACTCTCGGACTGCTTGTAAATCCGAGAGAGCTTGTTCCTATCATAGTTCCCGGGCTGATAATAAGCCTTTTGATGATATTTTTCACCAGACCTTTGGCAGTCTTTTTGAGCCTTTTGCCATTTAGAAAGATGACATTGAAAGATAAAACTTACGTCTCTTGGGTCGGATTGAGGGGAGCGGTGCCTATAATTTTTGCAATCATGCCTTTGGCTCAGGAAGTTGAGGGAGCAAGGATAATTTTCAACATTGTTTTTCTCTGTACCTTGGTTTCGCTTTTGGTTCAAGGCACATCGCTGCCGCTTGTCGCCTCATGGCTTGGCTTGGCAGAGAAAGCAAAAAAAGAAAACAAACTCAAAGACTTTGATATTGATATTTCGAGCGACATAAAGACCGTTTTGGCAGAGGTGGAGCTTGAAGAAAAATCGTTTGAAAGCGGAAACAGATTGATGGATATTAAGTTGCCTGAAAATTCTCTTGCAGTCATGGTAAAAAGAGAAGACAAATACTTTGTTCCCACGGGCAAAACCCATCTGCAATCAAAAGATAAATTGCTGATAATGACCGATGACCATATCAGTTTGGAGCAAGTGTATCAAAAATTGAACATCAAACAAAAATAATTTGAGAGAACAAAAACACAAAAGACAAAAATAAGTAGAACAACAAAACATAAACACTATGAAAATATTAGTCTTAAACTGCGGAAGCAGCTCTATCAAGTATCAACTGATAGACATGGATAACAACGCCTGCGTAATGGCAAAAGGATTGTTGGAAAGAATAGGTTTGGAAATGGGAGAATTTACTCACAAACCTGCAGGCAAAGAGAAATATTACACAAAAACTCCGATACCTGACCACAAATGTGGAATAAAACTTGTGTTGGACGCTTTGATTGACCCGAAAATGGGAGTGATTTCCTCTTTGGAAGAAATAAATGCCTGCGGACATAGAGTAGCTCACGGAGGAGAAATATTCAAGCAATCTGTTTTGATTGACCAAAAGGTAAAAGAACAAATCAGAGAGTTGTTTGCCTTGGCTCCTTTGCACAATCCTGCAAACCTTCAGGGCATTGAGGCAATGGAAGCCATATTGCCGGGCGTTGCTCAGGTCGCTGTGTTTGACACATCGTTCCATCAAACCATGCCGGAAGAAGCATACTTGTACGCAATCCCTTACGAGTATTACCAAAGCGACAAAATAAGACGCTACGGCTTCCACGGAACTTCTCACAGGTTCGTTGCACCAAAGGCGGCTCAAATGGCAGGAATGGATATCAACAATTCAAAGATAATATCATGCCACCTTGGTTCGGGAGCATCAATATGTGCGGTAAAGAACGGCAAGAGTGTTGATACTTCCATGGGCTTTACTCCTGTTGAGGGCTTGATAATGGGTTCTCGTTGCGGAGATTTGGACTTGGGAGTCCTATTATATATTGCCGAAAAGGAGAATATGTCAATCAAAGAGATGAACAACTTCATCAACAAGAAATGCGGCTTGAACGGAATTACGGGAGGCGTTGTCGATATGAGAGACATAATGGCAGGAAAGAGAGAAGGAAAGCAGAGAGAGACATACGCTTTCGATATGTTCGCATACAGAGTGAAGAAATACATAGGTGCATACGCTGCGGCAATGGGTGGAGTTGATATAATCTTGTTTACGGGCGGTATTGGCGAGAATGCTTGGTGGCAAAGGCAGGAAATTTGCAGGGGATTGGAGTTTCTCGGAGCCGAGATTGACATTGAGCAAAACGAAGCCATGGCAGGCAAGGACGGAATCATATCCAAGGCTGACAGCAGGGTGAAAATTCTTTCTGTTACCACAGATGAAGAACTTGTGATTGCACAAGACACCTACTCAATCGTTAAATAAAAAGAATGAAAAGGTTTGCAGATTTTTTGATGTGGCTCGGAGGCTGGAAGTTGATAGGCGAACCTGAACCCCAAATGAAGAATTGCGTCTTTATCGAAGCCCCTCATACTTCTATGTGGGACTTCGTGTGGGGACGTTGCGGCTTGTGGAAATTGGGAGTCAATGCTCATTTTTTCATAAAGAAAGAATTGTTTTTCTTTCCTCTCGGTCCTATTTTGAAGGCTCTCGGAGGTGTTCCGGTAGATAGAAAAAAGGGAGCGGGAATGGTTGAACAGGCTGTGAAGCATCTTCAAGAGAGCGACGACTTTTCAATAATCATCACTCCCGAAGGCACTCGCAAATATACAGACCGCTGGAAGAAAGGATTTTATCACATTGCCATGAAAGCTCAAAAGCCGATTTACCTTGCGTGGTTGGACTATGAGAAGAAGCAAGGGGGCAGTGGTCCTATTTTTTACCCTACAGGCAATTACGAAGAGGACATCAAAAAAATAGAAGAGTTCTATCGGGACAAGGTAGCGAAGTATCCCGAGAACTTTAACCTTAGTAAACAATATCAGAACAAAAAACAATAAATATGTTACGAACTCATACTTGTGGAGAGTTAAGACTTGATGCCTGCGGACAAAGAGTTGTGCTTGCAGGTTGGCTGCAACGTTCGAGAGATTTGGGAGGCATGACTTTCATTGACCTTCGCGACCGTTACGGACTTACTCAGCTTGTTTTCAATATGGAAACTAATGCCGAATTGTGCAATATGGCTCGCACGCTCGGAAGAGAATACGTTTTGCAGGTTGAAGGCGTGGTTTCGGAAAGAAGCAACAAGAACAAAAATATTCCCACGGGAGACATCGAAATCTTGGTTGAAAAAATCGTTGTCTTGAATAAAGCCAAGACACCGCCGTTCACCATTGAGGACAACACAGACGGAGGTGAGGAATTGAGAATGAAGTATCGTTATCTCGACCTTCGGAGAAATTGCGTCAGGAAAAACATCGAGTTGAGACATCGTTTGTCGATTTTGATACGCAACTATATGAACGACAAACAGTTTATGGAGATAGAAACTCCTTTTCTCATTCGTTCAACTCCCGAAGGTGCAAGGGACTTTGTTGTTCCGAGCCGTGTCAATCCAAACGAATTTTATGCCCTTCCTCAGTCCCCTCAGACTTTTAAGCAGCTTTTGATGGTTGCAGGTTACGATCGCTATTTCCAAATCGTCAGATGTTTCAGAGACGAAGACCTCAGAGCCGACCGTCAGCCCGAGTTTACTCAGGTTGATTGCGAAATGAGCTTTGTTGAACAAGAAGATATTTTGCAAATGTTTGAAGGCTTGATGAAATATCTGTTCAAGCAGGTGAAGGGAATAGAGATTGGCGACTTTCCACGCATGACATACGCCGATGCAATGAGGTATTACGGCAGCGACAAGCCCGATACTCGTTTTGAGATGAAGTTTGTGGAACTCAATGAGTTGATGCAAGGTTGCGGATTTTCGGTTTTTGACAATGCAGAGCTTGTTGTTGGAATTTGTGCCGAAGGTTGTGCAAAATATACTCGCAAACAGCTTGACGAGCTTACCGACTTTGTCAAACGTCCTCAGGTTGGAGCGAGCGGATTGGTGTATATAAAGTACAATGAAGACGGTTCGTTCAAATCATCTGTCGATAAGTTCTATTCGGTTGAGCAGTTGCAAAAGGTCGCTGAGCAATTCGGTGCTAAACCCGGCGACTTGATGCTCGTAATGGCAGGAAAAAGAGAAAAAACTCAGACGGCACTCTGTTCGCTTCGTCTCGAAATGGGTTCACGTCTCGGTTTGAGAGATCCATTCAACTACAAACCATTGTGGGTTGTTGATTTCCCATTGTTGGAATGGGACGAAGAAACTCAGCGTTACTATGCCAAGCATCACCCTTTCACTTCCCTCAAAGCAGAAGACTATCCTTTGCTCTTCACCAAGCCGGGTGAGGTTCGCGCAAATGCGTATGACTTGGTCGTAAACGGAACAGAGATTGGCGGAGGCTCAATCCGAATTTATGACAGGCAGATGCAGAACGATATGTTCAAGGCATTGGGATTTAGTGAAGAAGAAGCACAGAAACAATTCGGCTTCTTGTTGAACGCATTTGAGTATGGAGCTCCTCCTCACGGGGGAATTGCTTTCGGATTTGACCGAATGTGTTCGATGTTTGCAGGAGTTGAGACGATAAGAGACTTTATCGCCTTCCCTAAGAACAACAAAGCCCGAGATTTGATGATAGAAAGCCCGTCCGAAATCTCGCAATCACAGTTGGAAGAGTTGAATATAGCACTCATTCCCAAGCAAATGTAGGCTTTACTTTGGTGATTATATATATCCGAGGCAGGCAAGCGATTGTCTGCCTCTTTTTATTGCTCTAAAAAAACGCCGATTTATTCTGAAAAAACGCCGTTTCACCAAAATAAAACGGCGATTTGTCGAAATAAAACGGCGTTTTATTTCTGCGAAACGAAGATATTGAAAATCAGATGCTTAGTATTGCTGAAAATAGGCTTGATTTGGTTGAGGTTTTTTTGCCCAATTTGTCAAATTTTTACGATAATATGACAAATATATTTGTCAGTTTGGAAAATATATTGTACTTTTGCAGTCGGATAATTCGCGAATACCGCCGCTGCATTTTAATCGATGGTCTTATTGCAGTCGGCTTTTGATTGGTAAAGACCATCAATCAAAATTGTATAATAATGAAAAAGAAGTATTTACTGCCGAGCTGTTTCAAACCAATCGGCAGAGTATTGACCGCCTTGTGCATTGTGTATCTTGTAGTCGCTTGGACAACAGATTTAGACTTGGACTTTGATTATCAGACCGTTTCATTGTATGGTTATGCTCCCTTTTCGGGCGAAGAGACTTGCAACTCCAATCCGTGGTTCTGCAAAACAAAGACGAGTTTTCTGACAACCATATTCCCGATTATCTTCTTTATCGGACTGATTTTCATTTCATTCTCTCGAAACAAAGTTGAGGACGAATACATTACACAGATAAGGGAGAGTTCCTTTGTCAGTGCGATGTTGATCGGCTCTTTGTTGCTGATATTGATGACTTTGCTGCTATATGGCTTTGCTTACCTTTGGTTTTCTCTCTACGATGTTTACATTTTTCTCATTTTGTTCATCTGTATATTCGATTACAGAATGTATAAGCTGAAAAAATCTACCCGAGATGAAAAATAGCATAAGAGTTGAGAGGGCTGTGTTGAGGATTTCGCAGCAGGAGCTTGCCGACAGGGTGGGTGTGAGCCGACAAACCATCAATGCAATCGAATCATGTAGGTATATTCCTTCGGGCCTTGTGATGATGAAAATTGCTTTTGTCTTCCAAAAGTCGGTAAACGACATCTTCGCTTTGGAAGATGAAGATTGGAAGTAAGGCAAAGTGCAGTAAATCGAAGCAAACGATAGCTTGTTTTTCGATTTACTGCACTTGTTTGCAGTGGGTTAGGTATTGTTGATTGGGTTTTGCGACTGCTTTTTGCAGATTGAGGGCAACAATTTGCCATACAAGGCTGCAAAATAGTGAATTAAGTAATGAAATGAGGTGATATTTCGTTTGATTGCAATTTCTTCGCACTTTGCTCTTTAGAGTTGCTAACTCTCTGCTTTCATGCTTGTGTTTGCGGCAATCGTTTGAGAAAAATCTTAATCTGAGGCGAAAAATGCTTGTTTTGTCTTCAAAAATGGCAAAAACAACTCAAAACACAGAAAAAATTCACTCAAAGAAAAATTGCACTTAATCGACTGCAAACAAGATTGTTAAATGTCAAAAATGGCTATTTTAAGCCCGAATGCTTCAAAAATTTGCGACCGACTGATAGATTGGTCGGATTTTTTGAAAATATAGAGCCTTAAAATGGTCGAAAAAAGCAAAAACAAAGGAGGACCTGCAACGCAAGTCCTCCTTTGTTTCAGACCAAAGCCCAAATTTATTTCTCGATATTTGGTTTTTCAAGTCCGTATCCTTTCTTCTTGTCTTCGATTTTGAGGAAGAAACTGAACACAAAGGCAAGTATTCCGAACGATGCGAATATGGTCATCGGTGCAACGTATCCTCCGGTTGCTTCGAGAACCTTTCCAATCAACAACGGAACGAAACAAAGTCCGAGGTTCTGAACCCAGAATATCAAACAATATGCACTTCCGAGGATTTTTTCGTCAATGATTTTTGGAACGCTTGGCCACAATGCTGCAGGTACCAAAGAGAAACTAACTCCCAAAACAACAATCAAAAGTACTGCAAACCATTGCTCAGGGAATATCGGCAACACAAAGGCGAAGCACAAGTGGCAAACTATCATTATGATTGCTCCAACCATGAGCATGGAAGCTCCTTTTCCCTTGTTATCCAAAAAGATACCCAAAAGCGGTGTCAAACACATCGCAAGGATTGGGAAACAGCTGAACAGCTGCGCTCCAACCTCAGGACTGACACTCAAAGTCTTCGAAAGGAAGTCGGGAGCGTACCTTTGGAACGGAAAGATTGCCGAGTAGTAAAGCACACAAAGCAATGCAACCAACCAGAACATCTTGCTGCTGAATACTTTGCTCAAATCGCTCAAATGGAACTCGTCTTCAGGTGATTTTTCTTCTGTTGCCAAGCCTGCTGCAACAAGTTGTTTGTCAAACTTCTTGTCCATTATGCTGAACACTATGAAGAAAATCAATCCTATGCACAACAAACAAGCACAGAAAGCGACCGGAGCAACGATTGATTTGTCAAATTGGTTTGCAATGATTGGGGCAATCCACATTACAGCGAACACTCCCAAACGAGCGATTGCCATTTCCAAGCCCATTGCAAGAGCCATTTCTTTGCCCTTAAACCACTTTGCGATTGATTTTGAAACAGTTGTACCTGCCATTTCGCAGCCGCAACCGAAAATCATGAAGCCTAAGCTCGCCATTTTGGCACTTGCAGGCATCGAAACCCACCAAGAACCCAACCACTCGCAAAATGCGGTTTCTTGAAACCAGTCGGATATTCCTATATATTTGATGATTGCTCCGATAACCATCAAGGAAGCCGACAAAATTCCGGTGAAACGTATTCCCATCTTGTCGAGAATGATTCCGGCAATGATGAGAAATCCGCATACATTTAATATGTATTCGGAAGCTGCGTAGGTTCCGAATACACCGCTGCTCCATCCGCGAGAACTTTCTATCAAGTCCTTCAATGGAGACATGACATCGACAAACATGTAGCCGAAGAACATCATCAAAGCTATCAAGATGAGAGCTGACCAACGTGCTACAGGACTGTCATTCAACAATTTTGTAAGTTTTTCCGTCATTATTATTTGATTTTTTAATGTTATTTCGTTTGCAAAGCTATCATTTTTTTTGCAAAGAGAGTGCTTTTTTTTCTTTGATTTTTTGAAAAAGTGTTGTTCGCTGTGGGCTTTCGATTGAAAAAACATCTGTTCAAATTGGAGGTTTGCAGCTCCGAAATTGTGAAAGAGAGTAATTTTCAAACGTATTATATATTTGTTTATCAGAGTGTTGATTTGGTCTGAACTGAAACGCCGTTTTGGCAAAATAGAACGGCGTTTCATTTTGTTAAAACAGCGTTTTACTCCACCTGAAACGGCGTTTTGCCAAGCATGGAATGAAGCCTCCGAGAGGCAAAAAATCACTTTTTTGACCATGGAGGCAAAAAAAAATGGCTTGCAAGGCTGAAAATATCAAATAAAATTCTAACTTTGCAAATTCAAAATACTATGTGTACTTAAATAGAGTGATATGCAAAACAAGGGTGCGATTAAAGTAGTGGCGGTATTGTTCGCTTTGATTTGTCTCTACCAGTTGTCTTTCACTTACTTTACAAAAAGGGTGGAAAGCAATGCAAAAGAGTATGCTACAAATCAGTTTGCCAAGAATGCTGCCAAGGAGTTAGCAAAAGGAGATGCTTTACTTGAACAAGAATTGTTCGATTCCATTGCCACGGCAAGGGAGAACTTCTATTTGGATTCGGTGTCTGAAAAGACTGCCTACAACTTCCTTTGGATGAGAAAGTTCTCTTATAAGGAATGTAAAGCGAGAGAGGTTAATTTGGGCTTGGACCTAAAAGGCGGTATGAACGTCATGATGGAAGTTTCCACCAAAGATGTTCTCACCAATCTTGCCACCAACCCGAACGATCCTGAATTGGTGAAATTAGTCTCTGCAGCAGAGAAAGAACATCTTGCAACCGGAGACAGATTTATTGATTGTTTTGAAAGAACTGTCAGTGAGGTAACCAAAACTTCAAAAGTCGATTTGTCGGCTTTCTTCAGAGTGAAGTTGAAAGACAAAGGAATCACTGCCAATTCTTCAAACTCTGATGTCATTAAGGCTATCCGTCAAGAGTGTACGGAGGCATACGACAGAACTTTCCAAGTTTTGTCGAAGCGTATCGACAAGTTCGGAGTTGCACAACCTACAATCCAAAAGTTGGAAGCAACCGAGAGAATTGCCATCGAGTTGCCCGGAATTAAAGATCCTCAGAGAGTGAGCAACCTTTTGGAAGGTTCTGCTCAGTTGCAGTTCTGGTTGGCAGGCGATTTGGCAAAGGTAAGCTCGGCTTTGGAAGCTGCCGACAAATGGTTGGCTGACGTTGGAGATGAGCAAGAAGAAACTTTGGCAGAAAATGCCGAGAGCGAAACCGAACTTGCAGCAGAAACTTCCACACTTCAAACAGAGAAGAAAGACGCAGTTGCAAAACAAAAAGAGGCTCACCCGTTGTTCTCGAAGTTTTCTCATTTGAACAACGGAACTCTTCAAAGCTGTGTTGTGGGAACGGCAACCGCTGCCAACAGAGCAGAAATTGACAGATTGTTGGCTCGTGCAGCAAAGATACTTCCTCAAGATGTGAAGTTCTTGTGGGGAGCAAAGCCTGTGGAAAAAACAAATGAATATGAATTGTACGTTCTCCAATATACAAACAAGGCAAAGACAGCTTTGTTGGACGGAGATGTGATTTCAGATGCAAGAAGCGACTTCAACCAACAAGGACAACCTGTTGTGTCAATGGAGATGAAAGATGAGGCTGCTCGTAAGTGGGCAAAGATTACGGGAAGCAATGTAGGAAACAGCATCGCCATTGTGTTGGACGATGTAGTTTATTCTGCACCGAGAGTAAACGGTGAAATCACAGGAGGTCGTTCCGAAATTTCAGGAAACTTTACTGTAGATGAAGCAAAAGACTTGGCAAACATCTTAAAGTCGGGTAAATTGACAGCTCCTGCAAAAATGGTACAAGAATCAGTTGTCGGACCATCTTTGGGAGCTGAGTCAATCCGTACAGGTTTGATTTCGTTTGTCGTTGCTTTCGTCTTGGTATTTATATATATGATATTCTTCTATAATATGGCGGGTATTGCCGCTTGCTGTGCTTTGCTTGTCAATATCTTCTTCTTGTTTGGTGTCTTGGCATCGATAGGAGCTGTTTTGACATTGCCGGGTATTGCAGGTATTGTTTTGACAATGGCAATGGCGGTCGATGCAAACGTTATCATATATGAACGTATTAAGGAGGAGTTGTTGGCAGGTAAAAATGTCGGAGCCTCAATCAAAGACGGATACAAAGTTGCTTACTCGGCAATCATTGACGGTAACGTTACAACCTTATTGACAGGTATTGTGTTGGCATACTTCGGAAGCGGTCCTATTCAAGGATTTGCAGTAACTTTGTGTATAGGTATCTTGACTTCTTTGTTCTCAAGTATCTTTATTTCGAGATTGGTGTTCGAGGCAATGTTGAGCAGCAAGAAAGGACAACGAAAGATTACTTTCTACAACAAGTTTACTCAACACTTCCTCGAAAATCCGAAAGTTAATTTTGTCGGAACTCATAAAGTACAAACCATAATCGCCTCCGCATTGGCAATTATCGCAATCGGTTCTTTGGTATTCAAGGGATTGGATTACGGTATTGACTTCTCGGGAGGTAGAACCTACGTTGTAAGATTTGACAAGGACGTAAACCCTGTAGATGTAAGACACGAGTTGCAAAAAGAATTTGGTTCGGCTCCAGAAGTCAAGACTTTCGGTCCTGCATACCAAGTGAAAATAACAACAGACTACAAGGTTAAAGAAGATAGTGATGCAGTAAAGCAAGAAGTAATAGCAAAACTGCATGCAGGTACAAAGAACTTCTTTGAGAATAAGGACATAACAGTGGAGCAATTTGAGTCCACAATGAAGAGTCCGCTCGGAATAATCAGCTCTGAAATCGTAGGACCTACAATGGCAGAAGACATTCAACGCTCGGCAGTGATAGCCGTTTCAGTATCTCTTGTTCTGATATTTGCATATATCGGTTTGAGATTTAGAAGATGGCAATATGGCTTGGCAGGTCTTGTGTCTTTGACTTTCGATGCTCTTATTACAATAGGAATATTCTCTTTGTTCAGCGGATTGCTTCCTTTCAATTTGGAGGTAAATCAAGATTTCATAGCAGCAATCCTTACCGTTATAGGATACTCTATCAACGATACGGTGATTGTGTTTGACAGAGTAAGAGAGAATGTTAAGTTGTATCCGAAAGCTCCTTACGGAAAGGTAATGAATGATGCAATGAACCAAACATTAAGTCGTACGTTCAACACTTTGGGTTCGACCTTGTTGGTATTGCTGATAGTATTCATATTCGGAGGTGAAGTTCTAAGAGGATTTGCATTTGCGTTGTTGGTAGGTGTTGCAGTGGGTGCATTTGCTTCCTTGTGCGTTGCCTGTCCGGTTGCGTATGCTCTAATCACTCGTTCCGAGAAGAAAAAAGCATTGGCAGAAGTAAATAAGAAGTAAGAATAAATCTTTGCAAGAGAACGAATTGAGAGTTCTCTTGCAAAGATTTTGCCGAAAAAAGTTTGTAAGGTCTGATATTTGGCTTAATTTTGCCGCTTGTTATAGATATGGGAACAATAGTATTTTTGCTGCTTTTGGCATTGGTCTTTGTGAAATTTGCCGGAAAGGTAAATTCAAAAGAAAGTTCGTCAGCTCCCTCTCGCCGGACGGAAGGGCAGGAGTATGTCTATGAAGAAATGAATGACGAATACCAAGTCAGAACAGTTTCCAAGTCTCCAAAAGCCGCAGAGTCTGCCCAAGTCAAATCGACAGATGATAATTACGAAAAGACTTTCAAAAAAGAGAAAACACCATCTGAGAAAAAAGACGAGCAGTTCTCTCTGAGAAAGGCCGTGATTTATTCTGCCATTTTGGACAGACCATACAAGTAATAAGTAAAGTGAAATATAAATCAAACGAAAATACATTAAAAATGGGTATGTTGAGAAAATTATTCTTCACTCTCGGGTTGCTTTTCGCAACCAGTCTGATGTTGTATTCTCAGGGAGTACTGACGGGTACAATCATAGACGCTTCAACGAAAGAGCCTATGCCATTTGTAAATGTCATTGTTGAACAGAAAGGTCAGCAAATGGGCGGAAGTACAACAGACATGGATGGTAACTATCAAATTAAGCCGTTGGCACCGGGCGAGTACGATATCAGGGCTACTTTCATGGGCTACAAGACAGTCCTAAAGACAGGTGTAAAAGTTAGTGCGACCGGTTTCTCTCGCGGAGGAGACATTGAGATGACCGCAACATCTGAAATGCTTGATGTTGTAGAGATTGTCGAGTATGCAATCCCTCTTTTGGAAACAGGTACTTCCGAATCGGGTAAACGTATTTCGTCCGAAGATTTGGACAAGATGACTGCCAATTCGGTTGATGCAATCATCGCAAACGTCGGTGGTATCACAGACTCTGACGGAGGAGCAGGTAGCGCTCGTGGTGAGAGCAACATGGTACAACGTGTCAATGGTGTAACAAAGAAAGGTAGCGTAAACATTCCTAAAACAGCGATTGCCGAAATTCAGGTAATCTTGGGAGGTACGCCTGCAAGTATTGGTGAAGCTATAGGAGGTGCAACCAATATCACCTTGAAACCACCTCAAAATGAGTTTAGCGGATTCTTGCAGTATCAAACTTCTGAATTGTTGGATACTCGTGGATACCACAGAGGTGATTTCTATTTTACAGGTCCGTTGTTGAGAAAGACAGATGCAATGGGTGTTTCAAACAGTATCATCGGATACCGTTTGTCAGGATTTGTTACCTACGTTGCAGACCCTTACATCAGACCAAAAGACAGACGTTACTATATGATAAAGGATGATGTGTTGGCAAACTTGCAACAAAATCCTTTGGTATATGACCCTACAACAGGTGCGGTGAATTACACTGCAGAGTTCTTGACCGCTCAAGACTTTGAGAGAGTAGGTCGTAAGCCAAATTTATGGTCCAACTCCATATATCTCGAAGGAGGATTGGATTTTCGTTTTTCTAAGAATAGTTCGTTGCAACTCAATGCCGAGTTTGTTCACGGTGTCGGAATGAATGGTTCTGTTTCTTCAATGTTGATGAACAATGACAACAATACAGAAAGCAGGAGTTACAGCTATCAGATAATGGGAGACTTTACTCAAAAATTCCCTACAGAAAGTTCTTCTTTGCTTCAAAACGTAATCTTCAACTTGACAGGTTCATACTCTAAGGAATCGAGCGAGTCTTACAACAAAGACCACGGAGACAATTTCTTCCGTTATGGTCATGTCGGAACATTTCATACTTATAAGAGACCAACCTATGAGCTTACAAGAATGGATATTGACGGAGACGGAAGCAAAGAATACGTTTACGAACAAAATGGTTGGATGGATTACAGAGTTGATTACACTCCGAGCGAATACAATCCAAGTATGTCTGCTTACACCACTCAGTTGTTCTATGACAATGAGTTCTCAGATGTTCAACCATATTTGATAAATTACGACTACATCAGAGCATTCAAGGGATTGGTGAACGGAGATTCTCCAAACAGCATTTATGGAATGTTTACCAACGTCGGAGTTGTAGGTTCTTCTTACTCTAAGGCAGAGAACCAATACATCTATGCAGCAGCAAGAGTTTCTGCCGACATTGGAAAACACTCTATAGAATTGGGATTTCAATATGACCAATCTATATATAGAGGTTACAGCTTGGCAGCTTCAAGTTTGTGGACAATCATGAAGCAAGAGGCAAACCAACACTTGTTGTATCGTGATTTGGACAATCCTCAAATAGATGAAAGCGGAATGTACCCTGTTGTTTCTTACGACCGTAAGTACGATGAGGGTAGTCAGACATTCTTTGACAAGCAACTTCGTCAAAAGTTAGGCTTGGCAGTCGATGGAACAGAATACATAGACATTGACAGCTACGATCCTTCAACTTTCTCTTTGGATATGTTCTCTGCAGATGAGTTGTTCAATGCAGGAAATACTTTGGTAAGTTACTACGGATACGATCATACAGGAAAGAAGATAACAGGCAAGCAATCTTTGCAAGACTTCTTTACGGGAGCTAACGGACAAAGAAACATAGGAGCATGGGAACCAATCTATATGGCAGGTTACATTCAAGATAAGTTCTATTTCAATGACTTGATATTCAATGTTGGTATTCGTGTCGATAGATTTGACGGTAATCAACAAGGATTGAAAGACCCATACTTGTTGTATTCTTCATACACAGCAGGTGATTTGAGAGCTGCAGGAAGAGGTAGCGAAATCCCTTCAAGTATCGGAGATGACTATATAGTATATGTGGATAAACTATCTTCAAACTCTACTTTGGATAATGTGGAAGTAAGAGGATACCGCAGCCAAAACGATAATGTTTGGTACAATGCAAACGGTGAGGTTGTAAGCAACCCTAACGATATATCAGGTTCATCAGGACAACCATTGCCTTACAGAAAAGGTGAGTTGTTGGAAACAGGTTTGCCAAAGGTGATTTCCACAGATGCATTTAAGGATTACGAACCACAAGTTGTTGTGATGCCTCGTATCGCGTTCTCTTTCCCTGTATCAGATAAGTCAGAGTTCAAGGCTTCATACGATGTTATTGCAAGAAGACCGGGAGCCGGCTATTGGCAGGCAAACTATGCAAGCTACCTATACATGGAAAAGATGAACGGAGCATTATTGACCAATCCTAACTTGAAGCCTGAAAAGATTACAAACTATGAGTTGGGATTCCAACAAGTATTGTCTTCTTCTTCTGCAATGGGTATCACTGCATACTACAAGCAAACAAGAGATTTGATTGCACTTAAGCAATTTGTGGGAGCAGACCCTACCAACCTTTATTACTCTTACGACAACCAAGACTTCAGAACAACCAAAGGTTTCACAGTATCGTACGATTTGAGACGTTCAAAGAACGTTAGAATAAACGCAAACTATACCTTGCAGTATGCAGAGGGAACAACTGGTTTGCCTTCTTCTACAATCGTTTCTTTGATTAAAGCAGGTTATCCTGACATCAAGATGCTTTTCCCTATCGCTGACGACAGAAGACACGAGTTTAAGGTAAACTTGGACTTCCGTTATTTGGGAGGAGACAAGTATAATGGACCTACAACAACAAAAATCACCACAGACAAAGACGGAAACGAAATAGCAAAGAACTTCCGTTGGTTGCAAAACTTTGGATTTAACATCACCGGAGTTGTTCAATCAGGAGCTCCTTACACCAAATACCATAGCAATTTGCAACAAACAATAGTTGGTAGCTACCGTGGAGCAAGACTTCCTTGGAGTTTCCGTGTGGATTTGAGTCTTGATAAGGCTTACAACTTGAAAGTTGGCAAGAGAATGACAGTGTTGAGTTTCTTTGCTCGTATAACCAATGTCTTCAACATCAAGAACATCAGAAGTGTTTATGGTGTTACGGGAGACCCTGACGACAACGGATATTTGACAGACCCTGAAACTCAGACTATCATTGCAGGTCAGTTGAATGAGCAATCGTACAGAGATTACTACACTATGTACTTAGACATGGCAAATTACAACTATTCAACTCCAAGAATGGTTTATTTGGGAGTGTCATACCAATTCTAAAAATGTGTAACTGATAAATAGGAAATTATATGAAACATATTAGCAGTAAAGTATCATTATTATTGATGTGCTTGTTACTTGTTGGTGGTGCTGCTCAAGCAGAGAAATATAAGGGAGCAGTCAAGCAAAAGCCGGCAAAGAAAGCAGAGTTGGAAAGATGTCGAAGAGGACAAGGCTCTGCCGAATTGAGCATAAACAATGTCAGGGCACGTATCAATACTTCGGGTAACATGTGGTATGATGGTTCGACAGCTCGTTACTTTGTTCCAAAAGATGGCAATAGTACAGCGATGTATTGTGCTGCATTGTGGATTGGAGGTACTGATGCCAACGACCAGTTGCGTGTTGCAGCATTGCGTTTCGGACAAGATGGAGATGATTTTTGGCCCGGTCCTTTGACAGTAGATATGAATGCCTCTGTCGATAAGTCGATTTGTGAGAAGTGGGATAAACATTTCATCATCACAAAAGCAGAGGTTGAATACTTCGTTGCAGGAATTGAAAAAGATGCAGCGGGAAATGTGATAAGCGTAGATGCTTCAAGAGCAACAGAGGCTATCAAGACATGGCCTGCACACGGAGATGTTTCCAAAAAACAATCCAAGTTCTTGGCTCCTTTCTATGACCAAAATGGTAATGGTGTTTATGAGTGGGAAATGGGAGACTATCCTTACTATGATTTGTCAGGAGAGCTTTGCCCTGCAAAGATAAAAGCAAATCTTCCTGCAGGTTCGGCTTATACTCCTACCCCTACTTTTGAGTCAAACACAACCAATCCTAACTACGGAACAGGCGGAGCGTTGGAAGCAAAAGGCGGTTTGTTGGTCGATCAAGTCTTGAAGGGAGACCAAACAATATGGTGGGTGTTCAACGACAAGGGAAATGCTCACACCGAGTCAGGTTCTGAAAACCCAATCGGATTGGAAATCAGAGCTCAGGCATTTGCTTTCACAATGAGCGACGAAATCAACAACATGACTTTCTATTCATACGAAATCATCAACCGTTCGACATTCGTTTTGACAAACACTTACTTCTCACAATGGGTCGATCCCGATTTGGGATATGCAGCCGACGACTATGTAGGTTGTGATGTCGAAAGAGGTTTGGGATATTGCTACAACGGAAAGGCAACCGACGGTCCGGGAACAGGAGCTTATTCAGGAAATCCTCCTGCAATAGGTATCGACTTCTTCCAAGGACCATACATGGACCCTGACGGAAGAGACAACCCTAAGGTTGATGTTGCAGCTTTCATAGATTTTTACGGAGCTGAGGCATTGGAGCCATACAAAGACTCCAACGGAGTTGTAAACCCTATCCTATTGACCGATGATGCATACAAATTCAAAGATGCGTGGTATCCAAAATCAAAAGACCCTGTTGATGCTTGTGCAATCAACGGAGTAAACTTTGGAAACGGTATTGTCGATGATGAACGTTTCGGTATGCGTAGGTTTGTTTACTACAACAATAAGAGTGCAAATAATGGTGAACCGGATAAGGCAACCGACTACTACAACTACTTGAGAGGTATCTGGAAAGACGGAAAGAGAATGTGCTATGGTGGAGACGGTTACAATCTTAACAGTATCGGATACCAAGACGGAATTTATGCAGACTTCATGTTCCCCGGAACATCAGACATTTGGGGTTGGGGAACAGCAACCAATGGAAATGAAAGCGTTGGTAAAACAATAGAGTGGACAGAGCAAACAGCAGGAAACGCAGCAGACGACAGACGTTTCATGCAATCTGCAGGACCATTCACCTTGCAACCCGGAGCAATCAACTATATCACCGTCGGAATACCATTTGCACAAGCAACAAGTGGTGGTCCAATGGCATCGGTTGAATTGTTGAGACAAATTGACGACAAATGTCAGGCATTGTTTGACAACTGCTTCAACGTATTGGAAGGACCTGATGCTCCACAAGTAGTTGTTCAGGAGCTTGACAGACAAGTTATTCTTTACTTGACCAACGAAGCAGGAAACAATGTAAACGAATCCTTCGATGTTGAAGATGTTACAATTCCTCGTTCATACGTATTAAAAGCAGCAGACGGCACTGATAGTATCTCTGTTGAATATGACAGACATTACAGATTTGAAGGTTATCAAATCTTCCAAGTAAAAGATGCAAGTGTATCAGTTGCTGACATATACGATAATGACAAAGCACGTTTGGTAGCTCAATGCGATATTGAGAATTACGACTCTTTGCAAAACAACCAAGCAATCGGAGAATTGGTAAATTGGACCAAGGTTGACGGAAGATTGCAATCACAAGTCATGGTAAGCGGAGAGAACAAGGGAATCAGACACTCATTCTTGATTACCGAAGACAAGTTTTCGGCAAACAACGACAAGAGAATTGTAAACAACAAGAAATACTACTACATTGCGATAGCTTATGCTTACAACAACTTCAAGCCATATAACAATCAGGACGCAACCAAGTTGGACGGACAGAAAGAACCATACTTGGCAAGTAGAAAAGTTGGCGGTGGCGGTTCAATAGAGCCGGTTGTTGCTATTCCTCACATGACAAACTCTGAGCAAAACGGAACACTTGTTCAATCTTCTTACGGAATGTCTCCTGAAATCATCAGATTGGAAGGACAAGGAAACGGAGGAATGATATTGAACTTTGACAAATCGACTATTGCTCAGCTTATGGGAGCAGCAGGAAGCAACCCTGAAAGCGGCATAGATGGAATAGACGGCAAGTACAACAACTTTGTTGAAACACCTATGTACAAAACCAACTACGGACCGTTGAACATCAAGATTGTAGATCCTTTGAAACTTCGTACCGGTTCTTACTTGATAAGAATAGTACCTTCGGCATCGGGCGTTATGAACCAGAGCGATTGGGTATTGACAAATGCCGACCCTACAAAGCCTGTTTATGACGACGTTATGGAGATACGTTCTTCTCGACCAATCGGAGAAATAAACGAAGAAATCATCTTTGAATTGGGAATATCAGTACAGCTAACCAACCCTAAGAGCGTGGCAAACCCTAACAATGCTTCAATCTCTGCAGGAGAGGCAAAGGGAGGAAACTTGATTGAAGGTTCATTGCTTTCATCTTCTGTAACCTTCGCAAATCCTGCAAAAGCATGGTTGAGCGGAATTGTTGACAATGACGCTCTTGAAGCCGCCGATTGGATTAGAGCAGGAGGTAGTATGGGAGCAAACAATCAAAACTTGTCAAACGCATGGTTAGATTATTACCACACAGGATATGCAAACTCTAATGGTATTGCGATTAAAACTCCAATGGACGCACGTTCAGAGTATGAGAATTGTGCAGGAGGCTGGTGGGGTCCGTACAGATTAACTTCTGCAACCAACAGCTACTTGCACCCTGCTTTCTTGGAAGCACAATACTTCACACAAGACGATGCTTCTACCTATGGTTCAGACTCACTTGTTTTGACAGATGCTTCAAAGATAACAAGTTTGATATGCAACGACATGAACAATCTTGCTTCTGTTGATATAGTGTTTACAAACGACCAAACCAAGTGGACAAGATGTCCTGTGATAGAAATGGGTCTCGACCCGCTTTTGACCGAAGGTCATGCAAAACGTTTTGCATTGAGAAATCACCCATCGGTTGGCAAAGACGGACTACCTGACGGCAGCGGTACAAACGGTATGGGTTGGTTCCCGGGATATGCAATCAATCTTGAAACAGGAGAAAGATTGAACATAATCTTTGGAGAGAACTCATCTTTGGGACACCACAATGGTAGAGACCTTTTGTGGAATCCGACACCTGTTTCAGCCGACAACGGAGGTTATGTCTTTGGAGGTATGCACTATGTATATGTATTGGGAACTTCACAAGTTAAGTACATTAACGGCGAAGTCGTTAATCCTCCACGTTATGACGAGGGAGCATGGGCATACGGAATTTTGAATGATTTGGCTTCGGTTACAGCTCTTAACGGAACAGGAAACAACGGAGTAAACAACCAAAGAGCTATCAAGGCAGCACATCAGTTGTTCTCGACTGTTATGTGGGTCGGAATGCCAATTGCATCATGCTTTGAGTATGGTAATGCAAACGTAGAGTTGTCGAAGAAATCACAATCTCTTATACCTACCGATGCAACAATATCAATCAGAGTAAGAAAACCATACGCAAAGAATTGGTCAGACTTCAACGGAGGAGCAACATCTGCTTCTGCAATGAATGATAACTATCCTATGTATCAATTCACCATAGATGCAGGATTGGCAACTTTGATAGGACACAAAGAAACGGCAGAGAGTGCGTTGGATAACATCACCGTTGTTCCAAATCCATATTTCGCAGCATCTTTGTACGAACAAGACCAAATCCAGAACCTTGTGAAGATAACCAATCTTCCACCTGATTGTTACATTACAATTTACTCTGTAGATGGAACGGTGATAAGAAAGTTGAGAGGACCTTCTGCATCGTTGGTTTCCGGAGGAGGAACAGCCCTTACTTCTGTTGATTGGGATTTGAAGAACCACAAAGGATTGCCAATCTCGGGAGGTGTTTATCTAATTCATATAAAAGCAGATGGCGTTGGTGAGAAGTTGATTAAATGGTTTGGCTCACTAAGACCGGTAGATTTGAACTCATTCCAATAATCTAACAATCGACAGCGTAAATAATTTATAAGATATAGAGAATATGAAAAACATACATAGAATATTGACGTGCGTCTTGTTTGGCATCTTGTTGATGCCAAGCATGAACGCCAATGCAGGAAACGATGATAGACGAGGAACTTCCGGAGCAGGCGAACTTCTAATCAATCCTTGGGTTAAGAGTTCCGGTTGGGGAGGAGTGAATACAGCTTGCGGTAGTGGTGTTGATGCTTTGTTCAGCAACGTTGCAGGTTTGGCACACACAACCGGTACAGAAGCAAATCTCGGATATACCGCATGGCTTCAAAACTCCGGAATAAGCAACATTGCCATAGGCTTGGCACAGAGCTTGGGCGACTATGGAGTGTTGGGATTGTCAGTCAATTCGATGAACTTCGGAACAATCGAGAGAACAACCGTTGGCAGCCCCGAGATGGGAAACAACGGAACCTACAAGATAAGCATGATGAACATAGCCCTATCATACGCCAAGGCTTTCTCAAACACTATCTATGCAGGAGCAACACTCAAGATTGTGAACGAAGGAATTGACAACGTAACGGGAACAGGTTTTGCAATCGATGCAGGTGTTAAGTACGTTACGGGCGAAAACTACGAGTTGAAGTTTGGTATAGCATTGAAGAATTGGGGACCATCAATGAGTTTTTCAGGAGACGGATTGTCAGTCAATGCCTTGTTTGAGAACTCAAACCACTACCAAACGTTGGAGCAACGCTCTTCTTCGTTTGAGTTACCTTCAAGTTTGAACATCGGTATTTCTTATGACTTGTTGTTTGCAGAGAACACTCACCGAGTTACCCTTGCAGGAAACTTTGCTTCAATGGCGTTCGGAAGAGACCTCTACACAGCCGGTGTAGAATATGGTTTCATGAAATACTTTATGTTGAGAGCTTCTTACACATACGAAGAAGGTTTGACCAAGAGTATTTACGACGAAGATGGTTCTACAAGCATAATGGGAGGTTTTGCCTGTGGAGCATCTGTTGTTGCACCTTTGTCAAAAGCAAAGAACGGAAAGAATGGCATGAACCTTTCTTTGGATTACAGCTTCAGAGCAACCAAAGTAATGGGAGGCATTCATTCGGTAGGACTTTCGCTCGCTTTGTAACAGATAAGAAGATACATCTACAAATCACAAAATCGAAGGCTGAGCAACAGCCTTCGATTTATTTTTAATCAGAGAAAACAGAAAGAAACAGAAAAAATGGCAGAAATCAAGTATTATTCAAAAGAAGGTCTTCAAAAGCTCAAAGACGAGCTGCACCAAATGATAACAATCGAAAGACCTGCAATATCGGCAGCCATTGCAGAGGCAAGAGACAAGGGAGACCTATCCGAAAATGCAGAATACGATGCAGCCAAGGAAGCACAAGGACTTTTGGAAGCCAAGATAGCAAAATTGCAAGCCCTCATAGCCAATGCAAGACTATTGGACGAGACAAAAATAGACACCTCCAAGGTATTGTTACTTTCCAAGGTGGAGTTTATCAACCTTGCACTCAAAAAGACAATGACATACGAGTTAGTTCCCGAGAGCGAAGCAAACATCAAAGTCGGCAAGCTCTCTATCACCTCACCAATAGCCAAAGGATTGCTTGGCAAGAAGGTTGGAGACATAGCCGAAATCGAAGTTCCGGCAGGCACAATGAAGCTGCAAATAACGAAAATAACAAGAGAATAACATGGCATCAATATTCACAAAGATAATAAACGGGGAAATACCTTCCTACAAGGTGGCAGAAGACGACAAATGCTATGCCTTTTTGGATATAGCACCTTTGGCAGAAGGACACGTCCTTGTAGTACCAAAGCAAGAGATTGATTACATTTTCGACATCGAAGACGAACTGCTTTCGCACACCATGCTCTTTGCCAAGAAGGTAGCAAAGGCAATCAAGAAAGCCATACCATGCGAAAAAGTAGGCGTGGCAGTGATTGGCTTGGACGTAAGACACGCCCACATACACCTTGTACCATTGCAGGAAGTGGGCGATCTAAACTTTGCCAAAGAGAAGTTGCAACTACCCTCCGAGCAGATGAAGACAATAGCCGACAAGATTGCCTCCTGCATAGAATAACATCAAAACAAACCACAATCACGCTAAACTATCCGTAAGAACGAAAAGAAAAGGAGAACAATCTATGCTCTCCTTTTCTTTTGCCGTGTTATTTACTAACGAGATAATCTTCTTTTCAGCAAGGAAGAACTCTACCCTTTGCAGCTTCGTATCATTCCACCAACAGTTTCTTTTCGACAGAGCCTTTGGCGGTTTGAAGTCTTATGAAGTAAACGCCTTTTTGCAAGGAGGAGACGTCCAAAGCCATGCTGTTGGCGTTGCATATTTGGATATAGCGAAGTGTAGCTATCCAAATTCACATCGACCACAGCCGAATTGCCACCTTCGCCTTCCTCACCCGGCTCTGCAAAGATCGGGAAATATAAAACATCACAATACCAACCGCGTTCAACGTGCAGCTCTTCGGCATATAATGCCAGATTATGCTCTTGCAACACCTGCAAGAAAGGTTTTGTAGTGCCGTCGGTATATCTTACCATAGGCGTTTTGTTAGAATGGCAAGACGTAACTTCTCCTGTTTGTGGGTCTCTTGTGTAGTACGCAAAATTGGTGGCTCTAATATTCCAACTACGACTATTTATACCTTCTTCGTAAAACTCCTCAGGAAACCATAGCGATAAAGAGAAATCTCTATTTACCGTTATCACATCATCAAACAAATACTCGAAAATAGCACTCACTCCTCCTTCCGGTTGATACACTGAATTAAAGAAAGGTTTATATACCTCGGCAATAATAGTATCGCTTACAACATCTCTCAATCTGAAAGACATAAGTGTATCACTATCTCGAATTAAAGTTCCCAAGAAAGCAACACCCGCCAATCTTGCAGTGGAATCACAAGTATAGAACTGTTCTATTTCAACAATGGTATCGCCTGCATTCAACACAGGACGTATGAATAATCTCGCATTTGGAGCATATATATCTCCCGGAGAAGATACACTCCTACAAGTTGAGAAAGCAGAAGGGAGACACAATCTTTCCAAATACTCCTCTCCGTAATTTTGAGAGAAACAATCGACACCTGCAAAAGCAAGTAAAGCTAATAAAAAAATCTTTGTGGTTCTCATATCTGTTTGTTTTAATATTAAAACTCACCTTTGATGCCACAAAGATACAAAATTATTGTTCAATGACAAATTTTTCTACAAAAATGATTGAATTGTTTTCTTGAGTTGCTCAATTCAAAATAAGCATGGCAAAGAGAAAAGAGATAATAGTATTTGTAAATATCTGCAAATCAAGCAGAACAGAACAACGTTTCAGTAAAATAAAACGGCGTTTTATCCGTCTGAAACGGCGAATTATTTTCCCAAATCGGCGTTTTGGTTTTTTATGTTTTCGGGCTGAAAGTCCGGAAAGCACACGGATTCGGCAGAGCATAGGCGATGCCACAAAGTTTGGCGGCTTGTGAGAGGTCTTTTTTCTTGTGGTATGGAAATTTTTGCAGGCTCTTGCGAAACGAAATCAAAAGAAGCGGTGTCTTTAAGGAGACAATAACAAAAAACAATCTAAACATGAAAAGATTTATTATTTCTTTGACTGCACTACTTTGTGCAAATTTGGCAATCGGACAGGTTCAATACACCGACATTAACCCCGATGCAACGGTAACAACCGAGGACGAAATGGGTTATCCCTTGACAATCGCAGTAGGAAATCAAAATCCGGGCGAAGCTCAGTTCTATGTACAGAACTATTGGTACCCGGATTATCCTGCATCTTCTTATCTTGCCGTGTTTGGCGAGGGAGCAGGAGTGGTGGTAAGCCCGAGTGCGGAGTTCTCGGCAGGATTGGTTCAGCCGCTTGCAGAAGGTACTCAGATAGGTGCTTCATCTTCTTGGTCAAATGATATGTTTCCTGTGTTGCACGACGGAGAGCTGCACACCGCATGGGTTGGTCAAACCAAATATGCAGGACTTAAAGTGAAGTTTGGAGCAAACACATATTACGCATGGGTAAAGCTCTCGGTAAATGCAAATCAGACTTTCACCGTATATGAATATGCGGTAGAGACAAACCCCAACACTCCTATTGCAGCAGGCGACAAGGTGGGCAGTGCAAGCATTGTGAGCGTGGTTGCGGCAGATTGGAACGTATATCCAAATCCTGCAAACACAAGCCTGACAATCCAAGCACCAAAAGGAGCAGAAAGAGTGTCGATGTTTGACATGAGCGGAAGAGAAGTGGTTAGACTTGAAAGCGTTTCACCTGTTCAAACCATAGACATCAGCAGCCTCACAAGTGGTAGCTACATCATGGCAATCACCACACCGGAAGGCGTGAGCGTCAATAAGGTTGTGGTACAGTAGAACGATATTCAACCGAGTGATAAAAACGTTTTCAAAGGGTAAGCATGGTCATTTCATGCTTACCCTTGTTGTATTATGGTGTAGAATATTGTGGATAGAGCGTTGTATATGTGAGTATTGCAAAAAATTGCTTAAATACCGAAAAAAGTTGGCGAAAAATTTGTAGGGGAGGTAAAAATGTCGTAAGTTTGCAGCGTCTTGCAAGATGTAGGAGTAGGTAAAAATCGGTTAATTGTATTAAATGAATGCCGTTATTGGCATAGGATAATGAAAGGAGGTTGTTATGTAAAACAATGTAAGGATTGCGACTATAATTAGGTTGCCGATAGAACAAGTTATGATGCTTGTACTTTTTTTTAGAAGATTATGACAAAATAGTAACGGCAGTCTCTCTATTTTTGTCATTAGTGTATAGTTTCAGAGACTCCAAAGTTTTAATTTTATAGATTATGAAGATCAAAAGAATGAAATTGTTTGCAACGATAGCTATTGCATCGTTTGTTTTCTTCGGAATATTTTCATGTTCTGAAGATGAAAATAATGGAGAAGAAGTAAATGTAATTACAAAGTCCTCTGCTACGCCCGAGAATAATGATAACCCTTATGATTATATTGGGGCACTACACAACGAGAAAGTTCACAAAATCATGAACGAAGCATTATTGAAATATGGTACAATCAATACGATTACAAAGTCTGAAATGTACCAAATTACGAGAGATGTGTTAGTGAAAGATAGTCTTTTTTCGTCAGAAGAAGAATTCTTAAGGGAAGTTCCTCAAGCATTATTAGAAGATATTCTATCCGATGCTCAGAATTTGTGTATCAATAAAATCTCGAATATGGGGATTAGTGAGGATGTTGCTAATCAGATTGCTGCAATGTTTAATGCTTTTGAGATTAAAGCAGAGACAAGTGATAGTTATGCAGATTTCAAAAAAATAGTAACAGACATGGAAACCAGCATTACTTCTTCAAATACGCTCAATAGGAATGATAAGATAACCTTACTAAAAGCAACATCTATTGCAAGATATTCCTTGTATTATTGGTTTTCTTTTGAGGATTTAATGTTCAAATCAAAAAGACCAGTATGGAAGTATATTACTGTAGCTTGTGCTGATATTTTGGGAGGAGTCCTAACGGGAAATGTGGGAACAGCAATATCAGCTAGTGCGTTTGCTACAACAGTGATTGATTGGAACGAAAAACCAGAAAATCCAAAACCAGAAGTTCCCGATAGTACAAACGTAGGAAATAATTAATAGGAGGGTATATGATTAGAAAGAAATTATGTGCCTTTGCATTCATAGCTTTAATCGGCGGATGCTTGTTTGCACAAAAGAATGAAGTTTGGGTATCTCCTTACGTCGGTTTATCTACATTGAATAACGATAACAAGGTTGCAGACCTCTACGGAGGCAAATCAAATGTTTTGAACTCTTGGAGTGCGGGTTTTGAGCTTGGATACACTTTCAATAATCTGTATCTTTTTGTTTCTGTTGAAGATGAGTTTGTGAATATGTCCGATGATGATGTTTGTATAGAATCATCTGTAAACTCTGTAGCAATAAATGCAGGGTATCCTATTTGGAAAATAGGTTCAAATGGATGTTCTCTTGATGCTCGTATCGGATTTGGCTTATATAACAGCAAGATAGAGAAAGCCGATAAAGTCATCGCCTTAGGAACGGAGATTGTGAAACAAAATTACAATTTGTTCATACCGGTCGGACTAACACTTAATGTTCCTGTTTCAACAGGAATAAATAGTCGCATGAGCTTGCTTTACAGACAAAGTATCGAAACAGGTTCAAGCAAATATTTTGGCACAGATGAGCCTTACAATAATTATCCATTCAACAAGCTCGGTTCATTATATTTCTCAATAGGATTTACTTTTGGTATTTAAGCCGACAAGAAATCTTCAAAACAGCTTTGAGGGTGAGTGCGAGAGCAGACGCATTCACCCTTGTTGTATTATGGTTTGGAAAATCTTCACCGCCGAATAGACATTGCCGACTTGGTCGATTGTAAGTGAGAGTTTGTCGTCGCTCTGTTGCAAGGCACACAGGCGGGGATAGCACTGAACGTAGTGCAACAGCCTGCCGAAGAGTTCGCTCGAATAGAACTCGCTCTGTTGGTCGGAGATGAAGCAGGCAGTCAGCTTGCCGCGTTTGAGGCTCAGTTTTTCGATTGCGAGTTTCTTTGCCAAGCGACGCAGTTTCACCACTTCAAATAGTTCACTTGTTTGTTTCGGCACTCTGCCAAAGCGGTCTGCAAGCTCGCTTTTGAGCTTCTCAACTTCAATGTCTTCTTCCATGTTGTCCAATCGCTTATAGACTTTGAGCCTTTCGACAATGTCGCTGATGTAGGTGTCGGGAATGAAAATTTCGAGGTCGGTTTCTATGGTGCAATTCTCGACATAAGAGCCGTCTTTGGTTACTTGGTCGGAGAACAGCTCCTTAAACTCGGTGGTTTTCAACTCGTGCATTGCTTCGTTGAGGATTTTTTGATATGCATCGAAGCCTATTTCGGTGATAAAGCCGCTCTGTTCTGCTCCCAAGATGTTTCCCGCTCCTCTTATGTCCAAGTCTCTCATTGCAATGGCAAATCCGCTTCCTATTGCGGAAAATTCTTCTATTGCTCTCAGTCTTTTGGCAGCTTCGTCGCTCAACACACATTCGTCGGGTGCTATCAGGTAACAGAAAGCCTTCTTGTTGCTTCTGCCCACTCGTCCTCGTAGCTGGTGCAGGTCGCTCAGACCGTAGTTCTGTGCCTGATTGATGATGATGGTGTTGGCGTTTGGAATGTCCAATCCGTTCTCTACAATGGTTGTGGATACCAAAACATCGAACTCTCCTTCGATAAAGTCCATCATTATCTCCTCTAATTCTTCGCCTTTCATCTGTCCGTGGGCTGCAACTACCCTTGCCATGGGAACAAGTTGGCGAATTAGCTCTGCCACCTCTTCTATGTTCTGCACTCGGTTGTGAACAAAATAGACTTGTCCCGAGCGTGAGAGTTCAAACATGATGACATCTCTTATCTTCTCGCGGTTGAAGGGGATTATTTCGGTGTTTACGGGTTGTCGGTTGGCAGGAGGAGTGTTGATTACGGAGAGGTCTCTTGCTCCCATGAGGGAGAATTGAAGTGTTCTCGGAATTGGGGTGGCTGTGAGGGTGAGAGTGTCTATGTTTACTTTGAGGGTTTTGAGCTTTTCTTTGACACTCACTCCGAACTTGTGTTCTTCGTCGATTATCAGCAACCCCAAGTCTTTGAAGTGTACGTCTTTGCTCAATATTCTGTGTGTTCCTATCAGTACATCTATTTTTCCGCTCTCCAAGTCTTTCAAAATCTCTTTTATCTCTTTGCGAGTGCGGAAGCGGTTGAGGTAATCGACCTTGCAGGCAAAGTGTTCCAAGCGTTCGGAAAACGATTTGTAGTGCTGAAATGCCAAAATCGTTGTGGGGACAAGCACAGCGACCTGCTTGCCGTCGCAGGCTGCTTTGAAGGCTGCCCGTATTGCCACTTCGGTTTTTCCGAAGCCCACATCGCCACAAACAAGCCTGTCCATAGGACAAGAAGACTCCATGTCGTGTTTTACATCTCTTGTGGCTTTGTATTGGTCCGGAGTGTCTTCGTAGAGAAAGGAGGCTTCCAATTCGTTTTGCAGATAGCTGTCGGGACTGAATGCAAAGCCTTTGCTCATCTTCCGTTTGGCATAGAGGGCAATGAGTTCTTTTGCAATGTCTTTGACCTTGCTCTTTGTTTTGTTTTTTAGTTTTTGCCAAGCGGTTGAGCCGAGACGGTTGAGCTTTGGTTCTATTCCCTCTTTGCCGCAGTAGCGGCTTACCTTGTGCAGGGCGTGTATGGAGACGTAAAGTATATCGTTGTCCTTATAAACCAAGCGTATTGTCTCTTGTACTCTGCCGTTGTTGTTGATTTTTTCCAGTCCTCCGAACTTTCCCACTCCGTAATCAATATGAGTAACATAGTCGCCGGGCTTTAGGGTCATAAGGTCTTCCATTGTGAGACGCTCTCGCTGAGAAGAGTTGTCGTCGAGGCGGCTTGCGTGGAAGCGATTGAAGATTTGGTGGTCGGTAAACAAGAGTGTCTTGGTGGAGTGGTCGATAAATCCGCCTTGAAAGCCTGCTCTGATGAAGTGGAGGTTCAATATGTGGTCTTTTGGCTTGAACTCATCTATGATTTTCTCTATTCGGTCTTGCTGTTTGCGGTCGTTTACCCCTATGAAGCACTCGTATGACTGCTCAAACCACTTTTCTAATTCTTTTATCAGCAAGTCGAAGGAAGAATTGAACTGCATCTGTCCCTCGCATTCAAGAGACAGAATGTAAGAATAGCGTTCCGGATATGCTGTTTCGCTATGGAGTATATCCACATTGGTGTTTTGGGTGAGCAGTGCTTCCATTTGCTCGCTGCTTGCAAAGATTGCTTCGTGTTCTTTGTTGAGCTGCTCTGCCGAGGCGAACTCTGCCGTGCAGCGTTTTCGTTCCTCTACCCATATAATGGTATCTTGGGGCAGGTAGTCGGTAAGGGCGACTTTTTCGGTGAGGGTTTGTGTTGAGGAATTGTCGGCAAGGATTGTGATTTGGTCTTTTATTTCGATTGAAAGCTGAGAGGCAATATCAAAAGTCCTTATGCTATCGACTTGGTCGCCGAACACCTCGATGCGGAAAGGCTGTTGTGAGGCAAAGGAATAGACGTCTATTATGCCTCCGCGAAGAGAAAACTGCCCTGCATCGTACACTTGTGAAACTCTCTCAAAGCCGTAGTCGTCCAATTTGTCGATAAATTCATCAATGTCGAGCGTATCGCCTGTTCGGACGCTTATCATCTTGGAGTGAAGGGTGCGAGAGGCAACGACCTTTTCGCTTACTGCCTGAGGATAGGAGACAATCACTCTCGCCTTGTGGGATATGAGCTTTTGCAGAGCCATGTTTCGCAAAACAACATTGGCGTTTTGTATGCTTGAAACATCGTCTTGGTGTGTGTATGAGGCAGGATAGAAAACGATGTCCTTGTCTTCTTGAGGCGTGTCGGTAGTGTCGAAGAACAACTCCAAGTCGTTGTAGAAATAAACAGCTCTCTGCTTGTCGGCAAACAAGAAAAGATGAACTCTGTCTTCGGTTTTGTTTATGCAACCTGTGGCAAACAAGCCCAAGGACGATGCTTTCAGACCACAGAGTGCCAAGTTGCGATTTGGCAACAACAATTCTTTCGCAAAAGAGTTTACTTTCTCCGAATTTGCGAACCTTTCAATCAATTCCTTCATGTTGCAAAATTACTGACAAATCGCAAAACACAGCATGAAACGAGGGCTTAAAACAACTCTTTTGCTGTTTTGATTGTCTTTTTTTGGGAATGTTGAGGCGTGCTTTGGGGTTTAGCTTTTTACGTCTAAGGCTTTCCTCAGACCGCTTCCCAAACAGATGAACGCCAAGACCAAAAGCATGATTGCAATTCCGGGGATTATTGCCATGTAGGCAGCATCCAAGATGATGTATCCGTAGTTTTCTTTTATCATGCTGCCCCATGAGGGCATAGGAGGTTGAACTCCAAGTCCGAGAAAGCTCAATCCGGCTTCTTGCAAGATTGCCGTGGCAAAGTTGGACGCCGTTATGACACTTATTGCTCCCACAACATTGGGAAGAATTTGCCGTGTGATTATCTTGAAGTTGCTCTGCCCTATGGCTTTTGAGGCTTCGACAAACTCTTTTTCTTTTAGAGACTTGACTTGTCCGCGAACCATTCGGGCAATATCGACCCACATCGTCAGCCCTACCGCAACAAAGACCTGCCAAAAGCCTTTGCCGAGAGCAAAAGTGATTGCAACGACCAACAAAACGGTGGGAACAGACCACACAACGTTGATAAGCCACATGATAATGTTGTCTGCCTTTCCTCCATAGTAGCCTGCAACAGCTCCGAGGCTCACTCCTATAAAAATAGCTATCAATACCGAAATCAGACCTACCGAAAGGGAAATACGAGTGCCGACAATGAGCTGAGAAAGCATATCTCTGCCATATCTGTCTGTGCCGAGAAGGTAGGTGCGTTGAACAATCCGATAATCACTTCCGTAAGGCAGGGATATGACTTCGCCACAGTTGGGATTGTCTCCCGTATATAGTTCAAACATCTGTTTGTCGCCTTGTTTCCATGTGCGATATATTGGTTGGGAAATGTGCTGTGAGGGTTTGCCGAAGAGTATGCGTTCAAACAGGTTTACTTTTGGAGTATCGGCATTGGGAGTTTGTAGCATACTTACCTTAAATCCGGGCTTCTTTACGGCAATTTCGAGGTGCTGTTCGTTGGCGTATGGAGTGCTGTCGGGGCAGATGAGGTAGGCAAACACCGCACAAAAGGCAAACAAGCCGATAAGGCAGATGCTTATCAGCGAAAGAGGGTCTTTGAGCAGCTTGTGCCACAGGCTCTCAGAGCAGTCCGAGTGTGAGTTTCGCTTCATCGCTCAGCTTGTCGGGCGTCCATGCCGGTTCAAAAGTCAGTCTGACTTGTACGTTGTTTACTCCCTCGGTCTGTTTCACCGCCTGCTCCACGTCCAAAGGAAGATTTTCTGCAACGGGACAGTTGGGAGCGGTGAGTGTCATCTCGATAAGAACGTCGTTATTGTCGTCTATGTCTATCAGATAAATCAATCCCAACGAGTAAATATCCACCGGAATTTCGGGGTCGTGGATTGTCTTCAACACTTGTATTATTCGGTCTTTTAATATCTCTTTTTGGTCCATTGGTTATTGGTTTTGTTTGATCGAAAAGGCAAAAGCGTACAACTTTATTTGTTTAATCATGCTCAAAAGTCCGTTTGAGCGAGAAGGAGAGAGGTGTGAACTCAACCCTATGACATCAATGAACTTTAAGTCGGCTTTGTACACATCTTCGGGCTTCTGATGGTTGAACACTCTCAAAAGAAGAGCGATTATTCCTTTGGTTATCACTGCATCGCTGTCGGCTTTTATGTCCATGACATCTCCCGACATTTTTGCACTTACCCATACTTTCGATTGGCAACCCTTGATGAGGTTTTTTTCAACCTTGTCTTTTTCATCTATCATCGGACAATCGTTTCCCAACTCGATGATGTAAGCATATTTATCCATCCATTCGTCAAAGTTTGAGAACTCTTCGATGATTTGCTGTTCTATTTCCTCTATCGTGTTCATTGTTCTATGATTTTTAATATCTCGTCTATGTATTCTCTGTCGTTTGAAAGTCGAGGCACTTTGTGCTGTCCTCCGAGCTTGCCCCTGCTTTTGAGCCACAGGTAGAACGTGTCGGGTTTTGCTTTTATGATTTGAGGTCGTTGCAAAACCAAGTCTTTGTAACGTTTTGCCTCATAGTCGGAATTGACGCTTTGAAGCGCTTTGTCAAACAGGTCGGTGAATTGCTCCATGTCCTCAGGCTCTTTTTCAAATTCCATTACCCACTGGTGAAAAGTGCTGTTGTGTTTGTTGTCAAACAAAGGGGCAGCAGTATATTCGTTCACACTCGAATTTGTTTGGTTGCAGGCAATCTCCAAAGCCTTGATTGCATTATCGACAATCACCTCTTCGCCACAGGCATTGATGAAGTTCTTTGTTCTTCCCGTAATCTTAAATCTGAAAGGTGTCTTTTCGGTAAACATAATCGTGTCTCCAATCATATATCTCCACAATCCGGCATTGGTGGTAATGAGCATTGCATAGTTTTTCCCAACTTCGACCTCCGACAGATTGACTGCTCGGGCGTTGCTGCTGCCGACTTGTTCAACAGGAAGGAACTCATAATAAATCCCACTGTCCAAAAGAAGCAGCATGCTGTCCAAATCGCTGCGGTCTTGCAAGCCGAAGAAACCCTCAGAGGCGTTGTAGGTCTCCATATAGTTCATTTTGTCGGGAAGCATTTGCTCAAATTGTTTTCTGTATGGGGCAAAGCTCACTCCGCCATGGAAATATACTTCTATGTTTTGCCAAATCTCTCCGATTGTTTTGCCCGTTTGTTCTTCTACTTTTTTGAGAAGAACCATCATCCACGAAGGAACACCCGACAGACTGACCACATTTGAAGAGATGACAGAGCTTACCATCTTTTCTAATTTGCTTTCCCACTCGGGCATCAGGGCTATTTCCTTTTTTGGAACGCGATAAAGCTCTGCCCAAAAAGGAAGATTGTCAATTAAAATTGCAGATACATCTCCGCAGAATATGTCGTTGTTGTATTCGTTCTCTTGTCTCGAACCGCCAAGAGCAAGATTCATTCCCGAAAATACTTTTGTGTCGGGGTGATTGTTGCAATACATGGCAAGCATATCTTTGCCTGCCTTGTAGTGGCAGTCGTTTAAGCACTCCTCACTTACGGGAATAAACTTCGATTTTGTGGAGGTGGTACCCGAAGACTTGGAAAACCATTTGATTTGAGAAGCCCACAGCACATTATCTTCCCCTTTTCTTATTCTGTCAAAGAAAGGTAAAAGGCTATTGTAGTCGTTTATTGGTACTCTTTGAGCGAAGTCTTGCCAGCTTGTTATTGATTTGTAGTCGTAGTACCTGCCCCAAATTGTATTTTTGGCACTGTCGATAAGATCTATCAACAATGCATCTTGCACTTCAATAGGATGACGCATATAGTTCTCTATTTGAGGAATGCGTTTGCTCATCACTTTGCTCATCACTTCGTTTATCATTTCCGTTTTGCTTATTTTGGAGCTTTTGCAACCAACACTGCCGCAATTATTCCGTACACAACCAAGGGTAAAGATACCGCAACAGCTGCAGGCATATTTGCATTGGTGGCAAAAACTTGTGTCATCTTCATTATCATTATCAGGCTGAACGCAAGCATTATTCCTATTGCAAGATTAAGTCCCATTCCTCCTTTTTTCTTTTCGCTGCACAACGATACACCTATTACTGTCAGAATGATATATGCCAAAGGGTTTATCAGCCTTTGGTATTTCTCTACTTGCAATTTGGTAACAATGTTGCTTCCTCTCATGGTTTCTCTTTCTATAGCTTCGTTCAGCTGTTTGTAATCCAACACTTCGGTTTTGATTTGGTTGATGTTGAAGTCGTTGGGCAGCAAACCTATATTGATATACTTTTGTTCACCTTGCTCTATTGTTTCTTTTAATCCGTCTATGTTCCTGATGAAGTAGTTCTCCATCTTCCACATTTTTCTGATAGAATCGTAAACTATGGTTTCGGAATGTATTTTTTGGACGATTTGTTTGTCTTTGAACTTCTCTTGTGTGAACTTATAGCCGGTTACAAGGGCATTGTTGTAACGTTGAACATAGACTTGGGTGTCTTTGGAGGTCTGAATGTGAATGTTGTAAAACTGATTGTGGTAAGGATTGCGGTAATATGTCTTTTCAAATTCCAACTTGGGAACGTTGGCATTAGGAACTAATACATTGCCAAGCCACAAATTGATAAGGGCAACAAAGAAAGCACAAATCAAAAAGGGTCTCATGAACCTTCGGAAACTGATTCCGCTGCTCAAAACGGCAATCGTTTCACTTCTTCCGGTGAGCTGTGAACAGATAAAGACGACCGAAATGAAAAAGAAGAGATAGCCGAACATATTTACAAAGTGAGGGATAAAGTTAATGTAGTAATCAAATATCAAACCCTTGATTGGAGCTTGATTGGAGATGAAGTCGTCCAATTTTTCCGACAAGTCAAAAACGATGATTATCATGCTGATTAAGCCGATTGCGATGAAGAATGTCGCAAGCAGTTTCTTCATGATATAAATGTCCAATATGTTGGCAGCAATGTACTTTTTCTTTCTCCAAGCCATCGTTTCTGAGCTTATAGTCTTCTTGACAATTTCTCAACCATCAGAGTTTTCCACTTCAAAAAGTCTCCCTCTATGATATGTTCCCGAGCCTGCCTTACAAGTTCAAGATAAAACGCAAGATTGTGAATGCTTGCAATCTGCAAGGCGAGGATTTCTCCCGATATGAAAAGATGTCTGAGGTATGCTTTGGAGTAAATCTTATCTACATCGGCAGTTCCGTTTTCGTCAAGAGGCGAAAAGTCTCTCTTCCATTTCTCGTTTCTCATGTTCATAACCCCTTCGGAGGTGAACAACATTGCGTTTCGTCCATTTCTGGTAGGCATAACACAGTCGAACATATCCACTCCTCTTTCTATACACTCCAACAGATTTATCGGAGTGCCTACACCCATGAGATAACGTGGTTTGTCTTTTGGTAGTATATCGCAACACAATTCGGTAAGTTCATACATCTTATCGACAGGTTCGCCAACCGACAATCCGCCTATTGCATTGCCTTGGCAGTCAAAAGAAGCCACATATTCACAACTTTTTTTCCTCAAATCGGGATA
Source organism: Bacteroidales bacterium (assembly GCA_004551865.1). Lineage (GTDB taxonomy): Bacteria > Bacteroidota > Bacteroidia > Bacteroidales > P3 > Onthomorpha. The sequence goes on from SFPR01000001.1 coordinate 51,949, forward strand.
AACACTTCCTTGAACAATGGGAAACAAAGTCTGACTGTATCCATACTCGCACTCGGTTTGAGCAAATTGTTTTACACATCTTTCGAGCCAGCGATTGGTCAAATCCAAGGATTTCTTGGCGTAAGAGTACTCGCAGGGATACGGAGTACACTCATCGAAAGCCATTATGATGTCTGCACCGAGCGTTCGCTGAATATCCATCACTCTTTCGGGAGTAAAGATATGTTTGGAGCCGTCAATGTGGGAACGAAACACGCAACCCTCTTCTGTTATCTTGCGTCTGTCGCCCAAAGAATAGACTTGGAAGCCTCCACTGTCGGTAAGCATGGGTTTGTTCCACGAATTGAACTTTTGAATGCCCTCTGCCTGACGAATGACATCCAATCCCGGACGCAAATATAAGTGATATGTGTTTCCAAGTATTATTTGTGCATGGATTTGTGTTTCCAATTCGTCCCTATGAACGGCTTTTACCGAGCCGATTGTGCCGACGGGCATAAAAATAGGAGTTTCTATTTTACCATGGTCGGTTTGAATTTCTCCTGCTCGAGCCTTGCAATCTTTTGAATTTGAGAGTAATTTGAATTTCATCTTCGAGTTATCAACAAAAAGAGTTTATAATTTCTTTGTACAAAGGTAGTGCTAAAAGTCGAATAAAGGATATTTTTGCCTCAAAAAATCGAATAAAGAGATGAATTTTTTGCAGTACAGACCCACAACTTTGGTTTTGGTGATAGTTATCTGCCTTGCAGTTGTGTTGGCAATACAGATTATTTATTATTTTTGTGTCTATGGCAAGTTGATATTCAACAAAAAGAAAAAGCAAACCGAAGATACCGGTTCTCAGACTGAGGCTTTGCCTCCTGTGTCTGTTGTCATTGCTGCCAAAAATGAAGAATATCATTTGAAAGACAAGCTCGTTTTCTTCTTGGAACAGGACTATCCCGAATTTGAAGTCATAGTTGTCAATGATGCTTCAACCGATGAGTGCGAGTATGTACTCAAAGCTTTCTCCAAATTGTACCCCTGCCTCAAAGTTGTCAATATTGTCGAGAACGTAAACAAGTTCAGAGGCAGGAAGTTCCCCATTTCTCTCGGCATAAAGTCTGCAAAATATGACCATATAGTGCTTGCCGGAGCCGATTGCGTACCCTCGGGCTTTGAATGGTTGAAAAACTTGGCTCGTAACTTCTCCGAAAAAAAAGAAGTGGTACTCGGTTTTTGCACCTACACCAAACAAAAAGGGCTTTTCAAATTTCTCTTGCAATATGACAACCTTACGACGGCAATGAACTACATGGGACTTGCACTTTCGGGGCATCCATATCGCGGAGACGGCAGGAACATTGCATTCAAAAAAGACTTGTTTTTCAAAGTTGGCGGATTTACCAAACACTACAATCTTCCGCTTGGCGAAGACGACATCTTCATAAGAAACGTCTCCACAGCCTCAAACACAACCGTCAGTCTGACGCCCGAGAGCTTTCTTTCCTCCGATGCAAAACACACATACAAAGAATGGAAACGACAAAAAATCGACCGTCTTTCAACCTACAAATACTACAAACCAAGCATCAAGTTCTTGTTGTCAATACCCAATATCACAACTCTTTTATTCTACGCATTTGTAATAACATTGCTGCTTTTGTCGTTACCATTTGAGTACGTCATATTGGCAATAGTAATCAAGTTCGTGTTGCAAATTTTAATATATTTCAAGTCTTGCAAACGTCTCGGAATAAAAAGAGTTTTTATCTTTGCACCGCTGATTGAATTGTACTTTTTGTTGCTTAATGCAGAATTGCGATTATTGTCATTGTTTAGAAAGAAGAAATAGATGAGTTGTCCTCATAAGTTGTCAAACAGAGCCGAAATGGATTACGAATTGGTCATCAAGGCAAGAGACAAAGGCGACCAGCAAGCCTACGCCTCATTGATGAACCGATACCGTGAGCCTTTGTACTACATGCTCTTGAAGATGACGGGCTGCACCACCGACGCAGAAGACTTGACAATAGAAGCCTTCGGCAAGGCATTCAAATCTATCGACACATATACACCCGACTATGCTTTCAGCACATGGCTTTTCAGAATAGCAACCAATAATTGCATCGACTTTATAAGGAAGAAACGAGCTCCCACCGTCTCTATGGACAACCTATATACCGACATAGACGGCGAAAATGTGGCAATAAATATCCCTTCCGAGAACCTCGACCCCGAAGAGATAATAATCGACCGACAAAAGAAAGAAACCATGAGAGAAATTGTGGCAAAGCTCAAACCGCACTACAAAATTCTCATAGAGCTTCGCTACTTTGACGAAAAGACATACGACGAAATTGCAGAGCAACTGCAAATCCCCATAGGAACAGTCAAGGCAAAACTTTTCAGAGCGAGAGAATTTCTCTCTCAAATGATAAAAGATTGTAAGGAACTTCAATAACATTGTTTTCAAAATGGAACAACTACACTTCGAGAAACTATACCCGGAGGGTAAAAGTACAGACTTTTTGGCAGAAGAGTTTGTAAGAGAGCTGTACAATTCTGCATTTCCCGAAGACGAAAGACGAGATTTTGAACTCGTCTGCCAAATGGACGGCGACACAAGCCTCGATTTCTTTCTGATAAGGAACGAAAATCAACAGCTTGCAGGCTTCATATCGCTTTGGGACTTTGAGAGCTTTGTGTATATTGAGCATTTTGCAACTTGTGAGGCTTTCAGAGGACAAGGAATAGGGGCAAGGGTGATGCAGAGGCTGCAAAACACCATAAGCAAACCAATCATCTTTGAGGTCGAACTGCCCGACAATCCCTTGGCAAAGCGGAGAATAGACTTCTACAAGCGATGCGGCTTCGATGTATTGCCATATCCATATACCCAGCCGCCATACGACAAAGACAAACACAGCATTCCCATGCTTATAATGACCCAAAGCGACAAAGCTCTGAGCGAAAAGGAATTTGAAAAGGTGGTTGAACACCTGCACAGAGAGGTTTATGGAGTGCAAAAAGAAGCATGAGAGACCCAAAACAGACAAAAAAACGAAGAAAAACGACATTTTTTTTGCAGGTTTCAAAAAAAGTCGTACCTTTGCAGTCGCAAAAGCAATAAGGGCCACGTAGCTTAACTGAATAGAGTCCCTGATTACGGCTCAGGAGGTTGCAGGTTTGAATCCTGCCGTGGTCACAAGAGGCAAGCCAAACGGCTTGCCTCTTTTTGTTTTATCCCCATTCCCGAATTGCAGAACCTGTTTTATAATCTCGAAAGGGCAGAAGCGTCTCTCTTGTGCGAGCTTAGGCTTCTGCCCTTTCGGCGGAGAACAATCTCTTTTTCAGAGTTTAGAAGTTGAATATCCTGTAACTGATGTTCAGATTGAAAGACGATTTTGCAACCTTTGCTCCAAATGGCATTCTCCCACACGCCGTTTTGCTCAAATGAAACGGCGATTGAGAAAAACGAAACGCCGTTTTGTCGCCGCAAAATGGCGTTTCATTTTTACTATTTCTAAAACATTGATTTGCAATATAGTATTTGTGTGGTTGAAGCCTTGATTTGGTTGAAATGTTTGACAGAAAAACAGCAACAATTTGTCAATCAGAAAACATTTTCTATATTTGTAGTCGGAAAACAAAGCGAAAAGGTTTTCGAGAATCAAACAAAAAAAAGAAGAAGCACAAGGAGAAAAAGAAAGAATTATTGTTTTGACTTGGGCAGATTAAAATAAAACGGATTAAAAACAACAGATAGATGAGAAAATTTTTGACATTGTTGGCAATGATTGCCATTTCAGCAAGCGTATTTGCACAAAAAGAAGTTACAAAGTTTATGGGAATACCGGTCGATGGCAGTCCCACAGAAATGATTAAAAAGTTAAAGGCTAAAGGATTTAAGACAGACGAGGATTTTATACAGGCTGTCAAACGTGGTTCCGTTGATTGGGACGGACCGGAGTTGTTGATTGGACGTTTTAACGGAGAAAAAGTCAGAGTATCGCTTCTGGTTGAACAAAATAAGGTTTGTAGAATTTGTCTTTCAGATAAGAATAATCGTGATGAAACCCAAATCAAAATACGGTTTAATACTCTTGTCAGACAATTTGAAAACAATGATAAATATGTATACTTTTATGAACAAACAATAGCTGACGATGAGGATATATCATACCAAATGACAGTGAACAAGAAACAATATGAGGCTGTTTTTGGTCAAAAAGGCGAAGACGGAACGGTAGATGAAAAAAGGATAGTTTGGTTTACGATAGTCGAAGGTTCCGATGGTTACAAGATAGCTATGTTCTATGACAACAAATACAATGAGGCTGACGGAAGTGATTTGTAAAAACAGAGAGTTTGTAGCTCAGATGCAAATTTGAAACAAGTATATACCCTGCCAAAAACAGCAAAGTGTTTACGCAGGTTTGGTTGCGGAGAAAAGCAAAACGCCGTATCGTTCTTCCGATATGGCGTTTTGCTTTTGTTGTTTTAATGTTTTGCTTTGTCAGTGCTTAGTATTGCTCTTGTGAATTGGGGAAGTCTCTTTCTCTTACGTCTTTGACGTACTGCCCTATAGCTTGTGTGATTTGGTTTCCTATGTCTGCATAGCGTCTCAAAAAGCGTGGAGTAAACTCTTGCGTAATTCCAAGCATATCATGCAAGACAAGGACTTGTCCATCGACCTCTCCTCCTGCACCAATGCCGATTACGGGTATTCGGAGTTCCAATGCGATTTGTGCTGCGAGGCTTGCAGGGATTTTTTCCAACACTATGGCAAAGCAACCTGCGTCTTCCAACAGGTGGGCGTCTCTTATCAGCTTGTCGGCTTCTGCCTGCATGGTTGCCCTTACGGCATACGAGCCGAATTTGTTAATTGATTGGGGCGTCAGTCCCAAGTGTCCCATTACGGGAACTCCTGCCGAGATAATTCGTTTGACCGATTCCAAAATCTCTTCTCCGCCCTCCATTTTGACGGCATTGGCTTCGGTCTCTTTCATTATTCTGATTGCCGAGCAGAGTGCTTCTTTGGAGTTGCCCTGATAGGTTCCGAATGGCAAATCTACAACAACCAATGCTCTTTGGCAGGCTCTCACCACGCTTGAAGCATGGTATATCATCTCGTTGAGGGTTATCGGAAGGGTAGAAGAGTATCCTGCCATTACGTTTGCTGCCGAGTCTCCCACCAAAACCGCATCCACTCCCGACATATCGACCAACTTTGCCATCGAATAGTCGTATGCCGTTATCATTGCTATCTTTTCGCCTTTGTCTGCCATGGTTTGCAGAGTTTTGACGGTGATTTTCTTACTGTCTTTCTTTGCTACTGACATTTTTGTTTGTCCTTTATGTGTGTTCTTTTCCGAGGGCAAAATTAGCAATGTTTTTTCTTTTGGCTTGTTTTTTTGCTGTTTTATTTTCTTTTTGCAGACCCCAAATGGGTAATTCTTCGTACTTTTGTGGAAAATTTGAGTGTATGTTTGAGTTTATCGAGGGTATATTTGAGGAGCTTACTCCTTCGTATGTGATAATCAACACTTCGGGAGTGGGTTTTCGGGTCGAGATTTCGTTGAATTGCTATGAGGAGTTGAAAAACAAACAAAACGGCAGGCTGTTTATTCATCAAATCATAAGAGAAGACGCTCATCTTTTGTTCGGCTTTGCTTCTGCAAGAGAAAGAGAGCTTTTCAGGGCGTTGATTTCGGTGAGCGGCATTGGTGCAAACACGGCACGAATGATGCTCTCTTCGCTTAGCGAAGATGAACTCATAAGAGCCGTTGTCAGTGAGGATATTGCAAAAATCAAAAGCATAAAGGGCATAGGCTTGAAGACGGCTCAGAGGGTCATAATAGAGCTTAAAGATGTTTTGTCGAAGTTTGAGACAGAACAAAGCAATACTTGCAGCGACAATAAAAACCGACAGGAGGCGTTATTAGCTTTGCAGACGCTCGGTTTCAACAAGCTGCTTATCGAAAAGGCTTTGGATAAGATTTGCAAAGACAAGAGAGAGGCAAGTGTTGAAGACTTGATACGTTTGGCTCTGAAAATATTATAATATTGTTTTGTGTTAAGGCTGCCGATGAGGTTTTTTGAGGACAGATTATTTGTTTGGTTACTTGGTTTTGCCACAGTGGTTTGTGTGTGCTTTGCAGACAGCCTCATGGCTCAGCAAGATGACCTCAGATACCCGATAAACGACAGCACCAAAAGTCCTCTCTATCTCACTTCTCCCCAAAATATCACAACGAGTGTGGAGTATTCTGCCGAGGACAATGAATACTATCTGATAAAAAAGGCAGGCGATATTGTGATTGAGCGAAAAATTTTGTCCTTTTCGGAATATCAGAACTACGACTTGGACAAGATGATTGACGACTATTGGAAAAATCGTTCCATGACCTCGAAAGTTGCAGCCACTTCGACTGACGGAGGTTTGAGCAGCCTTATCCCGCAGCTGAAAATCAACAGCGAACTGTTTGAGACCATATTCGGAGGACAGACAATAGACATCAGACCGAGCGGAAATGCAGAGATAAAACTCGGATTTCTCAACAATAGAAACGAAAACCTTGCATTGAGCGAAAGCCAGCGAAGCAACACGAGCTTGGACTTTGACATGAACTTTCAGGTCAATGTGCTTGCACAGATAGGAACGGCAATCAACCTCAATTTTAACTACAACACCGAAGCTACTTTTGACTTTGAGAACGAAATGAAGCTCAAATATGAGGGCAAGGAAGACGATATTGTTCAACTCCTTGAGGGAGGAAACATCAGCTTTCCGCTTCCGCTTTCACTCATTCAGGGAACACAATCTCTTTTTGGTGCAAAAACCAAGTTGAAGTTCGGAAACCTCACCTTGGACGCTGTTGTTTCGCAACAGAAGTCTGAGTCTTCGTCGGTTACCGTGCAGGGCGGGGCTCAAATGGACGAGTTTAACTTCAAAGCCGACCAATACGATGCCAACAGACACTTCTTCATTTCTCAATACTTCTATGACAACTACAACAATGCAATGAGTACCCTGCCGATAATCAACTCCAACATCGTGATTACCAAGATTGAGGTGTGGAGGACAAATGTGGGAGCGGCTGTTACCAACAACAGAAACATCGTTGCCTTCTCGGACTTGGGAGAAGCCAAGCCCTACGGACAAAACCCTTCGATTGAGCGTCCGGGAGCAGGAGCTTTGCCCGACCAAAATCTATCAAACAGACTTCTCGATGTGGTAGATGTAAATTCTTTGAGAAACATCAACACCATAAGCTCCTATTTGCAGGGAATGGGTTTTGTTTCGGGACAGAATTATGAGAAAGTCGAAAGCGCTCGAAAGCTCTCTTCAAACGAATATACATTCAATCCCAAACTTGGATTTATCTCTCTTACCACACCTCTTTCGGCAGATCAGGTTTTGGCGGTTGCTTTCCGTTATCAGATTGTGGGAGATACCGCAACTTATCAGGTCGGAGAGTTTTCGGACGAGGGAGTGTCAGATCCCAATACCTTGGTTGTAAAACTGTTGAAAAGCTCTTCGCTCAATGTTCGCAACCCTATTTGGAAACTGATGATGAAGAATGTCTATCGCATTCCCGATGCTTACCAGATTTCGGAAGAGGATTTTCGTCTGAATATTTTGTATCAGGCAGACGAAGACGGAGTGCAGACGGGATATTTCAGAGATGGAGACTATCAGGGCATACCTCTTTTGCAGGTGTTCGGCTTGGACAGAATGGACAATCAGCAATACATGTATCCCGACGGAGTGTTCGACTTTGTCGATAATGCCACAACCGCAGGTGGAACAATACAAAGAGACAAGGCTTTGATATTCTTTCCGACCGTTGAGCCTTTTGGCAAAGATTTGAGGGCTACCTTGAACAATGACGAGCTTGCCGACAAGTATTGTTTTGACTCTCTTTACACCCTTTCGAAGTCTCAGGCAGAGCAGTACCCCAATCAAAACAAGTTCTACTTGGAAGGAAGGTTCAAATCCTCGTCGGGAGCGGAGATTTCTCTCGGTTCGATGAACGTACCCCAAGGTTCGGTAAAGGTAATGGCAGGAGGAATAACACTTACCGAAGGAACAGACTATACTGTCGATTATGCAATGGGACGAGTGAGGATTATCAACCAAGGCTATCTCAATTCGGGAACACCGATTACCGTATCGACAGAAGCCAACTCGGTGTTCAGTTCGGTAACCAAGAGCTTGTTTGGACTGAGAGCCAACTACGAAGTAAACAAAGACTTCACACTCGGAGCTACCTTGATGAAGCTGCATGAAAGCCCCGTAACTCAAAAAGTGAACTACCAAGAAGAGCCTTCGAGCAACACCATTTGGGGTGTGGATATGAACTTTCGCAAAGAAGTTCCTCTGATTACAAAATTGGTCGATTTGCTTCCGTTTTACCAAACCAAAGCACCGTCTTATTTGAATTTCAGCGGAGAGTTTGCACACTTTATTCCCGGCAATCCCAAAGTGATAGGCAAAACAGGAACAGCATACATTGATGACTTTGAAACAGCAAAACGTTCCTACGACATGAAAGCTGTCAGTTCGTGGTCTTTGGCTTCGACCCCTCAAGACTACAACACCCATAACCCGATGTTCCCCGAAACAGCCAAACACTTGGGATTGACATACGGATTTAACAGAGCAAAGATTGCATGGTACTACATAGACGAGAATTTCTATCGTCAGCCGCCTGCCAACATAAGCAATGACGATTGCTCTCTGCCTTATACTCGCCCGATTGAAGAAAGAGAGTTTCACCCAAACAAGGAACTCACTCAGGAAGAGATGAGAAACATAAGGGAGTTCAACATTGCGTTTTATCCTTCGGAGAGAGGACCTTACAACTTCGACACCACATCGTCCTATTCGGCAGGATTGTTGCCGGACGGCAGCCTCAAAGACCCGCAGACACGTTGGGGCGGAATAATGAGAAAGTTAGAGCCTACCGACTTTGAGGCAGCCAATATAGAATATATCGAATTTTGGATGATGGATCCTTTTATCGAAAATCCTCAACACAGCGGTGGTAAGCTCTATTTCAACCTCGGAGAGATTTCGGAAGACATATTGAGAGACGGAAGAAAGAGTTTTGAGAACGGATTGCCTACAAGTGCAGAAGTTGTCGATGTAGATACAACCATTTGGGGACGAGTTCCTCGTTTGCAATCCATTGTGAACGCATTTAGCAACGACCCTGCCGCAAGACAATACCAAGACATTGGTTATGACGGCTTGTCTTCCGAAGACGAAACTTCTTTCTTTGAGAGATTTTTGACCATTGCAAACGCACAGCTTGACCAAGAGGCATACGACAAACTGCTTCAAGACCCTTCGGGAGACGACTTTATGTATTTCAGAAGTGATGAGTATGACCAAAGCAATGCCAAAATCTTGGACAGATATAAGAGATACAACAACTCGGAGGGCAACTCTTCGGTTGTTTCGGACAATTCGGGTTATTCCTCTCAATCTTCTTCACTTCCAAACGTCGAAGACATCAACCAAGACAACACCCTCTCGGAAGCAGAGAACTATTACGAATATGAGATTATCCTCTCGCCGGAAAATATGGTCGTCGGCAGAAACTGCATTACCGACATACAAGACGCAAGAAGCATAAAACTTCCAAACGGAGACTATGCCGACTGCAAATGGTATCAATTCAAAATACCAATCAGAGAACCAAACCGAACAGTGGGCGATATTAGCGGATTTCAATCCATTCGTTTTATGCGTATGTTCCTCAGAGAATTTGAAGAACCAATCATTTTGAGATTTGGAACTTTTGAACTTGTGAGCGGAGAATGGCGAAAGTTTACCGACAACTTGCTCGAACCGGGACTTTATCCTACCGGAACGCAAAGCGAAAACACTACTTTCTCGGTTGCTTCGGTCAATATAGAAGAAAACGGAAAGCGATTGCCTGTGCCGTATGCTCTTCCTCCGGGAATAGAACAAGAACAAATGTATTCCACAACCTCGGTTACCAACATGAATGAGCAGGCTCAAAGCCTCAAAATTTGCGAGTTGTCGGACGGAGACGCAAGAGCGATTTACAAAACCACCGAGTTGGATTTGCGACAGTACAAACGCTTGAAAATGTTTGTCCATGCAGAGAAACTTAACGAGTTTGACGAATACAAAACAGGCGATTTGTCGGTATTCATACGCTTGGGAACAGACTTTACAAACAACTATTACGAGTACGAAGTGCCTCTTACCTTCACTCCTTGGTACACAGGAGCAAGCAACAGAGAAGCAATATGGCCCACAGCCAACGAATTGGACATCGACCTCGAAAAGTTGGTGAAGGTAAAAGAGAACCGCAATGCAAAGATACGCTCAAACGACAACACCGTCAATTCACTTATACCATACAGTGAGAACATTGACGGAAGAAAAATGACCGTTTTGGGAACACCGAACATTGCAGGCGTCAAGGTAATAATGATAGGTGTGCGTAACCCAAAGAAGCAAAGCCAATATGACAATGACGATATGTTGCCAAAGTCTGCCGAAATATGGATTAACGAATTGCGTATGACCGATTTTAATCGAGACGGAGGTTGGGCTGCAACAGGCTTTGCAAGAACCAACCTTGCCGATTTGGGAGATTTGTCTTTGTCGGCAAGCTATCGTTCGGCAGGATTTGGAGGCATAGAACAAAAAGTATCCGAAATATCACAAGACAACATAGGAACGTTTGACATTGCAACCAACATAGAAGTAGGAAAGCTCTTCCCCGAAAAGCTCGGCATCAGACTGCCTGTTCACTTTGACTACTCTCAGTCGGTGAGCAATCCTAAGTACAACCCCTTAGACCCCGACGTAAAGTTGGAAAACGACCTTATGAGTTACCGAACCGAAGCAGAAAGAGACTCTATCAGACACTTAGTTCAAGACTATGTGAGCCGCACTAACCTCAACTTTATGAACGTTCGCAAAGACCGATTGGGCGACAGAGCCTTGAAGAGACATTTTTACGACATAGAGAACTGGAATGCCTCCTATTCGTACTCTTCAACTTACGCAAGAGATGTAGATATAGAGCATAACAACAAGATACAACACCGAGGTTCTCTTGCATATCAGTACGATGTTACTTCCAAAGGCTGGAAACCATTTGCCAAAGTGCCGTTGTTCAAAAAGAAAGCCTTTTCCATACTGAAAGACATGACGCTTTACTACATTCCCAAGTCCTTCTCTTTCCGCACAGAAGTCGTAAGAGACTTTGAAGAGACCTTGCTCAGAGCCAAAAGTCAGGGAATTGTAATCATGGAACCCTACATCTACAAACAGTTCTATGCCAACAGGGCATACACATTCAAGTATGACCTTACCTCAAACATCAAAATGGAGTATGATGCGACCATGAATGCCCTCATAGAAGAGCCGCGTGGACGAATAGACACCAAGGACAAGCGAGACTCTGTCTGGACTTCGGTTTTGGAACTTGGCAAGGCACAGCAGTTTACTCAGAACTATAAGTTGAGCATCAACGTACCTATCAACAAAATACCAATTTTTGATTGGGTGAGACTGAACGGATCTTACAGCGGAACATACAAGTTTGTTTCCTCAACCGAAGCAACACGCTCACTTGGTAACGACATCGAAAATTCGAGACGAGTTTCGGCAACGGCAAATTTCTCTCTCAACACCCTCTACACCAAAGTACCATTCATCAAGAAAGCCTATGAAGCACAGAAAAAGAGCAACAGCTTTAGCGGAGTGCCTACTCGACTTCCAAAGAAAGAAGAGAAAAACACCAAAGATACTTTGTCCTCTACCAAAGACAGCATACCTGCGATAAACAAGTTCTTGAAAGAAGCTCTGAACTACACCTTACGATTTATCACTTGTGTCAAAACGGTTTCAATCAACTATAATCTCAACGAAGGCACAAGCATACCCGGCTTTATGCCTGTTGCAAAATGGTTGGGAACAACGCCCGATGATAAGTTTGCACCCGGCTTCGGATTTGTTTTCGGCTCTCAAAGCATGGACATAATGGAAAGAGCAATCACAAATTCGTGGCTCAGCACCGACACAATGTTCAACTCGGCAATGATGCAAAAAAGCACCGAGAACATCAACGCCCAAATCAAGGTCGAACCATTCAAAGACTTCAACATCGACATCAGCTTCAAGCGAAACCAAAGCGAGCAATTTACTTGTTACTACAAGTATGATGCTGCCACGGGAATGCTTAACGGACCTCTCTCACCACTGAGGACGGGACGATATAGCATTTCAATCATCGCTTTGCCTACACTTTTTGCGGCAATGGACGACAACAACGTCAGCTCAGTGTTCCAAACCTTTTTGGAAAACAGAGATGAGATTGCAAGACGTTTGGCATCGAGCAACGCCGCAGCCAATCCCGACTATTCGGGCATGATGATAGCCGACTCGGCAACAGGTAAACTATATCCTGACGGCTATGGAGCATTAAGCCAACAAGTGTTGATACCTGCCTTTTTGGCAGCCTACACAGGCAGCAACCCAAGCACTCAGAGCCTTTCACCATTTATAAAGATGCCGATGCCAAATTGGAAGATAAGCTATACAGGATTGAGCAAATTGGATTGGGTTAAAAAGTGGGCAAACTCCATAACCATTTCCTCCAATTACAGTTGCGACTACAACATAGGAGCGTTTACCTCCGACACAAGAGTGCCGCTTGACGACAGATACGACTATGGAACAGAATGGGTGAGAAATCAGATAAGCAACAACTTTATTGCAAAAGACGTAATTGACCAGATTACAATCAGCGAACAGCTCTCACCTTTGTTCAAAGCCGACATCAATCTCAAAAACAGCTTCCAAACCAACATAGAAATAAGGAAAGAACGCACCCTTTCGCTCTCCTTTGCCAACTCACAAGTAACCGAAGTAAACCGAACCTCATACGTTTTGGGAGCAGGATACCGATTTAAGGACGTAGAAATCAATGTGAGAATGGGAGGAGAGAACACTCGCAAGTTCAAAAGCGACATTCTTTTGAAAGCAGATATGTCTGTCAATATCAATCGAACAATCCTCCGCAAGATAGACCAAAATGTCAATCTTGTTTCGTCGGGTTCAAAGGTCTTTACCCTCAACCTTTCGGGCGAATACTCGCTTACAGAACAAATTATCCTCAAAGCCTACTTTGAGATGACCTCAAACACCCCTTACGTTTCCAATTCCTATCCCAACTCCACCACACAAGGAGGCTTCTCGGTGCGTTTAACCTTGTAGAGCAACAGAACGCACTAAGTTTCAGAGTTCTTTTACTACCACATGAATGGTGTCGCCGTCTTTTTTGCCCAACTGCCTGCGGATAGATTTCAAAACGCCGATGATATAACACACATTGCCCTCGCTGTCTTTTACTCCCATATTCACAATGCTCCCTTTGTAAGGAATAGAATCAAATTCGACATGAACCCTCACCCTGCCTTTGCCAAAGACCTCTCGAATATTCCAAGGGAAAATAACGTATGCACCGCCCTTGTCATTTACCTCATGCAATACAGCATCAAATTCAAACATGATTATTTTCGTTTGCTACCTTCCACTATGCAGTCTATCTCTTTGTTGAACTCTTTGTCCTGACCGATAAGTTGTTTGACTAACTTAAAAACCATAGTGCAAGGGTTGTGATTTGCATAGTTATTGTCTGAAAATTTCCTGCTTTGAGTTTCAGCCCGTAGGATTGCGTTTTCCTGTGAACCATAGGAGGTCATAATAGAGAAGTTTTCCGTGTCAGTCTTGTCATACTGATACTTTGATTTCTTATTATACTTTCCTGACTTATTGACTGCACGAGATAGTTTTTTTTGATAGGCGTCTCTTGGCAGATATGCTGTGACATTTTCAAAATGATAAAGAAACCATAATTCAAAGGCCGCATTGCTCCACGCACATTCTATATCGTTTCTTTTTGCTTCTGCAATAGCATCGTTGAAGTCATTATTGGGAACTTCATCTTTGTCAAAGATAACCCATATTTTGTCAAAGTCGTTGTTTGCTTTCAGTGTGATTGCTTCTTTTACCAAAGACTTTGGGTCCTTGCCTTTGCCCCTTGTGTAGCAACGAATACTCTTAATATTTTTGGTTAATGCATCAAAATAATTGGCTTCTGTTTGCTTTCCCTCACATACAATCAAAAACTTTTGGCAAATAGTTTTTTGTTCGCGTTGAGTAATTTGCCTTTCATGGCGATTTTTTATTTTTGCAGACATCTCTGAATGTTATTCGTTAATGATATATGGTATTGCACCATAGCGTCCGGCAATGTAATTCTTCTCATAGTTTGTATCATTGCGAGGAACAGAACCGTCCGACAAAACAATATCTGTCAGACAATACAAATCGGTTTGTTCCTTATTGTCTTTCTCTGTAAACCATATCTGATCTCTGCGGAGAAGTTTTGAGGACAACAAATGAGTATCATGAGTAGAGAAAATCAACTGTGCATTGTGCGGATTGCTTTCCGAATTGTTAAATAAGCGAATGATATATTGAGAAATGAGTGGGTGCATTTTTGCGTCCAATTCATCAACAACAAGAACACTTCCGCTATGCAGTGTGCTGAATATAGGACCTGTCAAATTAAACAAGTTTTTAGAGCCTTCCGATTCCATGTCTTCAAAGTATCGTTCGATACTTCCGCATATCTCTCCCTTAGAATTATACTTGTTGTGAATAGAGAACAATGCATTTACAACTTTCTCGTCTGTAAACGAGCTTTTTATTTGCTTCTGTCTGACAGCCAAGTTTTCAAATCCCAACTGAAGTTTCTTGAAAAATTCCAATGCTTTGTCTCTGTTGTCATTATCTTCAGCAAACCAATTTCGTGAGTAGAATGGCAGATTACTGCTCTTCAATCCCGAAATTACATTGAGCGAATACGAGAACCAAAGCATTAGAGAGTTTGATATTTCGCCTCTCAACTGGGCGCACAAAGAAAGAAAAAGCCGATTGCCGTTCAATATTTTCTCATTGTCTCTTCCCTCAGCAAACAATTTGTTGTCCGTTTCTACCTCGTTCAAACTGCGAAGAAACAACATCTCTTCTTGCGAATTTGGAGTAGTGCTTCGATATAACCATTCTTCCTCTATTTTGTATAGAGTGTAAGTAAATCCATATCTATAGCAATATCCCGATTGTGTAAACACTATTTCAAACAACGTAGGTTCATTGTCAGTCTCGGATAACAAAAAAGGATGATAGAACAACTCTTCGCCTTCGTTTAGTTTAGCCGAAGATGTTACCATTATCCTCATTGCACTGAATGCCACAAGCAAGTTGGATTTTCCGCTCGAGTTTGCACCATATACAGAAAGTGATTTAAGTATATTGTATTCCAGTTCGCAAGCCACATTTCCCTCAATGTCTTCCCCTATTTCCTGAGCCTGCAAACACAGTGTTTTTCTCTCCTTTATCGAACGAAAGTTCTCTACGCTGAATTCATGTAACATATATCTGGTTGTTTTATTTCTTATGCTGTTTTGTCTAATATTACTGCAAAGATAGAGAATTGTTGTCAGATTGAGTTGCATTTTGTTGCAAAATCTCAAATTCTGACATTTCTACCCGACAAACAGGTGTTTCAGTATCACTTCTTTCTCCCCCCGTTTCTCCGAGAGAATGTTTGCATATTTTTATTTTGCTGAGTCTATGCGAGTGAGTGGTGTGAAAATTTAACATTTGAAGGTGGTTTGGTGCGAAATGCTTGCGATTTTTGAGGGTTTGACCATTGTTCGGGTAAAATATGCGAGTATTTGGGCGTTGGGTAATTGTGTGTGTCTCAATCTTTTGTAAAATAAGTGCCGGGTTTGGCAAAACCAAAACGCCATTTCGTTCAAAAAAGACGGCGTTTTATTCCGATAAATCGCCGATTTATTTCGATAAAACTTCGGCTTTTTCGAGACGAACGCCGTCTTTTTGCAAAAAGATGCCGTCTTTTTGAGCCAAATTCGGGTATTGTATTTTCTGATTTGGTGTTTGGGAGTTGCTTGCTGCCGATTGTTATTTTAGTGATATGGTTTTGATTATCGAGCGGAGCTGTTTTTCTGTTTTGGCTGCTCCTTCTCCCAAGATAAATCCTATTTGTTGTACTTGCAAAAGGGTGTCTTTTATCACTTCGTTTACTCGGTGGATTATCTCTTCGGGGCGTTCTTCTTCGTCATAAAGGTTTCGGAATATTACACAGACCGATTTTTGAGGTATAAGGGTAAAGATTGATACGTTGATAAGTCGATTGTCATACTCAAAGTCTTTGTTGATGATGTCTTCGGAGGTTTTCAGAACATATTCGAGCTGATTGTACAATTCGGCAGGCAGAAGGGTTTTGATGCTTGCTCCGATAAGTCCGGGGATTATTTCATCAATTTCTTTGGCATCGTCTCCCAATATCTCGATAAAGCCGCTGTTTGAGTCGCTTATTCGCATTGAGGCATCAACTATTGCAATGCCCGGGTAGATGTGGTGAACGATTGAAGAGAGTGAGCGGGACAGCTCTGTGTTGTTTACTCTTTGTGCAGAGAGTTCTTCTTTGAGGTTGTTGCACTCTGTTTGCAGGTCGATAAGTTCTACCTTTGTGTTTTTAAGTTGGTTGCTGAAGTCTCTCGTTCCTTTTTGGGTATAAGCAAAACACATTTCCGGCGATGCTATTCCCTGAGCTATTGCAATGGCAAGGTCTGTGCAGCTGTCATATCCGCAAGCCTTGCAGTTGGTGTGTCGATTGGTAGAACTCTTGCCGAGAGTTTCAAAGGCTTGTTCTATTGTTGCTTTGCTTGGAGTGGGAAGTGTTTTGTCGTCTGCTTTGTGGAATGTTACCAATTCGGATTTGTTGGAGTATTGTTCGATATTTTGTTTCCATTTTTCCAAGTCTATGGTTCGCATTCTCTTCTTTGCATACTCTCTTACTAAGTTATATCTTATATATTTCTGTCCTTTGGTGCAGCCCGACGACATCAGACAGCCTTTGCAGAAGTAAAGGTTGAGGTGTGTCGAAAATTCGTTGCCGTGTTTTGCGAATTGTTTGAGGGCATCTGCCACGTCCTTTTTGCCTTCTACGGTGATGAAGTGGTTTTCCTCCATTGTGGTGCTTGCTCCGCAAGCCTCGGCAAAGCCTTCTGCTATCGGATAGAGAGAACCTTTGAATCCGAATGGCTCGTCAAACTCTCCGTATTCGACCATTTCTTCTTTTATTCCACGCTTCTCAAACATCTGTCTCAGCTCAACAAAAGTCAGAAAAGCGTCAAGCCTCATATCGCTGTCATATCTTCGATTGTCTTTCTTCAAACCAATGCAGGGGGTGATGTTCACTACTTTTGTGTCTTGTCCGTAGTGTTTTCGTATTGTAGATGCCGTTGCCACGGCAGGGGGAACAATAGGGGAGAGATTGTTTACAAGCGAGGGTTGATATTTCTCTATATACATATTGGCAACAGGGCAGTGCGAGGTGATGAAACTTCTTCCTTTGAAGCTGTTGCAAAGAGCTGCTTGCTTTTGTGCAACCAAATCGACTCCGAAACTTACTTCGCACACAAGAGAAAAGCCTATCTTTCGTATCATTGTAACAAATTTGCGATAGTCTCTCACATCGTCAAATTCTCCTGCAATGCTCGGGTCGCATATTGCAGCCACTTTTTGTCCCGAGGCAAGCAGTTGCTCTACTTGTTCGATGTTTCCCTCAAGCTCTATTGCAGAATAGGCACAAGCCGACAGGCAGTTGCCGCAAGCTATGCACCTGTCGTCAATTATAAAAGGCTTGGTACTCTTGCTGCTTACTTGAATGGCTTTTACAGGACACGCTCTTACGCACGCATAACAACTCACACACTTATTTTCTTCCAAAAACAATACCTTGTCTGACATAAAAATCTCTCTTTTTTGGTCGCCAAAGTTATGATTTTTCCCTTTCATGAGATGTGAAATTGCGAAAAAAAACGATAAAATTTGTTTTTTCTCTTTATTGTGTGTATCTTTGCAGAGCGAAACGAGGGCAGAATGCAGGCATTTTTTTGAGCTGTTGCAATAATTCCCGCCTTTGCGAAGTTATATTTGCACAAAGAGATGATATGAAGTCGGTTTTTAAGGGCAGTATGGTAAGGTTTGTGGTTCTGTTTGCGGCAGTTGTTTTGTCGCAAAGCATAGGGGATATGTCTTTAATCAAGACTTCTCGTCTTGCTTCGGGGGTTACCTTGCTCACCGAGGCGTCGGAGAGCGGCAGGACCAAGGCCTTGTCTTCCAATCAGGGCAAAGACAGGAAGGATATAGAGGTTGCCCTTTCCGAAACAAGACATACGACCAACATAAGCCAAGATGATTTGGATTATGTTCCCGTTTGCGATTTTGAGTTCCACAAGTCGAGCAGCCTCAATACTTGTTTGCACAATCTGAATGCAAATTTGCTGCTCAGAAAAGACCTTTCGCAGCTGAGAGTCCTCATAATATAGCCTTCTGAAAAGCCTTTTGCAGGCAGACAAACTGAGTTTGTTTGCTTGGTATCAAGGTTTAAGTTTCCGAAAAGATAGTTCTTTTGATTTTAACCCTCGGCTTGTCAATTTTTTAATTCTTTGTTTTAACACCAATTTGAATTTACGCTTGACAGACGAGTGATATTTTGGGACTAAACGCTTTTTTCGATTAGATTATATTGATAATTCAGATATACAAAAGGAGAACGGGCATAGCTTGTTCTCCTTTTTTTGCTTCGGTTTCAACAAAAAGTAGTAATTTTGCCGACTGTTTCAAAAAAGCAAATAAGATGATAAAGATAAAGGAATACTTTTCTTCGTGGAAGATGTTCGGCAAATTGTGCTACAATGTGGCACTCTATGGATTTGCCATTGCGGGTGTGGCAATTATTGGTGCATGGGGAGTGTATCAGTTGGGCTGGACAAAGAACAAAGGTGCGATTGACCAAAACAATCGCTACTTGGCACAGGTTTCACAAATGGGTTCGCAAGCCAAGAAAGCCAAGAAGATTGATGCCGACAAGTTGGCAGAGAACTATGTCAAGCTCTCGGTTATCTCAAAGCTCTATCCGCGTAATGCAGAGCTGATGTTGCAAGCAATAGAGAACGCTCACGGAGGCGTAGATGTCAATCAGATGATTGCAGCCTGCGAGTTGTACATCAAAGACGAGCCTCAATATATGCAGCTTGTCGAAAAGCAAAAGCAAGCCCTCACTTCTGCCAAGAGCAAAGAAGAAAACAAGCACGCAATCCTTTGGATGAATACACCCGAATGGGAAGCCCTCAAAGAAGCCATAGTAAAAGACAAGGCCCTCATCGATAGTGCAGCCGCAGTAACGGGGGTTGAGGCAAGAATGATTGTCAGTTGCTTAATCGGAGAGCAGATACGTCTATTCAATTCCAAGAGAGAGATGTACAAAAAGTACCTCGGACCGGTCAAAGTGCTGTCGGTTCAAAGTCAGTTCTCTTTCGGAGTGAACGGAATTAAAGATTTTACAGCCGAATGGGTCGAGAGAAACCTCAAAAACGACACTTCGGCTTTCTATATGGGCAAAAGATATGAGCATATCTTGGACTTCCACACCGCAGACCACCAAACAGAGAGAATAAACCGCCTTGTAGATTATCGAAACCACTATTACTCGTATGTTTATACCGGTTGCATTCTCCACCAGACCAAAAAACAATGGGAGAGAGCAGGGTTTGACATAAGCAACCGCCCCGAGATTTTGTTCACACTCTTCAACATAGGATTTTCCGAAAGTCATCCGAGTGCCAATCCTCAGTGTGGAGGAAGCCATATCACGGTTGGCGACCACATCTACACTTTTGGAGCTATAGGATTTGACTTCTACTATTCGGGAGAGCTTGCGAAAGAATTTCCATACAACGAAAAGCGATTTGAAGATTGATTTTCCGTTGTCCGAGAACTTGATTTGTAATTGCAGATGAGCGGTTTTATTGTTTGTTTGTCGTTGATTTTGGGTTTGATAGGCATTGTAGGCTCGTTCGTTTCGGCAATCCCCGGACCACCTCTTGCATTTGTCGGCTTGTTGCTCCTTATGCTTGTTCCCCAAGCTCAAATCGGACTTTGGTTTGTGGTGATTATGGGCGTTATTGCCTTGATTATCACCGTGGCAGACTTTCTTATCCCGATTTACGGCACAAAGAAAACAGGCGGAAGCAAATATGGAGTGAGAGGAAGCACCATAGGCTTGCTCGTGGGAATGTTTTTGCTACCTCTTTTGGGCATAAGCATAGGACCGTTCGGCATTTTGGGGATAATACTCTGCCCTTTCTTGGGAGCTTATTTGGGAGAGATTTACAAGGGAAACAAAGACAACGCACTCAAATCGGCATTCGGTTCGCTGATAGGTCTTTTGGTCGGAATAGTTCTCAAAGCCCTTTACTCGATTGTTGCATTT
This sequence comes from Bacteroidales bacterium, assembly GCA_004551865.1. Taxonomy (GTDB): domain Bacteria; phylum Bacteroidota; class Bacteroidia; order Bacteroidales; family P3; genus Onthomorpha. The sequence continues at coordinate 72,360 of SFPR01000001.1, forward strand.
ATTTTTATCCTAAAGGAATGTATAACGATTTTGTTTTGAGTTGATTGCAAAGAAGCGAAAAATAAAGGAATGAAAACGGCGTTTCGTCATTAGCGAAACGCCGTTTCAGTCAGATAAAACGGCGAGTTATTTTGCTGAAAGGGCGTTTTGGTTTTGCCGAACTTCTTCGGGAGAGTTTTTTTGCGACAAGGGGCTGAATTGTTTCGCTTGTTTGTGCTTCAAAATCGTAGTGCAGGGAAAATTGGAGTTGCAAAATAAATAGCTGATAATCAACTCTCTAAAATTTAGTTTTGAAAATTATTGCCGATTGTTTGGCTGTTTTCCGATTAAAAAGTGTATATTCGCAATCTGATTTCATAAAACGTGATAGACGATGAGTAATATAGTAAGCAGAGGTAAGATTTCGCAAATAATCGGTGCGGTAATCGATGTGAGCTTCCCTGCAGATCAAGCACTGCCAAACATATACGATGCTTTGAGAGTTGTAAAGGCTGACGGCAGTGAGTTGATTTTGGAATGCCAACAAGATATTGGAGAGAACACTGTGAGAACCATTGCCATGGACTCAACAGACGGATTGCAAAGAGGCTTGGAGGTTGAAAATCTCGGAAGACCTATTTCTATGCCTGTGGGAGACGATATCAACGGAAGACTATTCAACGTCATAGGACAAACAATAGACGGAATAGCTCCCGTCAAGGGTGAAAAGTCTTACCCTATCCACAGAGAGCCTCCTAAGTTTGAGAACTTGTCTTCTTCAACCGAGGTGTTGTTTACCGGTGTCAAGGTGATAGACCTTATAGAGCCTTACGCCAAGGGAGGAAAGATTGGTCTGTTTGGAGGAGCAGGTGTGGGAAAGACTGTGTTCATTCAAGAGATGATAAACAACATTGCAAAGCAATACTCAGGTCAGTCGGTATTTGCAGGTGTTGGTGAAAGAACTCGTGAGGGTAATGACCTTTTGAGGGAAATGATTGAAAGCGGAGTTATATCCTACGGAGAGGAATTTAAAGAGGATATGCTCAAAGGCGGTTGGGATTTGTCGAAGGTGGATGTCAAGGCATTGAAAGATAGTAAGTGTACCTTGGTTTTCGGACAGATGAACGAGCCACCGGGAGCAAGAGCAAGGGTTGCACTTTCGGGTTTGACCGTTGCGGAGTATTACAGAGACGGAGACGAGACTACGGGAGGCAAAGACATATTGCTGTTTATTGACAACATCTTCCGTTTCACTCAGGCGGGAAGTGAGGTTTCTGCTTTGCTCGGTCGTATGCCTTCGGCGGTGGGTTATCAACCTACATTGGCGTCTGAAATGGGCCTTATGCAGGAAAGAATTACCTCTACCAATCGTGGTTCAATCACATCGGTGCAAGCGGTTTATGTTCCTGCCGACGACTTGACTGACCCGGCACCTGCAACAACTTTTGCACACCTTGACGCTCAGACGGTGCTAAGTCGTAAAATCTCGGAACTCGGAATATATCCGGCAGTGGACCCTTTGGAATCAAATTCGCGTATCTTGACACCCGAAATCGTCGGCGAAGAACACTACAACACCGCTCAGAGGGTGAAAGCTCTTCTTCAAAGATATGCCGAGCTTCAAGACATCATTGCCATTCTCGGTATGGAAGAGTTGTCTGAGGAAGACAAATTGGTGGTTGCAAGAGCCAGAAGAGTACAACGTTTCTTGTCTCAACCGTTCCACGTTGCCGAGCAGTTCACAGGCATTCCGGGTGCGTTCGTTTCAATAGAAGACACAATCAAAGGCTTCAACATGATAATGGACGGAGAAGTTGATGAATACCCTGAGGCAGCCTTTATGTTGGTCGGCACGATTGAGGAGGCAATAGAAAAAGGTAAGAAATTGATTGAGCAAGCCTCAAAATAATAATCATACATCAAGACAATGAAACTGAATATCATAACCCCCGAAGACACTCTTTACGAAGATGAGGTGAAGAGTGTGCAGTTGCAAGGCACCGATGGCAAGTTTCAGATACTGAACAACCATGCTCCCATAGTCTCTGCTTTGGACAAAGGGCTGATAAAGATTGTCGATAAGGACGATAAGTCTTTGTCTTTCGAGATTAAGGGAGGTCTTGTCGAGATGTCGGACAACAACATTCAGATTTTGGCTCAGTAGCCTCGGCATATAGTCGCAGGCAATTTTCACAGAGACATTCGCTCCATTTGGATCGAATGTCTCTTTTTGCATTTTCACTCAAAGTATAGTTGTTACAAAAGCAGGTTTTGTCGTGTCGGCATACAAATTCTTTGCCGCAGCGTGGACATTTGACGTTTCTCATATCTATAATTTGTTTTCTTGCAACAGATTGTAAATTTTGGTTTTGCTGATATTAAGTTTTTCTGCCACCAAACGTACCTTATTGCTGTACTTTTCCAAGAAGTGTTTGATGATTATGGCTTCGTATTCTTCCAATGTGCGTTCTTCTTCCAAGAAGTCTTTCTTCCTTACGCAGGAGGTCCTCAGTGTCAAATCTTCGGCTCTTATTATGTTGTCTTCGCTCAGTACAATGGCAAGCTCTATCATCGCTTTGAGTTCTCGAATGTTGCCCGGAAAAGAATAAGTAAGCAGAACGTCTTGTGCTTTTTTGCTTATCTTGCACAGAGGCTTCTTGCTTTTGGTGCAATACTCCCTGATGAAGTGGTTGGCAAGCAGAAGTATGTCTTCACCTCGGTCGGACAATCTCGGCATATTGATGTTCAAACCCATCAAACGGTAGAACAAATCTTCGCGGAAAGTGCCTTTCTCGATTGCTTCTTGCAAATTGACGTGCGTTGCCGTGATTATGCGTGTGTCAATTTTGATTTCATTTGTGCCTCCGACCCTTGTGATAACTCCTTCTTGCAAAGCTCGCAAAATTTTTGTCTGCATTTTCAAATCCATGTCTCCTATTTCGTCAAGGAAGAGAGTTCCTCCCGACGCTGCTTCAAAAAAGCCTTTCTTCAAACTTGCTGCCCCTGTAAAGGCTCCTTTTTCGTGTCCGAAGAAAGAGCTTTCTATCAGTTCGCTCGGAATAGCTGTAACATTGACTGCAACAAAGGGTGCGTCCGCACGCTTTGAGAGAGAATGTATTCGTCGGGCTGCCACTTCTTTTCCCGTTCCGGTCTCTCCGAAAATGCTGACATTGATGTCCGAATTGGCGGCTTTGTTTATCAATTCTTGCACTTGCGACATTGAATGGGCTTTTGACAAAAATACTTCGCTGTTTTGTTTGCTCAACTTTCGCAACTGCTTGACCAAAATCAAGTCTTGACGGATATTTATGACGTGATTGAAAATCATATCATAGACAATGTCGCACATTCGCACAATGTCGATGACGTCTTTGTCCAAAAGAAAATCCTTCATTATCACAAGGGAGTTCTCGGGGACTATTCCGATGATTTTGGCGTGGGGATAAGATGTTTTTAACTTCTCTAAAACTATTTCGGGCGTCAGTCTGATAAAGTCGTATGCAATGATGACGATGTCCGCTGTTAAATCCGGCACGTCAATTTCTCTTTCGACATTGTTCTTTACCAAACATGTCCAGCCGTCTTCGGCTTTCAGACGATGTTCTACTTTTCTCGCAAAGAAATTATCGTCAGATAAAATCTTGATTTTAAGTGCGTTTTGCATAAGACGAAAAATTGGTTTTATTTTGCCTTGCAAATTTACAAATTTTATTTTGATTTTTTGATGAGAATTTGTAAATGATTTCAATTATTTACAAAAAAGAGCCTCCGACACAAGGCTTTCAAACGGTGGTTCTCTCCTTGTGGGAGCATGGTCTATTGCACAGAAAATCAGAAGGTTTTGTTTGGGTAAAATAAGATGCCGTTTTGTCAGAATGAAACGGCGTCTTGTCAAAATAAAATGGCGTTTCGGCAGCTACGAAACGCCATTTTGATTTGGGTTTATAAATGTCTTATTCCGAACTTAAAGCCTGAGGACAGCTTGTCTTTTTGTTTGAAGAGAACAAAATAGTAAATTGCAGTTACCGCAATGGCAACAAGGCAGGAGAGAGGTTCCGAAAAATCAAATGTTTTCAAACAAAGAATAAGCGAAATGACAAGCAACACAAAGGGAACAAGGAATGCAATCACCAAAGCTTTCATTCCCAAGCGTGTACTGATGCTTACCTCAACTTTGTCGCCTTTTTTGTAGTCGGAGGCTTGCTTTGTTGCAACTTCAATCGTCTTGTTCTTTTTGTCAAAGCTCGAACAAGCTCCTCTTGCATGGCAGGAGGCACAGGCAGATTTTTGTTCCACAAGCACAAAGACTCTGTCGGTTTGTACCTCTGTAACTATTCCGTGTTGGGTTGAGCAGTCTTCCATTTTCTTTTTTTTGTTTTTGGTTTCAGATTATCTTGATGTTTTCTTTGTCAATCCAGCCTTCCTTGCCGTCTTCGGTGCGAACGAACACTTCTTTGCCTGCCTGCTTTTTGATTTTCACCTTTTGACCTTTGAAAAGTTTGGTTTTGCTTTCTTGTTTGCCCGAAGTTTCTTCTCTGAGGGCTGTGTCGGAAGAGAAAACCACCGCATAGTCCTTTGAATGTATCCTGTTTTGTCTCTCAAAGCCCAAGCCGAAAGAGCAGAGACTCAAAATCAAAGAGCAGAGGCTCAGATAAAACATCAGTCTCTTCTTGTCGGAGGTGAAATAATAAATAAAGAAAAGGACGCAGGCGGCAAAGAAAAGCACTACAAACACTATTGCCCATGCAAAAGGAGGCATAAGGTTTGAAATTGCCTTAATCCACCGAAGCAGAAAGAAGTCGGGCATGATGTAAACCTCGCCCATGAGCCTGCTTCTGCAAATTTTGTAATCGGTAATGAGGGTTTTGTCGTTGGGTGTAAGGCGTAAGGCTCTCTCATAATAGAGAATGCCGTTTGCATAGTCGGAAAGTCTGAAATAGGTGTCGGCAATCGAATGGTAAAGGTCGGCACTCGGAGCTGTTTTTTCTGCTTGCAGATATAGTTCTATGGCTGTTTGGTAGTCTTTTGCCTTGTATGCGGCGTTTGCCTTGGTCAAATCTTGTGCAAAAAGACTGCCCGATGCCACAAGCAGAAGAAGACAGATTGTCCCTTTTGAGGAGTGCTTGTTTTGTTTCTTTATTTTGCTCATTTCGGTCTCTATGTCGCTGATTGTTTTTACCGTTTGTTCGTACAATTCTCTGTGATTGCTTTTGTCGATGCTTTGAGAGAAACGCAAAAATTCGCAATCGTTCAGCGTCTTTATGGTCTGTTGCAAGGTCTCGTCGCTCAGATTGCTTTGATTGAGAGTGGTTTTGATTGTCTCTATGCTGAGATTGCGAGTTTCAATCTTGAATTTGTCCGAAAGATAGTTCCAAAGAGCTTGACCGATTTCGGTTTCAAACTCTTCTTTGAGGTCGCTGTCGAGATATTTCTTGGCTTTCTTCAAACGTTTCATTGCAACTTTGTCGGCTTTTTTGAGCTTCAATCCCACTGTGTCTTCTCTTAGTTTAAGCTCTTTGCGTGTCAGCTTTATCATAACGACCAAACCGCAGAGAATAAGGACGACAAGGGCATACAACACTCCCGAAGAGAAAGGCTTTGCGAGCGAAATGTCTTTGCCGGTTGCCTTGCAGATGTTGTCATTTATGTCCATGTTTCGGTACTTTTCCCTTTCGGACATTTGTTCTGCAAACTTGTTGTCGCTTCTTCCCTTGGCAATGTTTAATTTGTACTCTTGGGCCTCTATGGTTTTGTAAGTCTTGGTATCGGGGTCAAAGTATGTGAACTTCAAAGGCGGAATGGTGTAGTTGCCTTCTACTCTCGGAATGATGATGTATTGAAACGTTCTGCTGCCGCTTTGTCCCGAGGCGTTTTTTGTCAGTTTGTCCGAAATGTTTGGCTCATATACTTCAAATTCGTCAGGAAGGTTTAATTGCAAACGGTCAATCAGACTGAGGTTTCCTTTTCCGCTTATGGTATAAGAAAGAGTTATTGCCTCATTTGTGCGAGAAAAAGAAGTGTCTGCCGACGAACTGAGAGTAAATTGACCCACTGCTCCGTCAAAGTTTTCTGTCGTCTGAGGGAGTTCCTCAACCTCTATGGTCAAGGCGTTTGTCTTCAATTTCTTGTTTACTCTCTCAAATACAGGTGTTGAATGTGCAAAGAAAGGGTCGTTGAAAAATGCATCGAAAAAAGGATCTCCGGTCGAGACACGCTCTCGGCGTGAAGTGCCTGTTTGAATGTGTGCCACAACTTCAAGTCCCATGGGATTGATGTGCAGAGTGCCTGCCTTCTGAGGATAAACCAACACCTTGCGAAGGGTTGCCACCTGATAGACTTTGCCGTCTATCACTTCCTTTTCGAGAGTTGGCGTTGCCTGATTGTCCAATTCTTCAACCCAGAAGCCTTGCGAAGTCGGGAACTTATCGACCGAGTATTCCGAAATAGGCACAAGGGTATATATTTTGTAGGATATGACAATCTCTTCTCCCTTTACTACTTTGGTCTTGCTCGGAATGGCTCTCACAAATACGGCTTTGTCGTCAATTACTTTGACCGATGGTTGTGTGCTTTGGGCGTTACGGTTGTTGCTTCTGCTGTTTTGAGAGCGTTGAGCCATGGAAGGATTGTCCTCGACGGTGATTGTTACGGGCTTTGTGGTGTATAGTTTTCCATCTACCTTGACTCGGGCTGAGGGAATGATGATTTTTCCGGTTGTAAGGCTCTGCAAAAAGAATACAAAGGAGGTTGAGGAGTTGTCGGTGCGTTTTCCGTTGATTATACTGACAGAAGAGCTTCGCGAAGTGGAAGGTCCGCCGAGTATATTTACGTTTTGAAAAGTCGGAGCGACAAAGTTCTGAGGATTGGAGGCGTTTATGGTAAAGCTGACCTTGAATCTCTCGTTCAGTCCCACCACTTTGGGAGCTTCACACCTGAATGTAATCTCTTGGGACAAAAGAGCAAAAGTCGCAAACAAACTTGCGAAAAATAAAAACACTTTCTTATTCATCTCTACCAGTCTTTTTCAATTCTACGTTTTTGTGCCGAAGCGTCTTCTTTGCGTTTTATCTTGTTGAGAGTTCGCTTTTCATTGTTTTTGAGGGCTTCCAACATCTTTTCCATCTGTTTTTTGTCTTTGTTTTCGCCGGAAGACATTTGTCGATTGTCGTTTTGTTTGTTTTTATCTTGGTTTTGATTGTTGTTTTGCTGCTGCTGTTGTTTTTGCTGCTGCTGTTGTTGATTTTGTTGTTGGTTTTGGTCTTGCTGCTGTTGCTGTTGTTGGTCGTTTTTCTGCTTTTCTTCTTCTTTCAAAAGGTGTTGCGTCAGAGCAAGATTGTATTTTGCATTTGTGTCTTGCGGATTGAGCCTTAGCGATTGTTTGTACAGCTCTGCCGCCTTTTGAAGAAAGAGCTTGGATTGCTCGGAAGCCTTTATCGAATCTGACTGCGAGATTTGAAAATAGGTGTTTGCCATGTCGTAAGTGCAGGCAGAGGTTTGCAAGGTGTCATTATGGTCAAGCGATAAGAGATAACTCTCATAGTATTTGGCTGCAGAAAGCAACTTATCGCTCTTTCCCTGTTTGTAGGAAGCTGCCGCAAGATTGTATTCTGCCGTTTTGTATAGAGAATCTGCCGCAAGAGAATTGCGATATGCACTCTCTGCCTTGTCAAACGCCTTTTTCTCAAATTGTTTGTTGCCTTCTCTCAAAGCGTTCTTCTCTTTGTCGCAACCACAGCACAAAGAAACAACAGCCAAAAGGTACAATATGGTTCTTTTCATGAGGTTTTAAGTTTACTTTCCGAAGAAAAATTTGCGGTTTATGTACTTATTTCTTCTTTCAAAGACGAGATATTCAATCAAAAGCAGAATGAGAGCCGCCATTGCGGGAATATAAAACCTGCTTTCGTAATTCTTGTATGCCAAGGCTTCGTATTCGTTCTTCTCCATCTTGTTTATTCTTGCCAAAATTTGCTCCAAACCTATCGAAGAGTTGTTTGCTTTGATGTAAATGCCGTTTCCTTTGTCGGCAATCTTCTTTAACAACTCTTCATTGAGCTTTGTCAAAACTATGTTGCCCTGAGCATCTCTTTTGTATTCTGTTTGTCCGGTTCTTGTCTTGATTGGAATTGGCGAGCCTTCGCTATGTCCTATTCCTATGGTGTTTATGACAACTCCTTTGTCTGCAATTTCTTCTGCAATCTCTATTGCGTCTTGTTCATTGTCCTCTCCGTCCGAAATTAAGACTATGCTGCGAGAGCGTTTGCTGTTTTCTTCGTTGCCGAAAGCAGACAATGCTGTTTGCAAACTTTCTCCTATTGCAGTGCCTTGGGTTTCTATCATACTCGGAGAGATGATGTCGATAAATGTTTTGGCAGCCGAGTAATCCGAAGTCATGGGTAGCTGAATGAAAGAGGTGCCTGCAAAGACCACCAAGCCGATTCGGTCTCCTTCAAGTTGATTTACCAGTTGGTTTATGGACTGTTTTGCACGGCTTATCCTGTTTGGTTTCAAGTCTTGGGCGAGCATGCTGTTTGAAATATCCAAACAGATTATCATATCGGTACCCGAGCGTTCTTTTTTGCCGACAGAAGTGCCGTATTGGGGGTTTGCAGCTGCCACAACCAAGAGTGCATACACTATGTTGAGCAACACAAATTTGAGTTTCTGCTTTCCTATTGACACATCGGGCATCACAACCTCCTGAATCCTGAGCGAGGCTGTTTCTTTGAGCTTTCGTTTCTTTGAACGCAAGAAAAAGTAATGCAAAACAAAGAAAATCGGTATCAACAGCAGAAGGTATAAAACTTCCGGGGTCTCTAACTTCAACATAATCTCTCTTTCTAAGGGTTGGTTCTTAAAATTGTTTTTCTGAGCAGCACTTCAACAACAAGCAATGCAAGTACCACAAGAATTAACTTTTGTCCCACATCGGTATATTCCCTATAGAACGAAACGTCTATCTTGGATTTTTCCATTTTATCAATCTCTTCAAAGATTGCTTTGAGTGATGAGTTCTCTGTGCTGCGGAAATACTTTCCTCCGGTGGCTTTTGCAACTTCTTTTAGCAGTGGTTCGTCAATCTTTACTTCAACATTTTGATATTGTTTGCCGAAAGGTGTTTGGTAAGGGTAGGGTGCGTAGCCCATTTTGCCGATTCCGATTGTATAGACCCTGATTCCGTATTCTTTTGCAATGTTTGCGGCTGTCAAAGGGTCAATCGCACCCATGTTGTTCACCCCGTCGGTAACCAAAATGATGACTTTACTCTTGCTCTTTGAGTCTTTCATTCGGTTGATTGCCGTCGCCAAACCATCGCCAATGGCAGTTCCGTCGTCAATCTCTCCGCTCTCGGTGGCAGAAAGCAGTTGCAGCAAAATGTTGTGGTCTATCGTCGAAGGGCATTTTGTATATGCTTCGCCGGCAAAGACAACTATTCCCATGTTGTCGCTTGTCCGTGCGTTGATAAAGCGTTCGATTACGCTCTTTGCCGATTCCAATCGGTTTGGTTTGAAGTCTTCGGCAAGCATGGAGGTCGAAACGTCCAAGGCAAAGACTATGTCAATTCCTTCAATGCTCTTTTCGTCTTTTGAAAAGTGGGTTTGGGGTCGTGCAATCGCCACAATCAAAACAGCAACTGCCAAGTACCTCAAAATATCGGGCAGAAGGCGAAGACGAAGTCTCAATGTCTTTCTCGCACCCTCAAATTGGGAAGTGTCCGAATAGAGCATTCGGGCATTGATTTGCTTATCGAAATAAATGCGATAGAGTATCAGTAGGACAATGACAAGCAACAGCAGAAGCAGGTAAGGATATTGAAAACTTATTTGGTTCATTGCTCTTGTGTTTTAGGGTTTTCATCTCTCACAGTGGTGTCATTTACAAAGTCTTTTGCCAAGTTCCAGACCTTTTTGTCGGTCATTTCGTCGGGCAGAGCCTTTGCAAATTTTACCAAATCGGCAGTTGTGAATATTTCTTCTATCATGTTGATGTCTTGACTTGCTATTTCACTCTTGCCTTTTGCCTTTATGAGGATTTCTTCGCTCGTAAGCTCGGTTGCATTTATGCAAAAACGCTCCTCAAAGTAGGTCCAGATAATTTCACACAGCTCACTATAATATTGTTTCTTCAATCCTTGCTCGCTCAATCGCTTCAATCTGAGGTCTTCAAGGCTTTGCAGTGCTTTGATGTGGGCGGGGATTATGACCTTTGGTTGCTCTTGTGGTTTTGTCTCTTTTGGACGACGTTTCCAATACTTCACAAAGAAATATAACCCTGTCGCAAGAGCTACGACAATCAGTACTACATATATTATAGGCAGCACTTCCCTGAAGCTGAACGGCTCTTGCTTTATTCCTTTTATGTCTTTGATTTCGGCTTTTGTGGTGTCGATGTTGTATTGCAACACTTCGATTTGGCAAGGGTTTATTTTGTAAAGACTGTCCTGCTTTGTGCTTTGTCGTCTCACAAAGAGGCTGTCGCCAACCGACACAACGCCCGGCACAAAGCTCATGTATTTTTGAGTGTATTCAAGAAACGTTTTGTCGCCTGAGAGAATGGTGTCGGTCTTTGTTGCTTGCAGCTCGAGTGTGTCGCTGTTTTCTCTTGTGTAAAAGAGATCTTGGTTTTCGCCTTTCTCAAACGGCACTCTGAACTTGAAGTATATTGCATCTCCGATGTCGTATTGCTTTTTGTCTATTGTAGCATTGATGTTTTGAGCAATGGTTTGCAGCGAGCAACACAAGGCAATGATTGCAAAAAATGTTATTTTCAATTTCTTCATCGGTCTATCTCCTTTCCTTTTTTGCAAATAGTTTTGCAAGTTGAGGGATATAGTCTTCGCCACAGAGTATTGCAGTGTTGTCAATTCCGTGCTTTGTCAGTTCGTTTATGCAGTCTGTTCTCTGCTTTTGGCGATATGCTCCGAAGGCTTTCCGAGTTTGAGCATCGCAAGTGTCAATCCATATTCTCTTTCCGCTTTCGCTATCGACAAAATTGACAAGTCCCATATTGCAAAGCTCAAATTCGCTTTTGTCATTGATAAGAATGCAACTCATGTCGTGCCTTCCGGCTGCTATGTGCATACTTTGGTCAAATGTTCCGAAGCCGTCGGTTATCAAAAAGCAGGTTGAGCGTTTTTTGATGACGTTGTTCATAAACACCATGGCGGTTGCAAAGTCGGTTTTGCCTTCCGAGGGTTTGAAAGCGAGCAGTTCTCTGATTATTGTGAGAATGTGCGAGAGTCCTTTCTTGGGAGGAATGTATTTTTCTATCTTGTCAGAGAAGAGAATGACCCCTACCTTGTCGTTATTGTTGATTGCAGAGAACGCCAAGGTGGCTGCAATTTCCGCAATCACCTCTGCCTTCAAACAATCCTTTGACCCGAAGAACGTACTTCCGCTCACGTCAATAAGCAACACCACTGTCAGCTCTCTTTCTTCCTCAAAGACTTTGACGTACGGACGATTGTTTCTTGCCGTAACGTTCCAATCTATGTTTCTTATGTCGTCTCCGTAGGTGTATTCCCTCACTTCGCTGAACGTCATACCCTTGCCCTTGAACGCACTGTGATATTGCCCCGAGAAAACGTTCTGACTGAGCCTCTTTGCTTTGATTTCTATTCTGTGAACCTTCTTTAATAAGTCCTCTGTGTTCATTTCAAAAATCAAGGAACTTCTATTTTGTTTACTATCTCGGTTACAAGGTCTTCGGCTTTTATGTTTTCTGCCTCTGCCTCGTAGGTTAAGCCCACTCTGTGTCGGAGTACGTCCATGCAAACCTCTCTTACGTCTTCGGGAATGACGTATCCTCTTCTTTTTATGAAAGCCAAGGCTCTTGAAGCCAAGGCAAGATTGATTGTTGCACGAGGAGAAGCTCCGTAAGCGATGAAAGGTTTTAGGTCGTTGAGGTTATAATCTTGCGGAAAACGAGTTGCAAACACTATGTCTGCAATGTAGTTCTCGATCTTGCCGTCTATATATACCTCCTTTACCACTTCTCTTGCGTGAAGTATGTCTTTGGGGCTTATTACCGGCGAAATCCCCTGTTGAGAAGGCATGATGTGGGAGCGAAGTATTTCTTTTTCTTCTTCCTTTGTGGGATAAGAAATGACAACCTTCATCATGAAACGGTCCATTTGTGCTTCGGGAAGAGGGTAAGTTCCCTCTTGCTCAATCGGGTTTTGAGTTGCCAACACCAAAAAAGGCTCTTCAAGTTTGAAAGTGGTTTCTCCTATGGTTACCTGCCTTTCCTGCATTGCTTCAAGTAGTGCCGACTGCACCTTTGCCGGTGCACGGTTAATCTCGTCTGCCAAAACAAAATTGGAAAATATCGGTCCTTTCTTTACAGAGAAAGTCTCGTCCTTGGGAGAGTAAATCATGGTGCCGGTGATGTCGGCAGGTAGCAAATCGGGAGTGAATTGTATCCTGCTGAATTTGGCATCTATGCTCTTTGCAAGGGCAGTTATTGCCTGAGTTTTTGCAAGCCCGGGAACGCCTTCCAATAAGATATGACCATTTGCAAGCAAGCCCATAATCAAACGCCTCACCATGGTCTTTTGACCAACTATCACTTTTGAAATTTCGGAGGTTATGGCATCGACAAAGGCACTTTCCTGCTCAATTTTCTTGTTTAGCTCCATTATATCCATAATATTCCTATATTATATACTCGTTTTGGATAGGAGAACGTTATCAAAAAAGGTTTAGTATTTTGAAAGACGTAAAACTATTCAAAACAATGCTCGAAACAAAACGCCCTTTCAGCAAAATAAAACGGCGAATTGCCAAAATAAAACGCCACTTCGTCAGAACAAAACGGCGATTTGCTAAATTGTTGAAACACAGCGTTGTTTTTCTGTGCTATGAGCCAAATTTGTATCTTAAAAACAGGCGAAGGACAAAGGATTTTTCTTTACTTATTTGGCAGTGTGATGTTTTTTTTGTACTTTTGCCGACTTGAAAGAGTAGAATTTAATTAGAAAATAAACAAAGAATAAATTATGAAAAGCAGAAAGTTACTCTTAAGTTTAGCAGTTTTCTTTCTTGTTGGTGCTTTCGTACCAACCAAAGCCTCTTCGCTCATGTATAGTGAGGGAGAGGGAGAAGACAATCAGCCCGAGGCAAGAGGCTGGGTCTCCATCGGACCTGATAATGTGGCAGGTCGTGTTCGTGCAATCATGTTCGACAAGTACAATGACGGCGTAATGTATGCCGCAAGCGTCGGAGGCGGATTGTATGTCTCGGTAAACAATGGTGCAAATTGGAAAGAAATAGACTTTTCCAACGGAGAATGTTATGCAGCCACCGCTTTGGCACAAGGAGACGACGGAGCGATTTACGTAGGTACCGGAGAAGGATATTACTCAGATATGTTCTCTGGTCAAAACAACAGAAAGTCGGGATTGCCCGGCAACGGAGTTTACAGAGTCAGCTTCGGAGTTCAAAATTGGGCTGCAGGACTTGCCTCAGACGCAGACAAGTACAACTACATCAGTACCAACAGCGAATCGACTCTCATTTCGGGAACTCAACCAACCAAGTATGATTTCACACACGAGTTCTGCTATGTGAACGATTTGGCATTTGTTGCAGGAAAGTTGTTGATTGCCACAAAGAACGGCGGTTTGAAAGTTTGGGACGGCAGCAACCTTTCGACAATCAGCATAGACGGAAGTTCGACAGTCAATGTTACAGACGTAAAAGTAAACAGAGACAACAAGGTTGCCATAGCCTATGACGCAGGAACCACATTCAAAGTAGCCTTGTCAAACACTGCCTTTACGCAGGAGGGAAACATTCCTGCCTTTACGTCAATCTTGGCTCCTCAGGGCGAAGATGCATACGGCAGAATAGAACTTACTTTCGGTATGAAGAACAACAATATGCTTTACGCTTTGGTTTCAAATTACATGTACGGCAATTTGCAAGGCGTATATAAAGCAGACGTAAATGCAGAGAGCGTTACATTCGGACCAAAGATGACTTCAAACAACCTATATATCGGTTCGGCTATGGACGAAGCCATGACAATAGCCGTAAACGACTTGGAAGAGGAATATATCTATATCGGATGCGAAAACCTTCAAAGATTGTTTGATGCAAACAGTGCAGACGTATTCTATGCCGAGCAACAAACTTACACAACTGCCGGACGCAACTCGGGAATGTTCGTTGCACCGGGAATGCACGCCATATTGTTTAAGGAAAACCCACAAACGACAGAAGATTCTTTGGCAATATATGTTGCAACCGACGCAGGAGTTTACGTATTTGGCAAAGACGCAACACAAACTTACTCTTGGCAGGCTGCAAACAAAGGATTGAAGAGTTCTCAATACTACAATGTTGCAGCAGCAGCTGATGGTTCTGTGATGGGAGCGGCACAAAGCAATGCCATAACCTATATTGCAAATCCTTCTTTGGACACAGAAAAATCTGCGGACATAGTTTGGTCGCCAAACAGCCCGGGATACACATCTTATATGGCACAAACAGACAGAGATGGTGTCGATTACTCGTTCACAATGGACGCACAGACAGGTTCAAACGTTGCAAGCTCTGCAATATATCGTACAAAACCAAACGTCAGAAAGCCTTATATCTTGATGCGTTCGTACAATGGTTTGACCAGAACATACAGCGACAACAATGATTACAATGAAATCAACGACCAAACTTGGCACTTCGGAAACGGAGAAGCAATGTTGATGAACCCGCAAATGTCAACCGAGATGGGCGCAGCTCCTTTTGTTGCACCAATGGTTTATTGGGAAAGTTTCAATGCTCCTGAGGCAATAAGAGATACAGTTTCCTTGCAATTTGTAGTAACAAGCAACGATTTGTCAATAGGAGCTACTCGAATAATCAGAGGAGATGAGGTGATAAGATTTGTTGCAGGAACAGAATTAAAGGACGGCGACAAGGTGCTTGTTGAAAGCAACAGCTTGGATTATCCTTTCCTTTATACATTGACAGCAGAGAGATTTGGAACAACCCCTGAGGGTAATCTTGATTTTGCTCCTATGGGCGACACAGCAATACTTGTTCCTTCACCTATTAAATCCAGATTGTTCGTTGCAACCTCCAACGGAGTATATGCTTGCGATGAGATAATGAATTTCACTAAGACTTATTACAGAGGAGCAACCGGACTTCCATGGGCAAGAGTATTCAACGTCAATGGCGGAAGCGGTTCTGCACAAGACCTATATAGAAACCCTGTTCACGCAATGGCTGCATCGGCTGACGGAAACTCTTTGTTGCTTTCGGTAGATCACTTGGGAACAGGCGAAGCCGATTTGTTGAGAGTGAGCGGTTTGGCAACCGATACGGTAGATTTGGGAAATGTTGCAACAGGAGGATTTACCGGTTCGTTCACCGACCCTAACAAATTCCGCTTGGACACTTTGGCAACCTTCAACAGAACAATTTCTTCCATAGCTTACGAAGCAAATTCGGACGTTGCATACATCACATTCTCGGGATACAATCCTTCGGAAGTAAATGCTAAGAGAGTAAGCGGTCTTTTGGGTGATGTTGCATCGGTACAATTTGAAGACATTGCTTTGCCTGCAACCGACGGTTCGGACGTTAAGCCTGTTCATTCGATACTTTTAGACGCTTTCTCAAACAAAGCATACATTGGTTCGGACGATGGTTTGTATGAAACAGCAAATCGTAATGCAGCAAGCATCACTTGGAACAAGGTAAGCGACTTCCCATCAGTTCCTGTTTACGATTTGTATCAACAAACATCAAACCTTCCTTACTTTGAATACCTATCTTATTTGAACAACAACGCAACAGAGAATGCGTTTGAGGGAACTAAGTATGTCGGAGCAATCTATGCGGCAACATACGGCAAGGGATTGTTTATGTACAGAGACGAGTTGCAATCGCCAATGGACACTGTAAGCGTGGGACTTGCCGATATGCCGGCACAAACCGTTGCTCAGATGAACTTGTATCCAAATCCGGCAGCAAACAATACCGTTTTGAATTACAGCCTCGCTACTTCATCAAAGGTAGTCATGAATATATTTGACATGAACGGCAGATTGGTTTCTTCTTTGGATAAAGGAATGCAATCCTCAGGCTCTCATTCTCAAATTATCGACCTTCGCTCAATGGAGAAAGGCGTATATATGATTCAAGTGGTTACGAATGGAGCTGTGAAAACTGCGAAACTTATCGTTCAATAACCGACAGACACAAAACACAATACCGAGGGAGCGGATTAGTTCTGCTCCCTTTTTTTGTAAAAGCGGCAACGACCTCAAATAAAACGCCGTCTTTTTCAAAAAATACGGCGTTTTATTCTGAAAAAACGCCGTTTTATTTTGCAGAAACGGCGTTTTATTTCCTTTTGCAAGGGTTGTTTGCAACTAAATTTGCCGTTTGTCATAACTTTTGTTCTTTTTTGACGTTGGTATATCACTATTATATTCGTATCTTTGCAACTAAATTCAGTGTTAATAGATGAATAAGCAGAAAAAAGAAGCAAAAATTCTTGCCGAGATTGCGGTTAAAGCCATACAATCGAAGAAAGGCAGACAGATAACTATGATTGACTTTGACGGTGTGGAGGGTTCTCTTTTTGAGTACTATGTTCTTTGCACTGCAAACTCGCCTTCGCACGTCGATGCGTTGGCAGACGAAACAGAAAAGCAAATTAAGGAAATCACGGGCATAAGTCCGCGAAGAGTGGAGGGTTTGCAAAATTGTCAATGGGTGTTGTTGGACTATTTTGATGTGGTTATACATATCTTCCTTGCCGAAACAAGGGAGTTTTACAACATCGAGGCAATGTGGAAAGACGTAAAACAAGTTCATTACCAAGACGAGGATTAGAATATGGCAGATACAAACAAAGGAGGAGGGAAGATGAAAAGCCCTCTGGGAGGAAGGAAAATCAAATTCAATCTCTATTGGATTTATGCTCTTGTTTTGATTGTTTTGATGTTCGTTTGGTTTGGCGGAAGCGGAGAAAGCACCGTCAGCAAAGACATAAAATGGGACAGGCTCAAGAAAGTGTTGGTCAATAAGGACTATTCAAAAATCAATGTCGTCAATAAGGAGTTTGCAGAGGTCTATATAAAAAACGAAAGCATCGCAAACAATGATGAATACAAAGATTTGAGAAACAAAGGCGGCTTGTTCGGCTCTTCAGGCGAGACAAACAGCGGCTTTTACGTCTATAAGTTTGTAAATTACGACGACTTTCGTGAGCAACTTCAAACAGTGGAAAACCAATGGATTGCAAAAGACACCGTAGGAGTTGAAAGCCAAGTTGAAAAACAAAAAATCATTTCCGATTTAAGGATAAATGTGGAGAGCGAAACAAGAAAAAGTTTCTTTGGAGAGAACTCCATGTTCCTTATTTCCATGCTTCTGATGATTGTTGTGTGGGTTGTGTTTTTCAGAATGATGAGAAGCAACTCCTCAGGCGGCGGAATGGGCGGCGGAATTTTCAATGTGGGCAAGAGCAAGGCTCGTTTGTACGACAAGGAAGGAGCGGTCAATATAACCTTTGCCGATGTTGCAGGATTGGAGGGAGCAAAGGTCGAGGTGAAAGAAATTGTCGATTTTTTGAAAAACCCTTCCAAATATACCGAACTCGGAGGCAAGATACCAAAGGGAGCATTGCTTGTAGGACCTCCGGGAACGGGTAAAACCTTGTTGGCAAAGGCTGTTGCAGGAGAGGCAAAAGTGCCGTTCTTTTCCCTTTCGGGAAGTGATTTTGTTGAAATGTTTGTCGGCGTCGGAGCTTCGAGAGTGAGAGATCTTTTTAAGACTGCAAAGGAAAAAGCTCCATGCATAGTCTTCATTGATGAAATTGACGCCATAGGTAGAGCGAGAAGCAAAAGTCTGGCTTCCGGCTCAAACGATGAGCGAGAGAATACACTCAATCAGCTGCTTACCGAAATGGACGGCTTTGGCACTAACGCAGGAGTGATAATCCTTGCTGCAACCAACCGTGCCGACATATTGGACAAGGCACTTTTGAGAGCAGGACGATTTGACAGACAAATACATGTTGAACTGCCCGATGTGGAAGAGCGTAAGGCTATCTTCAAAGTTCACACCAAGAACCTCAAATATGATGACAAGGAGGTGGATTTGGAATTCCTTGCCAAGCAAACGCCGGGCTTTTCGGGTGCGGACATAGCAAATTTGTGCAATGAGGCGGCTCTTATTGCTGCAAGGGGCGATAAGAAAATTATAGGCAAGCAAGACTTCCTTGATGCGGTGGACAGAATTATCGGAGGCTTGGAAAAGAAAAACAAAATCATCAAACCTCAAGAGAAAAAGACCATTGCCTACCATGAAGCAGGTCATGCCTCTGTCAGCTGGCTGCTCGAACACGCCAATCCGCTTGTCAAGGTAACCATAGTGCCGAGAGGAGCAGCCCTCGGGGCAGCTTGGTATCTGCCGGAGGAAAGACAAATCACCACAAAGGCACAGATGATGGATCAGATGGTCTCTTTGCTCGGAGGAAGAGCTGCCGAAGAAGTTGTTTTTGGCGAAGTATCCACCGGAGCCTTGAACGACTTGGAGCGAGTTACCAAACAGGCATACGCAATGGTCGTTTACTACGGCTTGGACAAAGAAATAGGCAATTTAAGTTTCTATGACTCGTCGGGACAAAGCGAATACGGCTTCCAAAAGCCTTTCAGCGAAAAGACAGCCGAGAAGATAGATGCTCAAATTCACCAAATGGTCGAACAGGCATACGAAAAAGCAAAGTCAATTCTCATTGCAAATAGAGAAAAGTTAGACAAGCTGGCTCAAATCTTGGTCGAAAGAGAAGTAATCTTCAGAGAAGACGTGGAAAACATCTATGGACCGAGACCATGGGACGAAAAAGCCGAGACCCAAGCCTCTGACAACAATTCGGAAGCCCAAACCACAAGTGAGGAACAATGAAAGAAAGTTCGGGAAAGGAGAAAGTTTTGAAGCTCTTGCGATATGCTCTGCTCGAAAAGCAGGACGAGGGTAGCTGTGTGGCAGCCAATTTGAGCGAAGACTACACTCCTTTGACCGATGAACCGCTTATGGTTTTTGCAGAGAAGTTTGTCTCGGGCAAAGGTAAGTTTTTCTATTGCAAAGACGAGAGTGAACTCATTTCAAACCTCACAAGCCTGATTGCTTACAGGCAGTGGAAAAAGGTAGTCTCCTTTTCGCCAAGCCTTCAAACCTATTTGTCAAAGTATGGCTTGCAAACAGGCTTGGACGACGAAGACACAACGGTCGGAATAGGGCTGTGCCATTCGGTTATTGCCCGTTCGGGCAGCATAATCCTTACTTCCACTCAGGGAGCAGGCACACATCTTCGACACTTTACCCCGATTATGATACTCATTGCCTTTGAGAGCCAAATACATCAAGGATATAAAACAACACTTCAAAATATGCCCGAAACACCTCCCCAATGGATTTTGAGCATAAAGGCAGGCGATTTGGTGGAAGAGGAAATCAGAGAGTTGTATATGTTTGTCATTGCAGATTAACCCCGATATATATAATTGTAAAGATGAAAGAGATTACCAAGAGAACGATTACCGGAGCTGTCTATGTGCTTAGCGTCATTGTTGCGGTGTGTTTCAACCGCTATATTGCCGCAGCATATTTTGCAATCGTTGCAGCACTCGGCTTAAAAGAGTTTTTGTCAATCGCAAAGCAAAACGGAATAAAACTAAACCAACCCATGGTCTATCTTTGTGCTACTTTGCTCTATTGCTCAGTTGCAGCGTCTTGTTTTCCGCTCGATTTGGTTTGCGAACAGTGGTTCTTGATTTGCAATGTCTTGCGTTTGGCATTTTTTGCCGCCGTTCTGTGTTTGATAATTGCCTCTTTGTACACCCAAACCGACAAGCCCTTCACCTCGTTGGCTTATTCGCTCACTTCACTTGCCTATGTGGTTTTTCCTTTGGCTCTGAGCAACGTTCTTTTTGACGTAGGAGCAGAGGGAGGTTTCAATTTGCTGCTTGCAGTCTTTGTTTTTGCGTGGTGCAACGACACCTTTGCATACCTTGTCGGCTGTAAATTTGGCAAACACCGCCTTTTTGAAAGACATTCTCCCAAGAAAAGTTGGGAAGGCTTCTTCGGAGGTTTGGCAGCGACCCTTTTGGCGGCAGGAGTTGTGTTTTGGATAGAAGGAGGCAACCTTTTGTTTTGGCACTTGATTGCTTTGATTGTTTCAATAGTCGGAACGTTTGGCGATTTGGTCGAATCGATGTTCAAACGTCAAATGGGCGTGAAAGACAGTGGCAACATACTTCCCGGACACGGAGGAATACTCGACAGATTTGACATTTTGCTGACGGTTCTTCCCGCAGTGTGGATTGTTGTGGAGCTATTCACAATGATTACTTGGAAGATGATATATTAGTTTGTTCAAATGATAAAAATAAAATAACGATATGTACATACATAAAGAAGGATACAAGATAAGTGCCGCCGCAATAGCAATAGCAATAGGTATAACATCTTTGTTGGTCTTTATTTTGGATAGTTGGAATGTCTATTGGTATATCCTTGTTGCCTTTGTGTGGATTTTGGCAGGCATTGTGATAAGATTTTTCCGCATTCCCAAACGAGAATTGGTGCATAACGCAAACCAAATCATAGCCTCGGCAGACGGAACAATCGTTGTGGTCGAAAAAGTCTTTGAACCCGAAGTATTAAATCAGGAGTGCATACAAATTTCGACCTTTATGTCGCCTAATAACGTGCATGTAAATCGTTATCCCGTCGGAGGAAAGGTCGTATATACCAATTACCACAGCGGAAAGTACCTTATAGCCAAACACCCAAAGAGTTCGACACTCAACGAGCGTACAACAATCTGCATAGAGACCGAATCGGGACAGAAAGTCGTGGTAAGACAAATTGCAGGAGCCTTGGCAAGACGAATAGTGTGCTATGCCAAAGAAGGAGAACAAGTAACTCAGGGAGCAGAGCTTGGGTTCATCAAGTTCGGTTCTCGTGTCGATTTGTTCATACCCCTTGATTCCACCGTCCATGTCGATTTGGAAGACAAGGTCAAGGGCGGTCTTTCGATTTTGGCAAGTTTGTAGGATTGTAAAAGCTCTTTTTGTCCGAGATATTTTGAGGGTTTGGGTCAATGGAAAGCAATTACACATTACTGCCGGTTCATTCGCAAGTGTTGTATGAGGACAATCATATAATAATCCTTGCTAAGAAAGCAGGGCAAATTGTTCACGGCGACAAAACAGGGGACAAGAGTTTGGAGCAAGAGGTTAAGGATTATCTGAAATGTAAATACAATAAGCCGGGAAATGTTTTTTGCGGAGTGGTTCACCGATTGGACCGTCCGGTGAGCGGAGTTGTGATGTTTGCAAAAACAGGCAAGAGTTTGCAAAGGCTCAATGCAATGATAAAAGCTCATCAAATTCAAAAAACTTATTGGGCTGTTGTCTCCAACCGACCTGCCAAAGACAGAGATACTCTTTGCAACTATCTTGTTCGCAACGAGAAACAAAACAAATCTTATATTGTCAAGCCCTCTGAACAAGCCAAGTATGCAGAGCTTGACTACGCTCTTTTGGGTCAAAGCAACAACTATTTTCTTCTTCAAATTGCTCTCAAAACAGGGCGACACCATCAGATAAGAGTTCAACTCTCTGCGATAGGTTGCCCGATTAAGGGAGATTTGAAGTATGGTGCCAAAAGGAGCAACCCCGACGGCTCAATAGCTCTTCATGCCAGAGAGTTGAAGTTTGTACACCCTGTGAGCAAACAGAGCCTTGTGATAACAGCTCCCGTTCCCGATGAACCCCTATGGCAATATTTTGAAACAACAACAGAAAATCAAACACATAAATCATGATGAATAAAATAGTATTGGCTTTTTTGTCGCTTGCAATGCCGCTTGCGACAATGGCACAAGGCGATTGCAAAATCAAGGGACAGGCAGACAAGTCCCGTTCGGGAGAATATGTCTATGTAACTTATGGCAGAAGCGTGGCAGACAGTGCAAAGATAGCTTCGGACGGCAGCTTTGCTATTGACATGAGGGCAGATGACCAACTCTACTCTTGCGGAGAGAAAAGCTCTCGCAAGAGTGTGGCTTTCGTTTGTGAGAAAGGGACAGTGAAAATTGACCTTTTGAAAGGACAGATTGAAGGAGGAAAACAAAATAAGCTCCTTTCGGAACTCAAATCTTCGCTTCAAAAGCCGGAGACCCTTTATGAACAGGAAATGAAGTCTCTTTCGGAAGCGGCAATGAGCGAAAAGGAGAAAGAAACCAAGGCGGAAGAGATTTACTCAAAGGCTGTCGAGGGCCTCAAATCGACTGTCAAAGAGTGTGTTAAGCACAATCCGTCCTCACAGGTTGCCGCATACGCTCTTTGTTATGTCTATTCGATGTTGAGCGTGGAAGAGTTCTTTGATTTCTATGACCTTTTGTCAGAAAAAACAAGGCAATACCCTCAGCTGAACGATATTTACAAATCGTTTGAAGCCCAAAGAAAGACAGCCGAAGGCAAGATGTTTGTCGATTTTACCATCAAGGGCGGCTCACTTTCGGCAACGGACGTAAGTTTGTCCGATTTTGTGGGAAAAGGCAGGTATGTGCTTGTAGATTTCTGGGCAACGTGGTGCGGACCTTGCAAAAGAGAAATCCCGAACCTCAGACAGATTTACAAAGACTATGGAGACAAAATAACTGTTCTCAGTGTTGCGGTGTGGGATAAGCGAGAGGCTACCGAGAAGTTTATAAAACAGAACGATATGCCTTGGAATCACATTGTCGATGCTCAACAAATTCCAACCGATGCTTACGGCATTTCGGGCATTCCACAAATCATATTGTTCGCTCCCGACGGCACAATAGTCAAGAGGGATTTGAGAGGAGAACAGATAAGACAAATACTCGAAGAAGTGTTGAAATAAAATCTTGCAATCGGTCAGTAACGCTTACTTGATTTGCATTGAATTACAGAGCTTTGCAATTCTATAAAATGAAACGCCCTTCCGACGAAATGAAATACCGATTTGGCAAAATGAAACTTCGTTTTGTTTTGCCCTTTCGGCGTTTTGTTTTCTTGCTGTCGGTTTGGCTGCTATGTGGCTCGGGAAATGTTGTCCTGCTGGCTCAAACCAACGACATACTCTCCTATGACGAATGTGCCGAAGCAATAAGTAAGTCTTCCCGAAAGAGTTTCGACAAGGCTTTTGATGCCTATCGTAAGGGTGATTACTCCAAAAGTGTTGCCATGTTGAAAGAACTTTCGGAGCAAGAGCCGGATTTTGCCTCTGTTCCTTTCTTGCTCGGGATTATAGGCGTGGTTAATGACAAGCCTTCGATGATTGAAAAATATATGACACAGACTGCCGAACTCTGTCCGCAGTTTTCGCACCCTTTGTTGCACTACTATCTGGGTGTAATCAATTACAGCAACGAGAACTACTCAAAGGCAACGAATGATTTTGAGACCTTCTTTTCTCTTGTCGCTCAAGACGAATACCAAGCCTTGCAGGCAGAGGCAGAGAACTACATTTCGTGGTGCAGTTTTCTTGCCGAAACAAGTGGTAAGTGCTTTCCTTTCAATCCCGAAAAGGCAGAAAACATCTCCACATCTTCCGACGAAACCGCTCCTTTTGTAACCCATGACGAAAAACATATCTATTTCACAAGAAAAATGGCGGTTCGACAGAACAATGACGAGACTTTCTATCACAAAAGTGAGTTTAAGGAAGTTCAAACACTCTGCCGGAGCGACAAAGACGAAAACGGAGAGTATGATATGGGATTTTCGGTGAGCGAAACGATGAACCTGCCACGGCAAACAGGAAGAGTGAGCCTTACAAGCGACAACAGATTGTTGTATTTCTCCCAGCCGGTATATGAAAACTCTCAAAGCTCGTTGGATATTTTTGTTTGCGAAAACATTGACGGACAATGGAGTGAAGCCAAAAGCATAGGAACAGAAATCAATACGGCGGAAGCAAACGAGACTTCTCCCTGCATCTCTGCCGACGGCAACACTCTCTACTTCATCTCCGACAGGCAGACAGGTATAGGGGGATATGACATATATGTAAGCCACAAAGAAAAAGACGGAACATGGTCAAAAGCAAGCAATATGGGAAAAAGAATAAACTCTCCCTCAGACGAACTCAGCCCATTCATACACCCCGATTGCCACAGCTTCTATTTTGCCTCAAATGGTTGGAAGACAATAGGAGGGAGCGACCTTTTCTACATTGATTTGGACAATATAAAGATGAAAACTCCCCGAAACATAGGCTCTTACATCAACACCGAGAACGACGAAACCAACATAGGCGTGCTTGCCGACGGAAAAACCGCATACGCAAGTTGCTATGACAGTGTGAAGTCGAACTATGACATTTGTTTCTTCCCACTTCCCGACGAGGTTTGCTCACAAAGCGTCCGCCTTATCGGAGGAAGAGTGAATGTGTCGGCAAGTGAAGACCACTCCTGCTCAATAAAGCTCTACAATATGGCAAAACGCACAAGTGTAACCTTCAATTCGGCATATTATGACGGCAGCTACGTGCTTTCGCTGCCCGAAAAAGACAATCACCTTTTGAAGATAGAAAAAGAAGGCTATGCTTTTTATGCCAAGATATTGCAAAGCAGCGATACCAACAGCCGCATTGATATTGAGCTTTCTCAACTTATTTCGGGCGAAATCTATCCTCTGTATGACATTTCCCTTGACGAGAGAAAACATCTGAGTCAATCGTCCCTTGTGATACTCGATGAGTTTGTTTTGTTTTTGAAAGCCAATCCGCGATTGAGAATAGAGCTGTCTGCTCCCGAAGGTTTGGCAAACAAAGTTGCCGACTATCTGCAAAAAAGCGGCATAAGGCAAGACCGCATTGCCGTCTCCCCCGAACCAAGCCCCTCTATCGGCTACCGCTTGCAGTAAGTTTTGATAATTTTTTTTGAATAAAGACACACAAAAAGCGGTATCTGCATTGCAAACACCGCTCTATCGTTTGGTTTGTCGTCAGTTTGTTCGGACAAACCCTCTTTTTGACAAATTGATTACTTGCCCAAACGTTTCAATTTTACCGTAAAGTGTCTCATCAATTCGGCTTCCCAAGTGATTTCCAAGCCTCTTGTGATGGTCTCTCTTCTGTCGTAAACGTTCTTCAAGGCAGCTGCGATAACGTCCATGTGATTGTTGGTGTAAACACGGCGAGGGATACACAAACGAACAAAATCCAATCCTCCGAAACGGTTCTCTCTTGTTACAGGGTCTCTGTCTGCCAAGATATATCCAATTTCGCAAGCTCTGATTCCTGCTTCCAAGTAAAGCTCACAAGTCAAAGTTTGAGCAGGGAACTCTTCTTTTGGAACGCAAGTAAGGATTTTGTCTGCATCGACGAAGATTGCGTGTCCGCCGGCAGGTCTTTGGTAAGGTATTCCGTACTCGTCCAATTTCTTTGCAAGGTATTCCACTTGTTTAATACGAGTTTCGAGCATATCAAATTCGGTATTCTCGTCCAATCCGACTGCCAATGCTGCCATATCTCTTCCGTTCATACCGCCGTAAGTCAAGAAACCTTCAAAAGGAATGCAGAATTTCTTTGCTCCTTCGTACCAGTCTTCTTTGTTGGTTGCGATAAAGCCTCCCATATTTACCAATCCGTCTTTTTTTGCACTCATTGTCATACAGTCGGCGTAAGAGAACATCTCGCGAGCTATCTCTTTGATAGACTTATCTGCGTAACCCTCTTCACGAGTCTTGATAAAGTATGCGTTTTCTGCAAAACGAGCCGAGTCCATGTTCACAGGAACACCATATTTGTGGCAAAGCTCACAAGTTTCTCTGATGTTCTTCATGCTCACAGGCTGTCCGCCAACGGTGTTGTTGGTAACTGTCAATACCATGAAAGGAACATTTCCTTTGTTTTCTTTCAATACCTTTTCCAATTTCTCCAAAGAAACGTTTCCTTTGAAAGGTACTTCCAACTGAGTGTCCTTTGCTTCGTCTGTTGTTACGTCTATTGCAAATGCTTTTCTCGATTCGATGTGTCCCTTTGTGGTGTCAAAGTGTGCATTGCCCGGAATGACGTTTCCTGCCTTTACTAAATAAGAGAACAATACGTTTTCGGCTGCACGTCCTTGGTGAGTAGGGATAACGTATTGAAATCCTGTGATAGAGGTTATTGTGTCTTTTAGTTCAAAGAACGAACGCGCTCCACTATAACTCTCGTCTCCCATCATCAATGCTGACCATTGACGATCTGACATCGCTCCTGTTCCAGAGTCTGTCAATAAATCGATATAAACTTGCTCCGATTTCAACATAAAAATGTTGTTGTGAGCTTCTTCCAACCATTTTTCACGCTCTTGACGTGTGGATTTCTTGATTGGCTCTACCATCTTGATTTTCCAAGATTCTGCAAAAGGTAATTCCATAAATACTGATTTTTAATTGATTTATAATAATGAAAAAATTAACTGCGGATTTGCTCTCCCGAAAGAGAGGGATACTATAGGGCAATGAAGAAGTCTCTCTCTTTGATGTTGAGAAAGTTTCTGTATATCACAAGGAAGAATAACAATGCGTTCATATTCTTGCTCTGTTTGTATCGTTTTGCAAATGTACGACAATTTTACAAAATAACGATATTTCGATTGTTTTTCTTGTCTTTTACGCTCGTTTTTCCAATCTTTCGATTGCTTTGCGGTGTTTGTGTTCCTTCTTTGTGCTCTCGGCGGGACTCGAACCCGCAATTCAGGAACCGGAATCCTGTGTTTTATCCATTGAACTACGAGAGCTTGTCTATAACCATCTTCGTTTCTTGAAATAGAAGAAAAAGATGACGACTATCACCAACATGAGGGCGATTATGAACTCAAAGATGTGCGTTGAGTTTTGCAGGGGCAGGGTTACGTTCATTCCATAGATGCTCGATACCACCGTAAGCGGCAACATGATTGTCGAAAGGAAGGTCAAGACTTTCATTATTTCGTTTGTCTTGTTGGTTTGCAGCGAATCGAATGTCTTGCTCAGTCCTTCAATCAATTCTCCATAGTCTTCTACCATATCGAACATTCGTTGATATTGGTCCAAAATGTTTCCCCAGTAGTCTTCCATGTCTTCTGCATAGCCCTTGATGCCTCCCGATTCAAATTTGTGGAACACTCTGATTTGTGGTTTGAAGGTCGTATTGAGCAAGATGATGTTTTTCCTTGTCAGGCTCAGGTGTTCGATGACCTTTTCGGGCTTTTTCATGAAAATGTCATAGTTGATGCTATCGACTTCGCCTCCAATTCTGAGTATCAGAGTGTAGGTTTCGACCATCAATCGGTCCAAAAGGTGGTACAACAAGGCATCGGACGATGCTCCTATGTGTTCTATGAGTTCTTCTTCGTCTTTTCCGGCAACGTCTTCGTTGTAGTGTTGAACCATTTGCTTTACTTGGTCAAACAAATTCTTGACAACCCAGTGGCTTCTGCCTATGGTAACGATGTAATCTTTGCCCCAGAAGACTTTTACTTCTTTAAGCCTGACAAATTTGTTTGTTTTGTCCAAATAGGGGAAGTGTAAGATGAGGAAGTAGTAATCATCGTACTCGTCAATCTTCGGTCTTTGGTTTGAGGCACGGCAGTCTTCGATGTCCAAGGGGTGGAATGCAAAGGTGTCTGAAAGATATTCGTAATCTGTTTCGTCAGGGTCTGCCACGTGCAGCCACTTCAGCTCCTCAAAATTGATAGTTTCAATCACCTTATCCTCCTTTCTGTTGTTGATGTTCTACATTCCAATCGCCGTTTTGGACTGCAAAGGTACTAAAAAAATCGTTTTTATTTTGTTTTTTGCCAAAAAAGTGCTGAGTTTGTGCGATTGGTTTTCGCACTTTGCAGAGTGCAAAAAAATAAAAACGGCGTTTCATCACTGACAAACCGCCGTTTTATTTTTGTCAATCGCCGATTTGTTTTCTTAAAACGGCGACTTTTTTGAGTAAAATTTCATATATTGATAATCAGCTTGTTATATTGACTGATTATTTGCTTGTTTTTTTGTCGTCAGCCGTTGTTTTGGTTTTTTGTTTTGTCGGCTTTGCTGTTTTTGAAGGGGTTATTTTTGTGGCGTCTTGCTTTATTTGTATGGTGTTGCGGTCAATCTCCATGACTTTTTTGTCTGTGTTGCCAAATTTCTCCCAATGTATCTTTTCTTTTTTCCATTTGTCCTTTGGTTCTTGCTTGTTTGCAGGTACTCCCACGGGGATAATGTTGAGCGGAATGATGTATTCGGGAAGTGAAAGGAAAGACTGCAAAGCCTTTGTGCGTTCCTCAATCGGGTAAATGCCGCACCACACAGCTCCCAAGCCCATCGAGTGTGCCGCAAGCAAAATGTTTTCTGTTGCTGCCGAGCAATCTTGAACCCAATACTCTTTGCCTTCGCCTTCGATTGCCTCTTTGAGGTTGCCGCATACTATAATGGCAAACTGAGCCGACTTCAAATAAGAAGCATTCTTAAACTCCTCTGACATATTTGCCAATCGCTCACGGTCGGTTATCACAATGAATTCCCAAGGCTGACGATTCATAGCCGAAGGAGCCGACATGCCTGCACGCAACAAAGGTTCTATGTACTCATCTACCTTGATTTTCTTACCTTCGACGTATTCTCTCACACTGCTTCGGGTAAAAATATTCTCCATAACTGCTTTTGATTGTTCTGAAACCCCCTGAGAGGCTGCCATACCACCGCTCAAAATTGCTGCGGCCACCAATGTAATCGTCTTTTTCATAAGATTGTTATTTGTAATAGAATTAGTAACAAGTCTTTAACGCAATATCTTGCCTGCTTATTGTTGATTTGCTCAAATAACAGAACGACTTAAAGTCATACTAAAAACAAATTTTGTACCTTTGCAGCACGAAAATCCAAAAATAACAACATTATGAACAATTCATATAAGGCAGTATCGGCACAAGAAGCCGTCAAGGTTATCAAAAGCGGCGACCATGTGCATTTGAGCAGCGTTGCTTCGGCACCAAAATGCCTCATAGATGCAATGTGTGAGCGAGGCAGAAATAAAGAGTTTAAGAACGTTTACATTCATCACCTTCACACCGAAGGTCCTGCCCCTTACGCAAGTGCAGAGTTTGAAGGTATTTTCCAACATGACGCTTTCTTTGTGGGTTCAAACGTAAGAAAGGACGTTCAGGCAGGATATGCAGATTATATTCCAATCTTTTTGAGCGAGACACAGCGACTTTACAGAGAGGGATACCTGCCTTGTGATGTTGCAATGGTACAAGTATGCCCGCCGGACGAACATGGCTATGTTTCTTTGGGAACAAGCGTCGATGCAACCTTGGCAGCGGTAGAGACAGCCAAGACAGTGATTGCGGTGGTTAATCCAAACGTTCCGCGTTCTTTCGGAGATGCAATGATTCCAATGTCTATGATTGACATCTTTGTTGAAGACGACACTCCTTTGTTGCCGGCTCATTTTTCTGAACCAAACGAACAAGAAGTTGCAATAGGAAAGCATTGTGCAGCCTTGATAGAAGACGGAGCTTGTTTGCAAATGGGAATAGGTGCAATTCCAAATGCAGTTCTTGCACAGCTTACAGGACACAAAGACCTCGGTATTCACACCGAAATGTTTGCCGACGGAGTGCTTCCTTTGGTCGAAAAGGGCATCATAAACGGCAAAAACAAGAAGTTGGACAAAGGAAAAATGGTATCAACCTTCCTTATGGGAAGCCAAAAGGTCTATGACTTTCTTCACAACAACCCAATGGTTGCAATGATGGACGTAGGCTATACAAACGACCCCTTCATTGTGGCACAACAACCAAAGATGACCGCAATCAACTCGGCTTTGCAGATAGACATAACAGGACAAGTATGTGCCGATTCTTTGGGAACAAAATTCTTCTCGGGTGTTGGAGGACAGATAGACTTCATTTACGGAGCTTCACGTTCCGAAGGCGGAAAAGCAATCATCGCAATGCCTTCGGTAACCAAGAACGGAATATCGAAGATTGCCCCTACGCTCACTTTGGGAGCAGGTTGCGTAACCACAAGAAACCACATCCATTGGTTCGTTACCGAATATGGAGCAGTCAATCTTTACGGAAAGAGCTTGCAAGAGAGAGCAAGATTGCTCATTTCGGTTGCTCACCCCGACCACAGAGAAGAGTTGGACAGAGCAGCCTTTGAAAGATACGGCTCACACTTCCATTTTATTTCCAAGTAACAAATATCAACAATATATAAGGAGATGTCGGCAAGACGTCTCCTTATTATTTGACAAAAAAACAGCATATTGTGGGAAGATTATTGGCAATAGATTACGGAACAAAAAGAGTGGGATTGGCGGTAAGCGACTATATGCAAGTGATAGCAACAAAACTTGCGACCGTTCCCACAACAGATGTGTTCCCTTACCTTAAAGAATATATGTCTCGGGAAGAGGTTGATGCAATAGTGGTGGGCGACCCCAAGCAAATGGACAATACCCCTTCGCAGTCGGCAAAAGCAGTCCATGTTTTTGTGGATAATCTTGCCAAGAGCTTTCCCGACAAAGACATATACATGATTGACGAGAGGTTTACCTCCAAGATAGCAGAGCAAACCATCGTTCAGTCGGGCTTGAAGAAGAAAAAACGTCAGGAAAAAGGTCTTGTAGATTCGATTGCCGCCGTTTTGATATTGCAAGACTTCATGCAGATGAAAAAATAGCAGAATTTATGATTTTACCAATAGTAGGTTACGGCTCCAAAGTTTTGAGAGAGCAGACCAAAGAGATAGATAAGGATTATCAAGGGCTTGAGGAGTTGATTAAGAATATGTTTGACACCATGTATTCGGCAAACGGAGTTGGTTTGGCAGCCCCACAGATTGACCTTTCGATAAGATTGTTTGTTGTCGATGCCGACCCGTTCAAGGAAACTTACCCCGAAGGGGAGGGATTTAAGAAAGTGTTTATCAATCCTCAGATTTTGGAAACCAAAGGCGAGATTTGGTCAGATTTTCAAGAGGGTTGCCTTTCTCTTCCCGACATTCACGAGCAGGTTGCACGCCCGAGCATCATTGTGATGAGGTACTTTGATGAAAACTTTGTTGAACATACCGAAGAATTTGACGGAATAAGAGCGAGAGTTATTCAACACGAATACGACCATCTTGAAGGCAAGGTGTTTACCGACCGTCTCAGTCCTTTGAGACGAACACTTCTCAAACGCAAATTGTCAGACATAGCATCGGGAAAGGTAATTGCCGACTACAAAATGAAGCGTCCTGCAACAAAAAGAAAGTAAGATGAAAAGAAGTTTTGTACTGATTGTGTTGAGTTGTTGTCTTTTTGCCTGCAACTCCAAGAGTGAGCAACGCATTGCGGCAGAACAGATTGCCGATGCGGAACATAGTCTTCTTCAAGACGCAAAAGCTATCGACCCTTCGAGAGCCGACAGCCTTGTAAGCCTATATACAAACTATGCAAACACATATCCCGACGACACAATGTCGGCTGCCTATCTTTATCGTGCGGCAGACGTCATGGCAAACCGCAAAGAATGTCTCAAAGCAGTGGAATTGTTGGAAAAAGTGGAAACAAAATATCCCCAATCGGACTATGCACCTCAGGCTTGCTTCCTAAAAGGAGTGATTTATCAGGAAGTATGTCTCAACAAAGAGAAAGCAGCAGAGTGTTTCAACAAATTCATTGCCGCTTATCCCAATTCTCCTCTTGTAAACGATGCTCGGGGATTGCTTATCCTCAATAAGGCAGAAGATGAGTTGGAATTGATTCATTCATGGGAGAAAGAAAATCAATAAACTAACATTTGCAAACATCGAAATAATCAAAAGGAAGGCGAAAAATACGTCTTCCTTTTGTTGTTTTGCAGATTTGTTGTATTTTTGCAGCCGCAAACGGTTCTTGCTCAAAGCGAGATTAAAAGGGAATCGGGTGTAAATCCCGAACAGTCCCGCTGCTGTGAGTTCACAAAGTAGAGATACCGAACCCTTTTGCCACTGTCGGGCGGCATAGTCCGATGGGAAGGCGTGGTATCTTTGAACAAGTCAGAAGACCTGCCGATTGCATTCAGAGTTGAGGGCTTTCGAGGAAAGAGCTTGAAACGTTGTGCAAAGAAATCTTCTGATTGTAGTTTTTTTGTTGCATTTTCGTTGTCATCTTTTTTGAGATTGCTCCGATTGGTTTTGATTTTTATAGTTAAAAACAATAGAGTGATGAAAAGAACATTTTGTATTTTGGGATTGATGCTTTGCTCAATGGCGGCATTTTCCCAGTTTGACGGACCTGCAGGCACACAAGGAAGCAGGGCAGTGGGCATTTCGGACAGCCGAATAGTATCATGGGCGTTCGGAGTTCAGGTAAATAAAGGATTTGTTTCGCCCGAAAGCGACACAAAAGTAAGTTACGGTACACCCGATTTGGCACAAGGGACACCCGACAGCACAACCACCACGGCTGTTTCGCTCGGCTATTTTGGCAACGCATTGATTAGTTTTGACCGTCCGATAATTGACGGCGAGGGAGCAGACTTTGCAGTGTATGAAAACGGATTTGACTCCACTTTCTTGGAACTTGCCTTTGTTGAGGTGAGCAGCGACGGCATCAACTTCTTCCGCTTTCCTGCCACATCGCTCAGCAGCGGCACTTCGGACATCAAGGCACAACACTACAACAATCTTGCAGGCAAATATGCAGTCGGATACGGAACACCTTTCGACCTTTCGGACATTGAAGACAACGACTTGTTGGACAAAAACAATGTGAGATTTGTCAGATTGGTCGATGTAAATGAAGGAATTGACACCGACAGCCACGGCAATGTGGTCTATGACTCTCCGGGAGCAGGCTCTTATTCGGCAGGATTTGACCTTACGGGAATTGCTGTACTCAATGCGGCAAGACCATACGCCGTTTCTTCCTGCGAAAATATGCTTTCAACCACCGACAGCCACGAATTGATAGAACAACAGACCGGCACACTTGGCGAAGACGGCAATTACCACCAAGATTATCAAGACGGCGACATGGTCTTTGAGGCTTTGGGAGAATATATGGCAGAGTATGACTATTTCATGCCTATGGGCTTTGGTCCTTCAAACCATACTACTGCGTCGGGCTACTATTCCGCAGTATCGTTGAGAGGCTTGGAGGGAGCAGGAGCAACATACATGGTGGGATATTACTCGGATTTCGGAACAGCTCAGCACAATATAATAAGGAAAGCTGACAACACTTCTTTCATTCCAAACGGCATATACGTAGCACCTTCAACCGCATTGTACGATCACCTTGCAGGCGAAACCTTTCCTCAAGACGGCTATCATGCAATAGTGGCTACGGGATATGACGAGGCAGGAAACACAACAGGAAGCTCGACTGCATATTTTATCGACAAACAAACAGGTACTTGTCCCGAAGCTGTGCAAGACTGGATCTTCCTCGACCTTGCTCCGCTTGGCGAGTGCAACAAGATAGTCTTCACTTTAACCTCAAATGACTTGGCTTACGGATACCTTAATCCTCCTTCATATTTCTGTGTCGATGGTTTGACTTGCCAAACTGCCGAAACACAATTTGATGCTCCCGTTTTGGCAGAAGAATTGCAAGCAGAAGTTTATCCAAACCCTGCAAGCAACCGCATATTTGTCAAAACATCGTCGCCAAGGAGCCAAGTGAGCATATTTGACTTGCAATCGAGAGAAGTGTTCCGCCAAACAATAGGCTCGTCGGCAGAACTCAATCTCTCACTCCCTGCAGGAGTGTATGTAATCAGGCTTACAAGCGGTACAAATACCATAAGCAAAAAACTGATTATCAAATAGAAAGACCAAAACGAAAACATACATGAAACAAAACGCCGTTTTTCGATTGACAAAACGGCGTTTTTGCATCTGTAAAACGGCGTTTTATTTTCGTGAAACGCCGTTTTCTTGTCGCAATCGATATTTTGCTATCTTTGCAGACTGATTTTTGACAGAGAAATGGCTTTTTTACCTACGACAGTAAAGGAATTGGAACAAAGAGGTTGGGATTACGTGGATGTTATCTTCGTAAGCGGAGATGCATACATCGACCACCCCTCGTTTGGTTGTGCGGTTATTTGCCGCTATTTGGAGAATGCGGGATACAGAGTTGCCGTTTTGGCTCAGCCAAATTGGAAAGACGATCTGAGAGACTTCAAGAAAATGGGCAAACCCCGCCTTTGCTTTTGCGTAAGCTCGGGTTGCATGGACTCAATGGTCAATCACTATACGGCTGCAAAGCGAAAGCGAAGCGACGATGCCTATACGGCAGGCGGGCAGGCAGGCTTTCGACCCGACAGAGCGACCATTGTCTATTCCAACATACTCAAACAACTATATCCTTCGACACCTGTGCTTATCGGAGGCATAGAAGCCTCGATGAGAAGGCTCGCTCACTACGACTATTGGTCGGACTGTCTCATGCCTTCCATACTTTTGGATTCCAAAGCCGATATGTTGATTTACGGAATGGGGGAGAAGGTGGTCTCGGAGGTCTGCAACAAACTCCGTGAGGGCAAAAAGATAGAAGAACTCACCGATATAAGACAATCGGCATACCTTTGCCGCAAGCCTGTCGCAAGTCCGCAAGGCTGGAATGATACTCTGCTTCCTTCCTTTGAGCAGTGCCGCAAAGATAAGCTCGCCCAAGCCGAGGCAATCAGGCTCTTTGAACGCCACAGCAACAAATCTGCAGACGAACGCCTGATACAACGATACGAAAAATTGGGGGTGAGTGTTGTCGTGAACCCCTTTGACCGCAGCTATTCGGGAGAAGACTTGGACAAGATTTACTCTCTGCCGTTTGAACGCAAACCCCACCCCAAGTATGCAAAGAGAGGCAGCGTTCCTGCTTTCGAGATGATTAAGTATTCGGTCAATATACATCGCGGTTGCTTCGGAGGCTGTGCGTTCTGCACCATTGCGGCACACCAAGGCAAGCGAATAATATCGCGAAGTCCACAATCCATACTTCAAGAGATAGAAACAATATCGAAAGATGCCGACTTTAAGGGCTATTTGTCCGATTTGGGAGGACCGTCTGCCAATATGTACATGATGAAAGGCAGAAACGAAGAGCTGTGTCGCAAATGTGTCAGACCCTCATGCCTTTTCCCGACGCTGTGCAGCAACATGAACAACGACCATAAGCCGCTTTTGGAACTCTACTCCTCGGTCAGAGCTTTGCCGTACATCAAGAAAGCCTTTGTGGGCAGCGGAATACGATACGATTTGTTTGACCGGAGCAACTATTTTGAGACCCTGTGCCGCTATCATGTCAGCGGACGGCTCAAAGTTGCCCCCGAACATTCTTCACCCAAGGTGTTGAAGCAGATGCGTAAGATGTCGTTTGATAGTTTTGTCGATTTGAAAAAACGCTTTGACAAGATAAATGACAAATATGCCCTCAATCAACAACTCATACCTTATTTTATATCGTCCCACCCGGCTTGTGAGATGAAAGATATGGTTCACTTGGCATCACAAACTGCCGCCTTGGGCTACCGCTTGCAACAAGTGCAGGACTTTACTCCAACACCCATGACTATTGCAACCGAGACTTACTACACAGGAGTGGATATCTACACCAAAGAAAGGGTGTTCACAGAAAAAAATCCTGCCGCAAAAAAGATGCAGAACAGGATTTTCTTTTGGTATAAGCCCGAAAACAAAAATTGGGCAAGGGGAATTTTTAAGAAATATGGCATGCAATTTCCTCGACACTGAGCAGCTGTTGCTCTCCGGTGAGCATATTTTTCAAGGAAATTTTGTTTTGCTTCATTTCTTCTTCGCCCGAAAGTGCCACAAACTTGATTTGCTTTGAGTTTGCATAATTCATTTGCTTCTTTAACTTGGCATTTTCTGGATAAACTTCTGCTTTTATTCCGCTTTCTCTCAGTTTTTTTGCAACATTGCATGCAAAGAGGCTTTCCTTTTCGCCAAAGTTGATAAAGAGAATGTCGGTTTGTGCGGTTGCTTCTTCGGGATAGAGGTTTAATTGCTCCAAACAATCATATATTCTGTCTGCTCCAAACGATATTCCGACACCCGACAATCCTTCCTTGCCGAAAATGCCGGTCAGGTTGTCATATCGTCCGCCTCCGCAGATGCTTCCTATTTGCACATCGGCGGCTTTTACCTCCACAATGGCACCTGTGTAGTAGTTCAAGCCCCTTGCAAGCGTCAGGTCGAGTTCTATGTTTTCTGTTCCCTGCTCTTTGCAACGACTAAGGACGTATTCGGTTTCTTCAATGCCCTTTTCGGCAGTTTCGCCGCTCAATATGCTTTTCAGACTGCTCAATTTCTCTTCGTTTGTGCCGCCAAGGGTGAGTATGGGTGTTAGTTTGTCAATCTCTTCTTGCGAAAAGCCTCGCTCTTCACGCAGTTCCTTCACCACGTTGTCAAAACCAATCTTGTCCAACTTGTCTATTGCAACCGTTATGTCGGTCAGTCTGTCCTGCTTTCCGATGTGTTGAGCTATTGCAAGGAGGATTTTTCGGTTGTTGAACTTGATTGTGGTTCGCAGTTTGAGCAAAGCAAATACCTCGGATATGATTTCCATAAGTTCTACCTCGTTTAGGAGGCTGTCGCTTCCGATTATGTCGGCATCGCATTGGTAAAACTCTCTGTATCTTCCTTTTTGAGGACGGTCGGCACGCCAAACAGGCTGAATTTGATAACGTTTGAAAGGAAAAGAAATCTCATTTTGGTGATTGACCACAAAGCGGGCAAAAGGCACGGTGAGGTCATATCGCAAGCCTTTCTCGCATATCTGCTTTGTTATCTGCTTATAGTCGCCGCTTGTCAGGTCTTTGTTCTCTGTAAAGTCGCCCGAGTTCAATATTTTGAACAACAGCTTGTCTCCCTCTTCGCCATATTTCCCCATCAGGGTATCCAAGCCCTCCAAGGCAGGCGTTTCAATCTGTTGAAAGCCGTGAAGAGTATAAACCTGTCTGATTGTGTCGAAAATATAGTTGCGTTTTTGCATCTGCATCGGCAAAAAGTCTCTTGTTCCCTTGATTACCTTGTAATTCATGTCGTTTCTTTTAGTCTGTAAATATGTGTTTTATGCTGCAAAGGTAAAAATTTTTTGATTTTTTTTGCCTTTTGCTGTTTACTTTTTGCGATTTTTTCTGTCTATGGGTGCAGAGGGGCGATTGAAATTTGCTCTTTGAGGTTCGCATGAGTTTGCAAAACTTTGACACAAACGGCGTTTTGACAAGAATAAAACGGCATTTCGCTCAATATAAAACGGCGTTTTATCAAGCTGAAACAACGATTTGTTTTTGTGGTTTCAAAATGTTGTAAATCAATAGTTTCAAGTGCTGTGATGAGGTGGTGAGTACAACAAGAGAGAAAAGAAAAAGAGCAATAAATTTGGTGGTTGAAAAGAAAATGTTTAACTTTGTAACTAAATAATTGACAGATATGAAGAAGATAATTTTGTTTTGTGTGAGCGTCTTTATGCTTGCAGTTTGTGGGAAGGTTTCGGCACAGGAGTACTTGCTGAACAACACCAACCACAACAAAACCAAGAACACTTGCAGCGGTTATTTGTATGACAATTCAAAGAACGGCAATTACGAAGCGAACCAAGACCGTTGGATAACGATATGTCCGCCTGCCTCAACAGGAAACACGGGTCGTATATCGCTTACCTTTGAAGAGTTTAACCTTGGAGCAGGAGATGTGATGCAGATTTATTTGGGTACGAGCATAACAGACTCTCCGTATATGTTGAACAATTCCTCGACTTTCCAAGCAGGTGATTTGGCAGGAACGGTGGTTATGCCGCCTCTTTCTGCTACTTCGGGTTGTTTGACAGTCCGCTTCACAGCCGATGCAACAGACGAGGCAAGCGGATTTAAGGCAAAAATAGAATGTGCGTCCATGTGTCAATATCCCGAAGCAGGGTTGGACAGCATATTTTACAGAATTACCCCCGACGGAACGAGAATAGAAAGACCTGTAAGAGATGGAGCAGACACTATTGTCAATGCTGACAGCTCGATTACGATAATCAAGTTTAAGAGCGTCGATTTCTGTTATGGTGACTCTGTGGTTTTGGTGGCAAAGCCTTTGTTCCCCGAAAATGACAACGTATATCACCAAGATGCTTCCAACTGTATATATGAGTGGACATTCGGAGATGGTCAGAATGCAACGGTAAATTACAATCCGGAAGTGGGACACAGCTGGGCAGACTTCTCGGGATACGATTTGTTCCTTGTGGTTGAAGATACCGCAAACGGAGGTTGCCGAAGCAAAAATTCGATTGACACTCGTATTCGTATGGCAACCAACCCTATCAAGACAGTACAACAAATGCCCGATATGTGTTCCGGCACAGAAGTCGGCTTTACCGTAGGTTATGGCGAGAATAGCCAAATTATAGTCGATTCGTTGGAGTTTAGCAGAAGCGAAAAGGAAAGATTTGAGGGAACGACATTCATTCCCGACGGAAATAGTTGTTTGTATCTAAGTCCGACAGGCTGTTTCAGCGTTCCGGTTGTTTTTGACAACTTCCCTTCGGGTGCGACAGTTGGTTCGCCTGACGACATTATGTCTATATGTATGAACGTTGAACACTCCTTCTTGGGAGACTTGGGAATATCCATTGTATGTCCAAACGGACAGAGTGCAACATTGATGTACTTTGGTGGCGGTGGAGGTGGTACCTATCTTGGAGTACCTATCGATGACTCGGGTACAAACTGTTGCGACTCTACTTGCGCCCCTATCGGAACAGGAGCAACATACTGCTTCTCCAATCAGTACCTTACAGGAGCAATGGGAGTTTTGGGAACAATAACAATGGGAGGAACGCTTACGCCTACCAATGTGGAAGATACCGTAGGTTATTTCCAAACACCTATACAACAAAATGCAACTACGACGGCTGACAAGCAGACAGTTGATTTGAACGGATTTCAATCTTTGGTTGGTTGTCCTTTGAACGGAGAGTGGGCAATCATGATTTGCGACAGCTGGAGTATTGACAACGGCTATGTATTCTGGTGGGATATGGAATTGGGACAGAGCAGTGCAGCAAATTGGGACTACCAAGTTCCTATTGACACTGTAATCTGGTCAGGACCAACCTTCTTTTCACAGCAGACGAGTACCTCTTCGATTATCGCACCACCGATTGACAGCGTCGGCACATTCATTTTCGATGTCAGCATCATAGACGACTTCGGCTGCCAATGGGATACGGTATCGCCTTTGACGGTTGTTCAAACCCCTGTTGTGAACCTCGGAGAAGACATAGCCTTGTGCGAGATGACCAACGTACAACTTGATGCGGGCAACGAATCACCTACCGCTACCTATATATGGTCTCCGACAGGTGAAACCACAAGAGTAATCACGGCAGAAGCATCAGAGAACTCAGCCTCGGTAGTCAATTATAAGGTATTGGTAACCGAATATAACGGCTCTATTTACTGCTACGGACAAGACGACATCAACCTTATCGTGCGACCTGCGGCAAATGCAGCCTTCACCTCCGATGTCTATCCGCTTGAGGGTTGCGAACCATTCAGCTTCCGCTTGTTGAACACAGCCACCAACGCCACACAATTTGAGTGGACGGTTGGCGAAGAGACCTCCACGGAGGCGGACCCTGCCTTTACCTTCCCTTACGGCACATACGATGTGAAACTGAAAGTTACTTCGGAGTATGGCTGTCAAGACTCGGTATTCTATCCGGGCATGATAAACGTCTATAAGCACCCGATAGCAGACTTTGGTTGGGAACCGAATAACCCTTATGCTTCCGACCCGACAGCCAACCTTGTGAACCTCACCAAGCCGGACGATGCGACAAACCAATACCATTGGACGGTACAAACCAACCGCAACAACAGCAATGATATAGAGAACCTCTTCGGAACTAACCCTTCATACACATGGACACCGCAATCGGGACAGAGCGTGGCAGGCGATTACCTTATCAGCCTTGACGCATACAGCGTAAACCAAGCACCGAGCGGCTTCATCTACGAATGTCATGACACCATATCGAGAATAATCACCATAATCAACGACAATTTGATGTTCCCGACAGTTGTAACACCAAACGGCGACGGAGTGAATGACGTCTTTACGATACACAACCTTGTTGAAGGACAAGCCTTTCCTGACAACGAATTGTC
Organism: Bacteroidales bacterium; assembly: GCA_004551865.1. Taxonomy (GTDB): domain Bacteria; phylum Bacteroidota; class Bacteroidia; order Bacteroidales; family P3; genus Onthomorpha. The sequence goes on from SFPR01000001.1 coordinate 112,515, forward strand.
AATCTACAACCGCTATGGCAAAAGGATTTACTTTGTGCAAGACATTCGCAACGATAGCGACTTTTGGGACCCTGCCGCAACCAACACCCCTTCGGGAACATACTTCTACCGCTTCGTCGGAAGAGGTCCGATAAGAGATGTAGAGTTCAAAGGCTCAGTAGAAATTATAAGATAGAAAGACCTACATTGTAGAAAAGAAAAAGAGCGGAAGACAATTCCGCTCTTTTTTTTATCACTTTGCCGTTTTGCTGCTTGCTTTTTTGTATTTTTGCACACATGAAAAGAAATGTACTCGTTTTGGTGTGTCTTTTGGGACTGACACTCCCTGCAAAGGGACAAAGCTCCTCTTTTTTGCAAAACATGGAAGAACAGATGAGTGCTCTGCAAGACACAATGTTTATGGCAGGCAACGACAATGAGCGATTTAATGCCAATGAACGTTTTATCTCTGCACTCGAAAATTGTTTGGAAATGCCCAATAGTTTCAATCATGACTTTGCATTGCTCGACAAGATAAGCATTCTGACCTCAAAGGACAAACGTTTTAGAATTTTTACTTGGGCGGTGGTCTCTTCCGAAGGCGAGTATTCCAATTATGGTTTCATTCAAGCCAAAAATGAAGCGAGCGGAGAGTATGAAGTATATCGCTTGATGGCTCGCAACGATGAGATTTTCTCGCCTCAGGAGCAGAAACTCTCCGACAGCTGTTGGTTTGGAGCGGTGTATTATGACCTGATAACCTCAAAACACGAAAATATAACCTACTATACACTCTTGGGATTTGACGGAAAAGACATCTACTCCAAACGAAAAGTCATAGAGCCAATCACATTCAAGCACAACAGCGGCAGACCGACCTTCGGAGCTCCCATATTCTACAAACAAAAAGGTTTGAAACGCATGATTTTTGAGTATGCCCCCGATGCAGCCTTCAATCTCTTGTATGACAATCAGTTTTTTGAGGTTGGCGGAATTAAAAAGGCAGGCAAAAAGCCCATGAAGAAGAACCGACCTTTTGAAGTTGAAGAGAAGCAAATCGAAAAAGCATGGTTGATTTTGTACGACGAGTTGGAGTCTAAAACAGATGCCGTGTCGGGCTTTATGCAGCTCAATGTGCCGAGCGGAAAAGTGGAGGGAATGGTGTTTGAGAGAGGAAGGTGGAGAAAAGTCGATAACTTGGTGCCGAGAAACAAAAAGAAGAAAAACGAAACCGACAACGGAAACTACGATTTCTCCAAAGAAAAGAGACTCTATTAAGAAGTGAAATAATTTGTTCCCGCAAACCCGAGCGACCTTACGAAATATAGACATATAACAATCTTTCGACACCGCTTGCCAACAAGAGGACGAACAAATGAAAGAGGCAACGGCATTTCTCGAATGGCTGAGGTATATAGACAATACCATTGACGGACAGAGCAAACGCAAGGCTTACCTTTGTATGAGAGCAACATGACCTACACAATCGCAGAGAACTCTTTATGAAAGGCATCGACTATTCATATTATTATCATATCATTACTAACAAGAGGAATAGGAATGAAAGAGACAAAGATGAAGAATGCAAAAGAGTAAAGAATTGAAGCATAACGACAAGAGAAAAGGGTGAAGCAAGAAACAAAATGCAGGAAAATGCTTTGAAAGGTGGACGATATACACCTTTGAGAGCGAAATTTTGCAACGAAAGGACAATAGTATAAATATGGATAAAGTTAAAGAGATATTGAGCAGATGGGAGGCTTTGCAACCTCTTTCCGACAGAGACAGAGAGATGCTCAGCCGCCGATTTACCATTGACTTCAACTATAATAGCAATCACATAGAGGGCAACACGCTGACGTATGGGCAGACGGAAATACTGCTGTTGTTCGGAAAAGTTATTGGTGAGGCAGATCTGAGAGATGTGCAGGAGATGACAGCCGGCAACGTGGGGTTAAAGATGATGACGCAAGAGGCTCGGTTGAAAGACTATCCTTTGACGCAAAACTTTATTCGCACGCTCCACAAGACATTGTTACGAGAGGACTATACGATATATCGCACACTTGCCGGCGGCGTTCAAACAAGCTATGTCATACATGCAGGACAATATAAGACTCGTCCCAATAGTGTGATAACAAGATACGGCAGCCGTTTTGAGTATGCCTCACCCGAAGAGACACCGGCGTTTATGACCGATTTGGTAAATTGGTATAACGAAGCAGAACAGTCGGGCAAGTTTACACCAATAGAATTGGCTGCATTGTTTCACTACCGATATATCCGGATTCATCCGTTTGAAGACGGCAATGGTCGAATAGCCCGCCTGATGGTCAATTATATCCTTTTGAGGAACGGCTTTCCTATGATTGTTGTCAGAAGTCGAAAAAGAAATGAATATTTGGAGGCACTTCACAAGACAGACTTGACCGTCGGGGCAAGTCCGTATTTGGGAGCGCACGCTTCAAAACGAGACATTCAACAGTTTTTGACCTACTTTACCAACCTTTTTGTTGAAGAGGTTACGTATCATATCCGTTTTTTGACCGAAAGAGGGGAGAATGTGTGGTGGTTTGACGGCGAACGTATCTTGTTCCGTACCGATACGACAAGCAGAATACTCAATTTGATGTATGAGTTTCCCGACATTACCATACCAAGGCTGTCGAAAGAAGTGGGCATAAGTATGAATGCCGTAAACAAACAAATCAAGCAACTCACAGAAAAGGGATACATACAACGCACAGAGAGAAACGGAAATTGGCGGTTGATTATAACACCTTCAATTTAGTAGCGTATGGATTTTTTGTAATTAGGTCTCTTTTGAAATTGTATTAAACAACGATAGTTTGAAACTGTTTGTTGCAATGTCGAAGTTGCGGTTGCAAGTCTTCAAAGGCGGTGTGGTTTTGTCATTTGAGGCGTAAATAAAGAGAGGGAACGAATGCTTTGTTCGTTCCCTCTCTATTTTTGCTTTTGTGTCTTGGCTTAGTGGTTAAACATATCTTTGTTGAAGAAGTCCAATATCTCTATGCAACTTGCCTTCATGGCTGCGGCGGGAGATTGGGGGTTTAGTTCGATTGCCCGAGTGTAGTTGTTGATTGCTTCTTTCCAATGGTTGCCACGGCGAAAGGCGTTACCTCTGACGTAATATGCCTCGTCCTTCAACTCATTGTCCTTGTCGGCAACCAATTTGTCGAGCAGGCTCATCGCTTCTTCGAGTTTGTCCTCTGCCAAGAGGACTTTTGCTTTTTCAATATCATCTGCACTTATCATCTTTTCAATACATTTTAGTTGTATATCATGAATGTACCTGTCTGACTTTCTTCTTTGTTCGGAGCATCGTTGTGTCGGTAAACCACTTTCCACACATATACTCCCTGCATCACCGTGCTACCCTTGTAGGTACAGTCCCATGCCTTTTCTATGTCGTCTGTTTGGAATACTCTTTCGCCATTGCGGTTAAAGATTTCCAAGTTGTATGAGACAATGTTGTCAATCCAAAGGCGGAACTCCCTGTTTGCAGGGTTGTTGTCGTGAAGGTATATTCCGGTAGGTGCCCACAAATAGTGGTCTCTCTTCACTCTCACAAAGGTTGATATAGAGTCGGTGCAACCTGCCGGCGATACTGCCACAAGCGATATGTCAAATCTCATCGAGGTATCGGTAAGTTCAAAGGTGTGAACGAACGATTCGTTGGTCGAAGTGTAGCCGTCGCTCAATCGCCACTGTCTCGAATCGTTACCTGTTGAGCCGTCGGTAATTATTATTGTAGGGTCAAGGGCATCAAGCACGCTCGGATTGAGGCGAATGTAAGGAGTAGGCTTAGGCTCTACCGTAACCTTTACCTCATCTTGGCTGTGGCAGTTGATGTCGTTGTAACCATGAACCTTATATAGGGTGGTTGCACTTGGCGATACAACAAAGTTGGTTGCATTCGCCCCGTTTACGGCAGGGTCTGTGGTCTCCCACACCCATCTTGTGGCATCTCCGTTCACGCTTATCTCTGCACTCTCACCCTCACAAATCAACTTATCTTCCGAACACATCACCTGAGGAAGCGGTCTGACAATGACGGTTGCCGATTCTATTGTTTCACACATTGCAGGAGGCAGTTTGACGCTCACCGTATAGGTTTGTTCTGTTGCAGGAGTTACCAATATGGATTGCTCTGTGCTGCCGTTGTCCCACTCAAACGTACAACCTCCCGGAGTAGAGTTGGCAGTAAGCCTTGTGGAAGTACCCTCACAAATGTCCATCGTTCCCGTAATGGTAACCTCGGGAGAGTCGTTCACCGTAACTACAATCTCGTCCGAAGCAGTACAACCGAGGTTATCGGTCTTGGTAAGGGTGATTGTCTCCGTGTGCTCGGGAGCATAAACCAACGTATCGCCCGTTGCTCCCGTACTCCAAGAAGAAACACCCTCATGCTCTTTCAAAATGTCGGTAAGAGTAATCTCCGTTCCCTTGCAGATTGTGAAGTCTTCTTGCAACTCTACGTTGAAACTTCTGTTTACTATGACACAAGAGTCATATCTGGTGCAGACCAAAGTGCCGAAGTCATCGTAGTTCTCAATCTTGAAGATGTACTTCACCTCATCAACAGCAGGGTTGTTGGCACGATTGAAAGTAGCACCCAAAACGGTCAAGGTATCAGCGTCTGCATTGCGAGGAGACATCTGATAGTACTTGCCGTTGTCTCCGCCGCCCGAAAGAGCAAAATTGACAATCCCTCCGCTGCACACAGTATCTTTGTATTCCACGTTCTCGTTGTGAGAAATCACAATATCGGGCATATCAATAGGATAATACACAGCAGTCGAATCCCAAACCTCAAACTCGTTTCCGTCATCTCTCACAATGGTATTCTTGCAGAAAAACCTTGTAGGACCTTCCTGAGCAGTTACATCTACCGTAACAACTCCGTCTATATCGGCAGCAACCTCCATCATTGGAGCAGAGTAATCAAAAGCCGCCCTTTTCTTCCACTCCACGCCATAGCTGTCAAGCTGTCCGCTCGGTTTGATACGCCAAGCCTCGTTTTGAGCGCCCCAAACGCTGTTGTTGTAGCTTAGTCCGTCAGCATTGGTGATTGTACAAGCCTGAGTTCCGTCAGCATTGTGTATTCCCAAGGTAGCTTTTCCTTCTTCCCAACTGGTACAAATTGGTTTGTTTTGCAAATAAAACTCTATGACATTGGTTGTTTCGTACAATACGACCATGTGAGTTGCAATCAAACTTGTACAACGAAACATAGGGACTTGGTAGAAACTCAACACCATCTTTCTGCACGGATATTCGCCAATGACATCGAAATAAACATCTCCTGCTGTTGTAAAGATGATGTCATAATAAGGTGCCATGATGCAGTTTTTGTATCTGTTTGCGTTCGGCACAGGTCCGGAACCTTCTTGTGTAAATTGACAATGCTTGCAATTTTCACCGGGAGGAGTTACACAATTAGGGTTGTTGATGTCGAATGAAATAAGTCCGTTTGCTCCAACCACAGCATATTGATAGGTCTGTCCGTAAAAGTCAAATGTAAAGTCGGGAATGCCGGGTTGAGGCGGGTGTCCGTAGTTCAAAGAGAACAACGAACCCCATGTATCATCAGAATTGCACAACTGTCCTGCATACGATGCTACCGTTCCTCCCAAATCAAACGGCACAGGCGGCTCGTAAGGAATTTGTTCAAACACATAGCTTGACGAACCTCCCGGAGCAAATGTTTCAGCTCCCAACAAATAAGTCTGACCGCACTGCATCTGTATGCCGTTGTTCAGCTCGGTTGCCGAAAAATCAACAGTGTCGCGAACGCCCTGATTGATTGAGATTTTCTTTGCATATATTGCCGCACAACCTTGAGAATAAACTTCAAAAGGCAGAAGCAATACAACCAACAATGCTGTCAAAACAATTTTTCTCATAAATAACTGCATTTTGTATAACAACAATTTTTTCAAACTACATCACTGCTCTCTCGCATGGTCTTTTGCACAGCGATTGAGAAGTGCAAAACTACTAAAAAACCACCTAACAGACACCTTTTATTTGAAAAATGTTTGCCCCTTTCGATAGTTTTTGCCCTTTCGGTACAGAAAACCGATTGTAGTGGAACATAATTTGGGCAAAATCACAACTTGCTCAAAAACAAAGCGGCGTTCGGTTGAGTTAAAACGCTGTTCTGCTCATAAAAAGACGCCGTTTCGGTTTGTTGAAACGGCGTCTTGTCCAAGTAATATGATTCAAAGTATTAACCTTCTGTTTGCAAAGCTGTTATTTTGCTATGTGTTTCAAAGCTCCGCTTTCGGGGTCAAACAGCAATCCCGACGGACAATCCATTATGCAGGTGGTTTGTCCGAACTGTGATATGTTTACTGTTTTGTCAAACACTTTTTCTCCCGAAGTAATCGAGACTTTTACTTTCTCGGGAATGCGGTAATATACTCCCACTCCTTTTTTTGCCAAACGTTTTTGTAATTTGTCGTCCTTAGATTTTTGAGCCTCTGTTTTGGTTTGCTCTTTGGTTGTGTTGAAGCTGTGAAGGTTGGCAACAATGGTAGGTATATCCGAAGGCGAGTTGAGCGGTTTTACTCCCTCTTGTTCCGAAAATTTGAATACTCCGACAAGCAGGTCTTGTTCCACAATAAGGGGCTTTTCGGGAATGATGGTAAAAGTGTAGTGCAGCTCTTCCGATTGTCTGCTTCCTGCAAACATCGCAACGTATGCCTCAATCATTTCGTCCAACTGCTTATACATATATTCCACTGTGTTGTTCATGTACGTTCCGTCTATGCTTCCCGATAGTATGTCGATTTGTTTTTCTTTTAGTCGTTCGATTTGTTTTACTGCCTTGTCGGCTGTCATTCCGGGCAGGCTCTCCAACATTCCTGCTTCAAGATAGCGTTGCTCGTATGTGGGAAGGGTCGATTTGGTTTCGGCTGCCGGCTTTTGTTTTGTGGCTCTTGCAGGGCGTTTCTTCTCACAAGGAGGCATCATCTGTTGCGGAGGCACTTTTCCTATTGCAGACAGACAGCCTGCATCGTTCAACTGCACACACACTCCGTCTTCGTACTGCAAGAAGTAGGTCGAAGAGTTGTCCGCAATGGTTTTGGTGCGGATTTTAATGTCCTTGATGCGGTAAGAAACTTCGTCCGAAAGAATGATGTTCTTCAATCCGAGCAGATAAGCATAGTCGGCATAACAGCCTTTGTACTCGGTGATTTTCTCTATGCACACATCAAATACCAATTCTGTCTGAGGCAGCGAATAGTATATTCCGTTTGTTCCGAAAGGTGCATTGTCGAGAGTGAAACTTCTGTATTGCTGAGCAAACACATCGATAGATAGTATTGACAAAGCAATCAGCAAAATTGATTTTCCGAATATCTTTTTCATAATTTCTTATTATTTGTTGATTGTTATAACTCCTACTTTATTCGTTTTAGTGTCCTTGATTGTAAAATTGTCTCTTCCCTGACTGCCAAAGAGGGTGAGAAGAGAGACAATCGAGTGAAGATTGACCCCTTGCGGCATTGCAACTTTCTGCATGGTCTCAAAGTTGCTGTCCAATACCAAGAGGCTGCCGTCTTTGGCTGCGTATGCCTTGCCTGCAACAAAACAACCTGCCGCATCAAAAGTTTTGTCTGTAAGGGGAGTGCATTTTGCGGAATTGTAATAAGACCAACCTTTTTCGGTTTTTGCAACCAATATACCCTCGCGGTCTGCACCAATGGTGATGAAGTTGTCGGGTATTCGTCTGTTGTCAGAATAGATACGCACTTTCTTGTCTTTGTTTTTGTATTCCACATAGTTGCCAAACACCAAGACCGATTCGCTCTTTGGAAAGTCTATGATGTTGCCGTCCTTACAAAGCATCTTTGAACCTTTCTTGTAGTCAAAAAAGGCAATCAGCTCAGCTGTGTTTGAAATGCGAGCCTTGCCATATACAAAATCGACAACCACATTGTTGTTTTTATCGACTGCACCCCATTTCTTGCCTTTGCGAACGCACAAGCAGTCGTTCACCACTCCCAACACCTCGTCGTATTGAGGTTCTATGAGCCATTTCCCATCTGAGGAGAGCAAGCCGTATGACAAATCCTGTTCGGTAATCAACAAAAGGTTGCCTTCCTTGTTGCGAATTAAATCGAGAACAACGCCGTCGGTCTTTGCGACAACTTGGTTGGAGGTGTTCAGAACGTATGTGGTCAATCCTTCGTATGCAACAAAGAAAGTGTCCTGACGAACAACCACATCGACCCTGTCGTACTTCGGCTCTACATACAGAACGTAGTTTTTGCCGAGCAAGCCTTTCTTCATGTCCTGAGTAATCGAGAAGAAAGCATCATACTTTGTGGGTTCTATGACCTGATAGAGCGGTTGGGCAAGCATATCGCCCTCTTGGGAGAAGAGAGCCTGAGCTCCGCTCGGAAGGTATGCCTTGATGAATACTCCTTGCGGAGTGGTGAAGGTCAAGAAATCTTCAAACTGCGGTTTTGCCATGATTGTTCCGTTCTCGTCCAACAGTCCCGACATCGGCACTCCTTCGTGAGTGTGGACTTGGTAGGCATACAACTTGCCTGCAACCAAGGTTTCCAACGACAAGAACTGAGGCTCTACCGTTACAACGCCTTGGGAATTGACCATTCCGAAAAGTCCGTTTTGCTTTATCACGACAGCATTGCCCACTCTGGAAACAATCATCAGACTGTCGCCCAACAGACGCTTGTTTTGCTTGTCTATCAATCTCAGTTCGCCATTGTCAAACACAATGCACGAGCCTTGGTCAAACAAATTGAGCTGTGTCTTGTCTTCGGTCTGAATATCCACATTGGCAGGGTATGAAGCCTCAATGAGAATATTGCCTTCGGTGTCGGCAAAGCCTGCCTTGCCATCTTGCACAAAGGTAATCACATCGTCGCCCAAGGCATCAATATAGTCGTATCGGCACGGAAGAATGCTCTTGCCGTCTTTCACCACTCCCCATTTACCGTTGTCTTTGACTGCAAAATACTTTCCGTCCAACGACTGCACCGAATCATATTTTATTTCAACGCTCCATTTCAGATACTCCTGAGCCGAAACACCTGTTGCAATCATCAGGCAGAGCAATACTGCAAATATATTTTTTTTGTTCATGATATGTTATGATGTTTGTTTCTACAAAGAGGGTTCTTGTTGAGAAAGACAGTGAAAGCTGCCCAAGCCCCAGATAATATCGGTCGAGTCTATGCCGACAATCTTCCTGTCGGGGAACAAACTCTCCAATATACACAAGGCTTTCTCGTCGTTGTCGCAACGATAGGTCGGCACAATCACCGCCTTGTTTGCAATATAGAAGTTGGCATACGAAGCCGGCAGACGCATATCGTCCCACACAACGGCAGAAGGCATTGGCAGCTCGACAATATCAAGCTGCTTTCCGTCTTGAAGCCGTGCCGTCTTCAAAAGAGAAAGGTTGTCTTGAAGCACTTGGTAGTTGGCATCGTTTTTGTTTTCTTCTACCACCGTAACAACCGTTGTGGGATTGACAAAGCGGGTAATGTCATCGACGTGTCCGTCTGTGTCGTCGCCCTCAATGCCTTCTCCCAACCATATCACCTTATCCACATTGTAGTATTGGCAGAGCTTTTCTTCAATCTCGCCTTGCGAAAGAAGGGGATTGCGGTTCGGGTTCAAAAGGCAGGCAGTTGTTGTGAGCAAAGTGCCGCAACCATTGACGTCTATCGAGCCTCCCTCCATGACTATGTGCGGGTGAAAGACTTCAAGATTCATTTCTTCTGCTATTTTGAGCGGAATGAGGTTGTCGAGTTCACAAGGGTACTTGCCACCCCAAGCGTTGTAATCCCAATTTACCAATGCCTTTTGGTTGGCTTTGAGAACAAAGGCAGGACCATGGTCTCTGCACCATGCGTCGTTGGTTCTGAAAAAGTGGAACTCCACTCTCGACAAATCGGCTTTAAGCTCTGACAAAGCCTCCGTGATTGTCTCTTTTGCAGCTTCGTCTTCCACATTGATGTTTACTATTTCTGATTTTGAGAGTTCGGCAATGAATTTGTGATATGAGGGAAATATGGTGTCTATCTTGCCGGGCCACGAGTTCTCATTGTGCGGATAGCTGAGCCATGTGCCCTCGTGTTTGTGCCATTCGGCAGGAAAGTAAAATCCCAAGTCTTTCGGTGTTTTCATTATGGTGTCTATGGTGTTTTATTCGTCAATAAATCTTTTGCAAATCGGCTGATAGGAGTCTATTCGCCTGTCTCTCAAATATGGCCAATGCTTTCGGTAGTGGTCGGTGAGAGAAAGGTCCAATTCTACGACGGAAGTTTCCTCCTTGTCGTGCGATGCTTTGTACAAAAGTGTGCCAAAAGGGTTGGAAACGAAACTTCCTCCCCAGAAAATCATGTCTTTTTCTCGTCCTACGCGGTTTACCGACACTGTATGTACTCCGTTGGCTATTGCATGAGAGCGTTGAATGCACTGCCATGCCTCATATTGTTCGCGGTTTGTCGCCTCGTCCTGACACTCTGCCCAGCCGATTGCAGTGGGGTAGAAGAGAATGTCTGCACCTTTGAGAGCGGTGATGCGGCTTGCCTCGGGATACCATTGGTCCCAACAAATCAACACTCCTATGGTGGCATACTTGGTCTTGAATACCTTGTAGCCCAAGTCGCCCGGGGTGAAGTAGAATTTTTCGTAGTAGCCCGGGTCGTCCGGAATGTGCATCTTGCGATACTTTCCGAGGTATGTTCCGTCGGCGTCCAACACCGCCGTGGTATTGTGATACACTCCCTCGGCTCTCTTCTCAAAGAGCGATGCCACTATCACCACCGAGAGCTCCTTTGCCAAAACAGACAAACGCTCTGTGGTGCTTCCGGGAATTGCCTCAGCCAAATCAAAATTGGCATACTCCTCCACATCGCAAAAATATAGTGAGGCAAACAATTCCTGCAAACAAACGATGTTTGCACCTTCGGCAGCTGCCTTGCGGATTTGCTCTTCGGCTTTTGTGATATTGCTTTGTTTGTTTTCGGTACAGCTCATCTGCACCAATCCGACTTTGACTTTCATATTTGTTTGCTTTTTCTGTTAAATCCAAACTGACTGAACAACAACCCTCCCACAACAATGAGAATACCTGCTGCCTTGTTCCATGTAAGGCTCTCCATTCCGAAGCAGATTGCAAAGATAATGGTAACAACAGGTATGGCATTGGTAAACACACTCACCTTCATAATAGATATGGTCTTTGCTCCGTAAGCATAAAGCATGAATGCACCCGAAGAACAAAGCAATGCCAGCATGACCAACGACAAAACAGCCCCAAAACTCCACTGAACGCTCGCAAGATTGTTCAAATCGAAAATCAAAAAGCACGGAAGGAAGAACACAGCTCCCAATATGTTTTGCCAAGTTGTTATCGTAACAGGTCCGTAGTTGTCTATCAGTCGGGAAAGCATCACTGTGTATCCCGAGCCTGCCGCAACGGCAAGCAGCAACAGCAACACACCGCGATAATCGACCACAAAGCTAAATCCGTCGCCCAAACTCATAAGGCAAATCCCCGCAACAGACAGAAGAACGCCCGAAAGAAGATTGCCTTTTATCTTCTCGCCATTGAAAATCCACAAGGCAATCGGATTGACTACGGGAAGAGTTGCAATCATTATTGAAGCAAAGCTCGCATCGACAAACTTCATGCTGAAATTTTCGCCTATGAAGTAGAGAAACGGCTCAAAAAAAGCAAGTGCAACAAATAAAGGAATATCTTTTTTCTTGATTTTGTCCAACTTTCCGCCAAGCGAAAAGACAGAGAACAAAACAAGAGACGATATTGTCAGACGTATGACAAGTATAAGGAAGACAGGGAAATGAGCATCGAGCAACTGCTTTGTCCAAACAAAACTTATTCCCCAAAAAATCATCGAAAACACAACGGCAACATAGCCGTAAAAAGTCTTTTTAGCACTCATTCAATCATCAAAATAAAATGCAAATATCCGAAAAAAAACGAATAGAGAGCCAAATTGACCGCAACAAATGTCGAAAGCTCCGACAGATGTCATAAAATAATGTGATTATTGTCTCGCCGTTTCGTTTTTTTTAGTACTTTTGCACCTTGCAAAGATTTTCTCAATCAGGAGAAATGAATTGGAATGACATTATTTAGAAACAATTTATATTTTTACAGCAATGGCAAAAGAAAAGAAATTTTTGACTTGCGATGGTAATCAGGCTTGCGCCCACGTTGCTTATATGTTTAGCGAAGTGGCTGCTATTTATCCTATTACCCCTTCGTCTCCAATGGCGGAATATGTCGATGAATGGTCGGCTAACGGTCGCAAAAACATTTTCGGAGAAACAGTTAAGTTGGTTGAAATGCAATCGGAAGCAGGTGCTGCAGGTGCTTTGCACGGCTCTTTGCAGGCAGGTGCTTTATCTACAACATTCACAGCATCACAAGGATTGTTGTTGATGATACCCAATATGTACAAGATTGCAGGCGAAATGTTGCCGGGAGTATTGCACGTAACAGCAAGAACGATTGCCGCTCAGGCTTTGTCAATATTCGGAGACCATTCCGATGTTTACGCTTGCCGTCAGACAGGTTTTGCAATGCTTTCTTCGGCTTCGGTTCAAGAAGCAATGGACTTGGCAGGAGTTGCTCACCTTTCGGCAATCAAGGGAAGAATACCTTTCATGCACTTCTTTGACGGATTTAGAACTTCTCACGAAATACAGAAGATTGAAGCTCTCGACACAGAAGATATGGCAGCTTTGTTGGACAGAGATGCTTTGAAAGCATACAAGGACGATGCCCTTAATCCTGAACACCCTGTTACAAGAGGAACAGCTCAAAACCCTGATGTGTTCTTCCAAGCAAGAGAGGCTTGCAACCCTTACTATGATGCCCTTCCCGACATAGTGGCAGACTATATGGAGAAAATCTCTGCACTTACCGGAAGAGAATACAAGCCATTCAACTACTACGGAGCAGCAGATGCAGAGAACGTAATTGTTGCAATGGGAAGCGTTTCAGACACCATTAAAGAAGTAATAGATTATCTTGCAGCCAAGGGAGAAAAACTCGGATTGGTAACAGTACACCTTTACAGACCGTTCTCAAAGAAGTACTTCTTTGCAGCACTTCCGAAGTCGGCAAAGAGAATTTGCGTTTTGGACAGAACAAAAGAAGCAGGTGCAAACGGAGATCCTTTGTACTTGGATGTTGTTGAGGCAATAGCTTCTTGCTCTTGCAGCCAAAAGCCAATGGTGATTGGCGGAAGATACGGATTGTCTTCAAAAGATACCACCCCTGCACAAATCCTTTCGGTTGTCGAAAACCTCAAAGCAGCAGAACCAAAGAACCAATTCACAGTCGGTATTGTCGATGATGTAACCAACCACTCTTTGCCTGTTCTTCCGGAGGTCTCGATGGCAACAGCAGGAACATTTGAAGCAAAATTCTACGGCTTGGGAGCAGACGGTACAGTCGGAGCAAACAAAAACTCGATTAAGATTATCGGAGAGAACACCAACAAATATTGTCAGGCATACTTCTCATACGATAGTAAGAAATCGGGAGGTTTCACTTGCTCACACCTACGTTTTGGCGACAACGTAATTCGTTCACCGTACCTTGTTACAACTCCTGACTTTGTTGCCTGCCACGTCTTCAACTACATGAACATGTACGAAGTGTTGAAAGGCATAAAGCCAAACGGAACATTCCTTTTGAACTCTATGTTCTCGCCTGAGGAAACCGTAGAACGTTTGAGCAGCAAGGTAAAGAAAGAGTTGGCAGAAAAGAACATCAGTTTCTACATCATAAACGCAACCAAGATTGCAGAAGAAATAGGCTTGGGCAACAGAACCAACACCATTTTGCAATCGGCATTCTTCAAGATTGCAGAAGTAATCCCTTACGAACTTGCAGTCAAAGCAATGAAGAAAGCTATCGACAAGTCGTATGGCAAGAAAGGCGAGAACATCGTCAAGATGAACTATGCGGCAGTCGATAAGGGAGGCGAGGTAATCAAGATAGAAGTTAAGAAAGAATGGGCAGAGGCTTGCACTTGCGGTTGCTCATGCCAAAGCGAACAAACTTCCGACCGTCCCGAATTTATCAGAAACATAGTAGATGTAATCAATGCACAAGAGGGAGACAGCCTTCCTGTAAGTGCATTCAAGGGAATGGAAAACGGAACTTTCCCTGCAGGTACTTCACAATACGAAAAGAGAGGTATCGCATCACACGTCCCTGCATGGCACAGCGAAAATTGTATCCAATGTAACAAGTGTTCGTTGGTTTGCCCTCATGCAGCAATACGTCCGTTTGTCTTCACACAAGACGAGCTTGCAAAGGTGGGCGAAATAACCACCATCAAGGCTCAAGGAAAAGAATTTGACGGAATGCAGTTCCGCGTTCAGGTTTCTCCACTCGATTGTACAGGTTGCGGAAACTGCGTCGATGTATGTCCTGCAAAGACAAAGGCTTTGACAATGGAGAGCTTGATAAGCCAGACAGACGAAGCAAAGAATTGGGACAACATAACCAAGAACGTAAGCTACAAGTCAGACTTGGTAGATATAACCAAGAGCGTAAAGAACTCCCAATTTGCACAACCATTGTTTGAGTTCTCGGGAGCTTGTGCAGGCTGTGGCGAAACACCATACATCAAGTTGATAACCCAACTCTTTGGCGAAAGAATGATTGTTGCCAATGCAACAGGTTGTTCGTCAATCTACGGAGGCTCATGTCCGTCGATGCCTTACACAAAGAACGCAAAAGGCAGAGGACCTGCTTGGGCAAACTCGTTGTTTGAAGACAATGCAGAGTTTGGCTTGGGTATGGCAACAGCAACACGCAAGATGAGAGACCGCATCGAGAGATTGATGCAAGAAGGCTTGGCTTGCACTTGTTGCAGCGACGAACAAAAAGCATTGTTCCAAATGTGGTTGGACAACAGAGAATGCCCAGAGACAACTCAAAAAGTCTATGACGCATTAGTTCCAACCCTTTCTCAATGCGGTTGCGACATCTGCAAAGAGCTTGAAGCAAACAAACAATTCATCGTCAAGAAATCACAATGGATATTTGGAGGCGACGGTTGGGGATACGACATAGGATACGGCGGACTTGACCATGTTATCGCATCGGGCGAAGACGTCAATATCTTGGTAATCGACACCGAAGTCTATTCCAACACCGGAGGACAAGCATCAAAGGCAACCCCTGTGGGAGCTATTGCCAAGTTTGCAGCCTCAGGAAAGAGAATAAGAAAGAAAGACCTCGGAATGATAGCAACAACATACGGCTATGTATATGTTGCCCAAGTATCAATCGGAGCAGACCCTGCACAATACTTGAAGGTGTTGAAAGAAGCCGAAGCATATCACGGACCATCGTTGATAATCGCTTACGCTCCTTGTATCAACCACGGCATCAAGATAGGCATGGGCAAAACACAAGAAGAAGGCAAGCGTGCGGTAGAGTGCGGTTACTGGCACTTGTGGAGATACAACCCAAGCCTTGCAGCAGAAGGCAAGAACCCATTCAGCTTAGACTCCAAAGAGCCTGACTGGAGCAAGTTCCAAGCATTCATTGACGGAGAAGTACGTTACAACTCCTTGAAGAAAGCCTTCCCTGAAGAAGCAGCGGCATTGTTCTCGGCAGCAGAAGAAAACGCAAAATGGAGATACAACTCCTACAAGCGTATGGCTTCAATGGATTGGAACAAGTAACGACCATTGTTTAGATAAAACTGGCGAGGGCTGCATTTGCAGCCCTCGTTTTGTTTTGTCAAGTCGCTGTTTTGTTCGGACAAATCACCTTAGAATATACGCTTTTCGTTAGTAAACCTGCGGAAACTGTCTTTTTTTTATAGTTTCCGCTGTTTTGAGAACGAAAAAACGCAATTTGGGGACATTATTGCTCTTAGGCAGAAAGTCCGAAAAGCACTCGGACAGGGGCAGAGTGTAAATCGCTTTGCGGTTATATCGCAACAAACATCGGGAATAAAAAAAAGCGGAGGGCTTTTGAGGCTCTCCGCATTTGCTATACGTACGTAAGGGTTTGCCGTTCTATTGTTGCAAGCCGGCGATGTTCATGTCGGTTTGGAGAAACTTACACTTCTTCATCGCTTGTTTGAAGTTCACCGAAGGGAAGAAGCGGCAGCCTGCACGCTTGATAGTGTCGGCGGTTACTTCCTCGGCGGTGTTCATTGCCTTGGCAGAGATGAACGGAATGAACGAACCCAACAAGCTCAACTTGACAGCCTGACCCGCAAGAATGTACTTCAAGATGTGTGTTTCCATCGCTTTCAAACAAGCGAGTACATCGGGGTAAGATACCGTGGTTGCTTCTGAAATTTCGTTTGCAATCTGGTCGATTGAAACGTCCGTTCCTCTGAACAAACGAGCCAAATACTTCTCTCCGGGATTGCTTCCTACTGTGATGTTTCTTTTTACCTTTACAAATTTGATTGCCATAATAATACAATTTTTAAGTTAAACAATTACTTTGATTTGAAAACGTCCAATCGTTGCAACATCTTTTGGTTTTCGCTTGCAAAGATACAACCACATTTTCAATCTGCCAAGAGGGTGAAACAACTTGGAACAACTTGCACAATCTTTTCTTACATTTTAGCGTCAATTTGCTATAAAGATTTGCCGATTTTTTGACCCCTTCTCCTATATCGACCGCACAAAAAAAGAGCCGCCGGAACCCCGACCGCTCAAAAAAATGCTGTGTATGCCGCTTTGCTTTTCTGAATTTCAAATTTATCTCTCGTGAAGAACTGTTTTTATTTCGATTTGTGCGTCGGCATCTACGTGCGGACAGGAGTAACCACAGTAAACGACAGATAATATCTGTCAAGGATACCACGACAATGCTAATGCTACTCTTCTCTCAGACGCTTGATTTCGGCTCTTATCTGTTCGATGACTTCTTTGTTGGCAACCTCTCCTTTGATGCTGTAAATAATAAAGACCTTTCCTCCGAACATTTCTTCAAATGCAGCGAAGCTCTTCTGCATTCGTTCCGAAAGTTTGTATCCTGCAAAGGAGGCTTGTGCTGTTATCGGCTTTATCTGAAATCCTATGGCTTTGCTGCATATTTTTGCAATGTAATCCACGTCGCCGGCATGGTCCAATTCGGGCGAAGTCTCTTCAAAAACCATTTCCGGAAACTCTTTGGCAAGGCTGTCGTTGATTACCGATTTCTCCCTCAGGTAACCGTCATAGGTACGGTTGAGCGTCAGGTTGTAGATATACTCCGTGCAGTCTTCTTTGGTAAGGGTTCTGAATGCTTCTTCCCATTCGGGAATGACAAACTCTGTGATTTTGGTATATAGTCGTTCACCCAATTCGTCCAATACTTCCGGTGTGATTTTAATCGGTTGCTTGCTTTTGGTGAATGCATTTTCAAAGTACCATTGTTTCCACTGCTCAAATGTCTGTGGACTGCATTGTCTGATTAGAGACATCACCTCACCCACTTTGTTTGGTCGGGAGAGTTGATATGTCTGACAAGCGTAGTTGAGTACTCGTTCTTTCTTGCCGAATTGTTTTGAATACATATTTGTCATTTAAATTGTTGTCATTATTTTTTCAAACTTGCTTCTGTACTTGAAGTCAATCGAGTTGTCTATTTCAGCCAAACCGTTTTTCAACAGATGGGCATTGATGAACGTTCTGTTTTCCAAATAGAGATAACACAAGAGCATATTGTTGTTGTCGTACTTTGTGGTATCATATCTCAGGAATACCTTTTTGCCTTTTGTCTTTTTGAGCAGAAAAGCCGTTGCATTTTCGTTTTCAGACTGCTTGGCTTTGATGCCGATAAGCCTTATCTTTTTGCCGTCATTCAGGGTAATGATGTTAGGAGCATCAATCGATTTTACCGAATAGTACTCTTCTCTTTCCTGTTTTTGATTGTCTATTCTCGAACCGAAGGTGTGCTGTTTGATGTCGGTCTTGTTGGTTATTTTGAAAGGGTCTTCAAACAAGTAGGGCAACAGGTTAAGTTTTGCCTTCTTGTCAAAAGGGTTGTTGTCTTCCGAATAGACAAGGTCGGCAGAGCTGAACAGCTCGTTTTGAGAGAGTTTTTGCTTGTATATGTCCTTGAAATCGGGATTTATTTCATAGCCCAAAGAGTTGCGATTGAGGTTCTTTGCAGCCAAAGCGGTCGTTCCGCTTCCCATAAAAGGGTCAAACACAGTCTCTCCCACAAAAGAGAACATCTTTATCAGACGTCGGGGAAGTTCTTCGGGAAACATGGCAATGTGTCCGTCCTGTTTTGCACCGGGGAATGTCCAATGGGAAGCAAAAAAGGTGTTCCACTCTTCTCTTGTCATCTCCGAGAGAGCTTTTTGTTCGGGAGTGATTTTGGGAGCGTTGCCCTGCTTTTTGAAAATCAGAATAAATTCGTAGTCAATCTTCAAAATTCCGTTTCGGGGATAAGGAAAGCTACCCATTACTGCACCTCCGCCACTTGTGTTCATCGTCGTATGCTTTTGCCATATTACAGCACCCATATAATCCATTCCCAAGGTCTCGCAAAACCTTATTATTTCTGTCCTGATAGGTATAACCTTGTATCGACCATAGTACACACTTCTTGCAAATTGGTCTCCGATGTTGATGCACATTCTGCAACCGGGGTGCAAGATACGGAAACACTCCGACCATACCAAGTTGAGATTGTTGATGTAGTCTTCATAGCTGTCATGAAAGCCGATTTGGTTTTCGCTTCCGTAGTCTTTCAGCTGCCAATAGGGCGGAGAAGTAACAATGAGATGCACCGAATTATCTTCAATCAGAGATAAATTCCTGCTGTCTCCTATTATGAGAGTGTGAGTTGTTTGCGGTGTCATTCTGTTCGATTTGTTGTTTTGTTTTGCAAAGGTAACAAATTTTTCTCTTTGAGCAGGCGGAGTATGAGGTCGGCAGGGTCGCTTTTGGCATCGAGAAGGTGCAGCCTTGGTGTGAACCAATCGACTAATCGGAGCTGCTTGCCGGTGTTGCGTTCCAAGGCAGGGAGCTTTTGT